>JAGDWH010000017.1 GCA_023269765.1 Desulfurococcaceae archaeon
AGCCACTTGAGAGAACACTGATTCACATGTGCGTAGCATCCGCCAATGCTTACTTACGTAACCAGGGAACCTTTACTTCACAGAACTAGAATAACCCTTCGAGTGTGAACCAGCCCCTTAATTGCACAGTTCTGTAAGAATTTCCACATATGGGGGCATTTCCCCCTTTCTCTAATTTGCTCACAGCAAATTTAGAGGAGTTCCTTTGTCCTAAGATCTTGTACCCTGTCTGTGGTTGCTTTATTGAGGATGTATCACGGAATGGAATGTATGCTGTTCAGGTTTCTCGCAAGCTAGAGACTCATCATTTACATGCCTTTGTTGCTTACTCGATAAGCTATTGCATCTCTTCGCCAAAATAGCCATCCGAGGCAGTATGTATACCGGAGAACCGCCTACACTCAAGGTGGGGGCTGTAAAATTAAGACTAACTCGCCCTCGCTTACCAGCCTAAATTCTATAGCTCCTCTAGTGGGTTACTTTTGTTCTCGGGTTCTACTTTTTAGTTGCTTTACTTTTTCTCCTTGTAAGTCACAAAAAGCCGTTATTATACTAGACACGCGAGACCCGCCACATTTCTCTCCGCCCTAGCCTTTTCCTTTCACTCTTCTCGCCATTTTGGAGTTCTCCGGCCGAGTATAGTGCTCGAGGGCGATGGTCGCGCGGAGAAAGAGAGAATTGGCTGGGAGAAGTATCCGCGGACTTTAATAGCAGTGGAGCCGTGTGAAGAGAACTCGTCCAAGATGGCGAAAGAGTACACGAGCTTGCGGGTTAATTGCCGGTGAAAGCCTGGAAGAGGCACTGTGCTGAAAGTTTACGGTATGAACTCGGTGTTGCTGGCTATTTTCTCACTCAGAAGCTCACCAGTAGCCTGCCCGACTTCATTATGAGCTTATCGTCTACGTAGACATCTGGATTGAGCACGACTCCATCTAGGTGTACTGGTGCCTTGATCTTGCCGCCGAAGTCGAAGTTGCTGCCAAGCGCTATGTGTATTGTTCCAATGGCTTTTTCGTCTTCGAGGACCACGCCACTGACCCTAGCCCCAGGGTTTGTCCCGATTCCAAACTCTCCAAGCTGTCTCGCTTCTATGCCATACCTTGACAGCAACTCGTTGAGAGCCTTTGCCTCAGCACCACCCTCAATGACCGTCGCAACTCCATCTTTAAATACCATTTTAATGGGCTCTTTGAGCACTCCAATGCCCGCCATGGATCCATCGACTACGACTACTCCATTCGCCGTCCCCTCTACGGGGGCTATGTAGGCCTCGCCCCCCGGCAAGTTGCCCCAGTCCCCTGCGTTCAAGAACAAGCCTGTGCTCCTTCTGGCCCTCCTGCCTTCTATTGAAAACTCGAGGTTTGTTCCTTTCTCAGTGACAACTCTAACTCGGCTACCACTATCCAGTACCTCTGCCACGGCTTCTGTCAGCCTCTTAACGTAGTTGTAGTCGACGCCCATGGTCCTGACAAAGATATCCCTAGTTATTCCAGGCATTGTTGCGACTCTGGCGCCCCTCTCGGTGGCTTCCTTCCTTGCTTGGGTGTGCGTGAGCGACTTAGAAGTCGGCGCCACTACTACGTGAGCGCTCTTCATAGCCTCGGCAACAGGCCTTGGAGGCTCTTCGCCGTGCATGCTTCGGGGCTTCATTTCTAGGTAAATGGCCTCTCCGCTCAGCTCCAACGCCTTCAGCCACAAGTGATAGCCTATTTCTCTCAAGTATTCGTCTGTGACGACTAGCACGACTTCGCCTTGCTTAACTCCAAGGCACGTCTTGAGCGCTACTTCAGAGGCCCTCAGCAGGTCCTCCTGAACCTCGACGCGGAGAGCCTTCAGAGGCGCACCTGGCACAGTAGGCTCACACCTCAACGAGGTCTCTTAGTACTCGAGCCAGCAGGCTCCTAGGCAGGAGCACGGGCTTTCCAGCGACTTCCGCAACCACCTTCTTAGCCCTGGTAGTGTAGCCTATGCAGTCCAGCACGACCAGATCCCGATCCAGCATTTGCCGGGCTGCCTCAACGAGCTCTTCTTCACTGCCCGTATATGGAGATGCACTCGCGATCTTTACGTCCTGAGCAACACTCTTCCACTTCTCGTAGACCATCTTAGACTGCCTTGGATCTGGGATAATGACTCCAAGCCTCTTGACGCTAAGGGCCCTCGTGACGCTCTCTATTAGCGTAGATAGCTTGACTAGGGGCTTCGATGACTCTATCGGCGGGAACTCGCCAGTACATATTATTGCAACTATGTCCACCAAGGGCTCTATCTTCTTCACGCAACCCTGAACCAGGGTCACTATCTTCTTTACAGACACCCTTACCTCTCGCCCATTCCTCAGCCTCGTCACGAAGAAGTCCTCGTTGACGGGAGCGAGGCTCTTAATCTGCTCCTCGGTTAATTCGTCTAGGGCTCCACACTCCACTACCTCAATGTCGCTGCCAAGAACCCCCATTATGTCAGAAGTGACATCTGTGCGCGGCGACTGGCCTATTGTGACAAACCCAACTCTTCTCTTCAAGCAAGCGCACCCCAGCTCACACGCTCTTGCCAATCACGTTTCCGACTTGCGCGAGGATCTCGGGATCCTTAACGCCGGCGCCCAGCGGAATGAGCTCCTTCGGGATTACCACGATCAGCACTTCATCGCCACGCACCAGCTCGGCAGAAGTCTTCGGCATGAGGGTCTTGGCGTCAATAGTGACTATTAGGTCTGGGAAGGTGGCGTACCTCGCGCCACTACTGTCTTCTAGCGTCATGTACTCGTTCCAGATAGTCACTTCGTAGAGGGTCTTAGACCCCTTAATGAGGGCCCTGCCTATGTCGTATCCGCCCCTCGTCTCGAGCACGACTTCTTCCACAGTACCTTTGTCGACTACCCTCCCGCCACCAATATATTCGATCACCTTGTAGCACATTTCCTCGGGGCTCGTGGAGTAGCGCTCAATGATTTCGCCGATCTTCATAGCCATGGTCAAGGCCCCTGGAGCCGCGTTTCCCCTCAAGTACTCGGCTGTTACGGGGTTTCTAGTGACTGCCACCATGCCGCCTGCCTGAACGGCTGCCTCGCGCACTAGCTTGTCAACGCGCTCCAGCCTACCGCTCGCCACGAGCTCTACGTACATGCCCTTCTCCTTGTTGCCGCCAACTGCTGCCTGAATAGACACGTAGTCCTTGAGCTTGTGCAAGCCCATCGAGCCCATTACGCCCGTTGGGTGCGCTCTGCCGTCTGCAGGCGCGTCAATCACCGGTAAGCCCATTAGCGCAGCAGGTATCCACCCATTAGTTGACGAAGCCCCCCCGTTTTCGGACGATATAAACCCGGCTATGCTGACCTTGGCATAGCTCATCAGCAGCTCGGCTGACCTGACCATGTGAGCAGGCTTCACATACTTCTCCTTAGCAGCAGGAGCACCCACAAGCGAGGCCGTTGCAACCAAGTCCCCGGGCTTGAGCTCGTCGAGGCTCACGATGTAGAGGTCTCCGAGCTCGAGGGCGAGCTTAGCGACTTGAAGCCCCATTCTGTAGTCTCCTCCACCACCCCCGCCGAGGAAAGCGCCCCCCAGCACGATTGCCTTCGCGGTTTTCTCATCTACTTTAATCCTCACGAGGACCCCCCGCCTCCCTACTGCTGAAAGGCCTTTCTCTGCTTTAGCACAGCTAGGGTAGCGGCTCCTGCTGCTATGACTGGGTCTATAACGGGGACTTTCGCTATTTCCTCTGCTACCCTGGCGAAGCCTATAGTGGAGTAGCCAGTGCACCCCAGCACTACTACGTCAACGCCCGCGCTTACCAGCCTAAGCAGGGCTTCTCGGGCAGCTTCCTTTCCCCTCTCTGTGAGCAAGTCTAGGGTTGTCTGCACTCCTCTGGGCTTGGCCTCTGCGACTAAGTGACTTCCCAGCACCCTTCTTATTACCTCGGGGGTTTCCTCAGTCAGGTTCAGCACGCCCACTTTCTCGCCGTAGGCAAGGGCCAGCGAAGCAGCAGCAGAGCCTGCGCCTATCACGGGTATTTTGAGCTCTTGCCTAGCCTCACGAACAGCCGGATCCGCAGCACAGCTCACTATAACCGCCTCAACTCCCTGTCTTTCGAACTCCCTGGCAAGCCTGAGTATCTTGGGCTTTGCCAGCTCCTCTGTCTCTCTATTGTAAATGCCCTTTGGCTGGTCTTCAATACACCTGCTGATTACTTTGAGCTCTGGAAAGGCCTTTTCAATTATCCTGCCGTGCAGGTTCAGCATCTCCTCGTTAGTGAGCGTAATAACCCTTATGAGGCCCACGAAGTGCGGCATTGCCGAAGAAGCACCCAAGTACCTATGGGTCAGGGGGCACCTCTCCTCAGTATTTCTGCAACGGGGCCGTGGATTTTGAGTATAGTTTCCCACTCCTCGGGGTCGTAGAACCTGGCCCTGCCGGCTGTGAACTCCTTTGCTACTTCAACGACGAACCTCGTGGCCTGCTCGAGGGCTAAGAAGTTCGTGACACCGGTTCCCGAGCCTGGGACTGCCATGCGCGCTGTTATTGCCACTCCCACTACTGGTGCCTTGGTGTAGAGCCACGGCTGCATCATGCTATTAATGTGGTACACCGGCGTCGAGTAGGGCGTAATGTCCTGCATTGTAATGGGGACTACAACTGGTGGCTCTCCCGTGACTCTCACGTATATGTCCAGCAGGTCTGGGCTCACCTTTAGTATCCAGCCCTCCTTAACTGTCGGCGTAATTGCAAACCCCGTGTGCTTTATAACCCAGTTGGCCTTAGTCGCGTCAATGGACAGTACGGCATCCATGTCTGGTGTGACTTCTCTCTTGAGTAGAGCAAATATGTCAACAGGGGAGTCCATCATGGGAACGGGCTTGTGCGGGCGCGTGGGCGCGTTGGGGCAGACGTGAGTAGTCACCACGACGTCTCCCGGCAGGACATCACCCCTCTTCTTCATCTCAGCTATTTTGTAAGCTGCCGCAAGCGCTACTATGGCGCCATCCGCGTCAGACACCATTCCAATAAGAGCAGGGCGCGCGCCAACCCCGCCCAGCCTTCCAACAATGCCGAGAGTGGGAGAGCCGCCACCACTGCTCTTGCCCGAGGCGCCTGGAATCCCTATTTCAATGAAGTCCGTAGAGCCCTTCGGCCCACTTATTGTCTCAACCTTAATTTCAATGTCCAGCCCCCTTTCTTTGAAAAACCTCTTTACTTGCTCACCATTTACTCTTGGGTGTTCTAGGAGGTCTATTACCTCCATTACATGCTTGAGCGTGGACAAATGAGTCACCTCGGTAAGGACTTAATTAGTAAGCTAGGCTAATATTCCTCTATGGAGGAAACTAGAAAACCAGCAACGTACAGTACATGAATTAAGAGTGAGATTCCACTCAGGTTACTTGGTTAAAGTGGTTGGTGTAGCACGCCAAACTCTTTGTAGCACCTATCGCAACAAAGCACTATAGCTATCCGGGTTGCGGGATATTACCAGCTAGTGCTATCCAAATCACGGCTTTATCGGGTCAAGAAAGCGTAACGTCTTTAAAGCCACCCTTATGATTGAAAAAGCACTCTCGCGGTATCTGGCTGACGCTACTGTGACGTTAAGAGCCTAAAAGCTGATAAAGTATAGACCTTTGCTGCTGTAACTACATCACTTATTTTTACTCTTTCATTATAGCCGTGTATTCCTTCAACTTCAGCAGGTCCGTAATGTATAGTTGGTATGCCTTTTAATCTGTAAAATCTCGCATCACTTGAAGCCCATTGCACGAACAACTTAGGCTCAGACCCAGTGACATCGCGTATCGAGTTAGCAACTACTCTCACGATTTCGTTTGAGGGCGGAGTATAGTTTGCGTCAAAGGCTGCTTCTATCAGCAGATCGACATTGTACTTGCCAGCCACGTTCTTGACTTTTGTTAGAATCTCTTCCTTGGTTATACCAATTGGTATTCTAATGTCAATCTCGGCTTCGCAGTAGTCTGGCACGATGTTTATCTTCGTCCCCCCTTTAATTATCCCAACATTAAATGATGGCCTCCTGAGTAGGGCTTTTCCTATTCCCTTTACGCCTAAGAGTTTATCAGCGATTTCTTCACTATTAGTTAAGACTTGCTCAAGCTCGGGAGGGGGAGTTGAGCTTAAGTTGATGACTTCTTTGTACAAGTCATCGATAAGTTTTAAGGCTTTAATAATTGCGCTATCGCCTAAATAAGGGCTTAATGATCCATGTGTCGCCGTCCCATGAGCAATTAGTTTTAACCACAGATTTCCTTTTTGACCAATATCTATTTGGCTTATGCCTGTCGGTTCACCTATTATCACGTAGTCGCCCATTGCTATATTGTTTTCAACCAAGTAGCGAGTGCCGTAGTATCCACCTGTTTCTTCGTCTGGAACAATTACGAGGTAGAGCCTTCCACGCAAGTACTTCTCATACTTAGATAGAATAGTAAACGATTTTATGAGACCAGACAATCCCCCCTTCATGTCGCTGGCTCCACGGCCATATATGTACTCCTCACTTATTTTACCAGCGAAAGGATCAAAGTCCCACTTTGAGGAATCTCCTGGGGGCACTACATCCATGTGGCCGTTGAAGACCAGCTCGGGTTTGCCTTTACCTATGCTAGTTACAATATTTACTCTACCTTTCTCGGGTTCGAAGCTTTTCACATCAAAACCGCTTTCTTCCAACATATCCTTAATGAAGCCAGCTATTTCTAGCATATCGCCTGGAGGGTTTACGGATTTTATTTTAATGAGGTCTGATACTAGCAATGCCAGTTCTTTCTTAGTCCTCTCTACTTCTTCTAACAGTTTGTACTCTATGTTTTGCGGTCCTTCAGAGTTGTGCATAGATGCCGCCTATCTTAACGGTTAAATCATGCTTACCAGACAATGAAGATTTTGTTGATTGAAAGGTTTATAAGCTTAAACAAGCACAAAAACTAAAGAGGGATGAGCGTAATGTCTTCCTCTATCGAGGAAGGCGCTAAGCCAGCCGTTCATAGGAAACCGCTATTGACAACACGCCAGTTGGCATTAGCTTCAGCTTTTGCAGCAGCAGCATTTGCGTTTAGAGCAAGTGGCTTGGTAATTACGTTGGCTCCTCCCCTAGTAATAGATTTAGGAGCCCTCATGCCGTGTCTAGCTGGTATGGCCGCTGGACCTATTGTTGGAATAATAGTGGGAATAGCTAGGGGCATTCCTTCAGGTCTTCCGCAAGTTGACCTAGTGCTACAACCGGTTAAGGGGGTGTATTGGGCTTATGTGTACAAGTATGTTATATTAAGAGTAAAAAGCGAGAAGCTGAGGTGGCCCGTGTTCTGGGTTATAACTTGGTTACTTCAATTCTTCGTGGAGGCACCGCTATTCATATTCGCTAATTCGCTACTAGGCTTTTACCCATTCTACCCCACATGGCCATTCACCCTTGGATGGTATAGTGCCTTATATGGAGTGTACCAAATAGTGGTCTTCTCAGCAATAATTGCGGCACTACCAGGAGTATTTGGGTGGAAAGAAGGAAAAGCTCCATGGTGAGATGTGTTGCCAACTTCATTGAAGAAGTCTAGCTTGTGGTTAGCAATTTTAATTGTTGCTATGTTCGTTCTATTCGTAGTAATTAGAGAAGTGTGGCAAAAGGGAGGATATCCTCTGAGGAACTTGCCAGGGAGAGATTATATTGCTATAGCCCTCCTAGTGGTAGTACTCATTATAATTTGGTGGATCAATAAGAAAGCTAAAACTAAAGGTTTTTAGAGATTTCGTAACTCCTTTCCTTCTTGGAGCTTATAAGGTGAATGAGTGGTGAGCAGTGATAACAAAAACGCTGATGTAATAGTAATCGATAATGTAAGCTTTAAATACGCAGGTTCGACTAAGTACGCTTTAAAGAACATAAATCTAAAAGTAAAACAGGGAGAAGTAGTCCTTGTGGCTGGACGAAATGGTGCTGGCAAGTCAACACTATGCTATCTACTTAATGGTCTAATACCACACTTTTATACTGGAGTATCAGAAGGTTCTGTTAAAGTTTTTGGTATTGATACACGGACTACATCCACATCGTACCTCTCCACAAGAGTCGGCTTGCTCTTTTCGGAACCGGCTTCTCAGCTACTTACTGCTTCCGTAGAAGATGAAATAGCGTTTCCACTAGAAAACTTGGGCCTGCCAGTTGAGGTCATCAATGAAAGGGTAAGTGAAGTACTAAAAATGCTGGGAATAGAAAAATATCGCAATCGCTCTCCGTTTACTCTTTCGGGAGGCGAGCAGCAACTCGTCGCTTTAGCCAGCGTTCTTGCAATGAATCCCGACGTATATGTCCTAGATGAGCCGACTTCGTCTTTGGATCCCATTGGAACACTAACTATTATTGAAATATTAAAGAAAATCTTACACGAGTTTAAGAAAACCTTTATAATAGTTGAGCATAAAATTGAAGAATTCCTAGAACTGGCGGATAGATTAGTAGTCATTCACGAAGGATCGGTTGTAGCAGATGGTAAACCGCGTCAGGTAATCCAGGACAACATTGCTAAACTTGAAGAGCTAGGACTAGAACTTCCCCAGATCGCATTATTTGCTCATAAGCTCCTGAGTCTATTTGAATGTGATGATCAGGAACTGAAAGAACTGCCGTTCACCGTCGAAGAAGCTCTAACTTGGCTTTCAAAATTCATTAGTAAATGCAGGAAGACAAGAGCTAAAGAAGAGGACAGGGAAACTTCAAGGAGTGCTACCTCGTATGTAGCAGAGAGAAAAACCGGCTCTGACAAACTTGCGATAGAAGTAGAAAACGTGTCATTTCGGTATCCAAATACAGAGGCTTTAGTACTTGACAACGTATCACTGAAAGTCCATGAGGGAGAGATGGTGGCCCTAATAGGCCACAACGGCTCAGGTAAAACAACTTTAGCTAAGCTGATTATAGGGCTATTGAAACCCGCTGCTGGAACAGTGAAAGTCTTCGGCCTAGATACAAAAACCACTTCAATGCATCAGCTCATAAAATACGTAGGGTATGTTTTTCAAGATCCAGACAGGCAGCTGTTTTCATCTAAAGTTTATAGCGAAATAGCATTCGGGCTGAAAAACCTAAAAATGCCTAAGCAGCTTATTGACAAGAAAGTACGAGAAGTGGCTAAATTACTAGGGATAGAACATCTCTTGAACGAGAGGCCTTACTCGCTAAGTCGCGGCGACCGGCAAAAAGTTGCTATAGCCTCAGTGCTAGTAATGGATCCTAAAATAGTGATATTCGACGAGCCTACAACTGGTCAGGATCCCGTTGATAGGAGACAGATTATGAAAATTGCGAAATGGCTGAATGAAAGCGGCAAGACGATCATTTTTATTACTCACGACATGCATTTGGTTGCGGAGTATGCTAGGCGGGTAGTAGTAATGGATCACGGGAAGATAGTAATGGATGGCGAGCCGCATCAAGTCTTTGAAAGAGTTGATGAGTTAAAGAGAATAAGATTAAAGCCGCCAAGCGTGGTCGAACTATTTGTCAAGTTAAGATCAGCGGGAATTATAGACAGCCCAGTCACGCCAGTTACTGTTGACGAAGCTCTAAACATTTTCATGAACCAGGTGGCAAAACAAGGGGGCTGAAGAATGTCTGAATATTATCCAGCTGATTCAGTAATACATAGGCTTGATCCTCGCACGAAGTTCTTTATGTTTGCAGGATTAATAGCCTTAGTCATGTTAATACAGGATCCCGTACTAGTATTTGTTGTAATGTTATCAACACTAATGCTATTTAAACTGGCTAAAATACCATTACATAGAGTAAAGGGAATGATAATCTCCGTAATACCTGTCATAATATTGTTCATTATCCTCAACATTTTTGTTGTGCCCTCGGCGAAAGCCACGATAATAGGGTTCATCGGTCCATACCCAGTTGCATTAGAATCTGTCTTAATGGGTTTAACAGGGGGGTTTAGGTTTGCGACGTTCGTGTTTTACTCTAGGCTTCTTACCATGACTACAGATATTGGTAGTCTTGTGTCGAGCTTGGTGAAACTTAAAATGCCTCCAGAGGTGGCTGTAGCCTTAGGAATAGGCTTTTCATCAGTTGGCCTGTTAATCGAACAGCTTAATTCAGTTAAAGAAGCACAAATGTGTAGAGGCGCTCCCATTGAAAGCAAAAACCCAGTCGTGAAAGCGGCAGCTCTTCTATCCGTGGTCGTGCCAGGTGTATACTTGACTATACTGCGCGGAATGGATATAGCAAAAGTACTTGAATCCAGAGCTTTCACCTACAACCCGGCTGGTAGAACGTTTAGAAAAATTGTTAGATTAAAGACAGCGGACTACACAATTATATTGGCTGTCATAAGCATTGTAACAACAGTGGCCCTCATCACCACCGTACAACCACTAGGCTATACTTTTTCATACAAGATCGTTCAACATATACTATTGGGTCCGTAAGCATACACCAAGACAAATTCGCGTTAAGAGCTTATATAGGGCCTCCAATATTACAGCGGTCATATAGAGGAAGACTATCACACCTTTAGTGTATGTGTTCACGCCCACGACATAGAGGCATAGGTCCTCCATCCCCCAAGAGTGCCTTGCAAAGGTCGACATAGGGCTGGAGATAATGTTTGCAAGAACCCTAGGTCGCGTACCAGGCAGCATAGCAAAGCTAATGCGGGGCTGATAGGAGTAGTGAGGCTACGTTGCCAGTTTTACTTGCCCCTTCATGAGTACCGGTCAGAGGGCACGTAAACTTCATACACACAATAAACAGCTCGCAGGAGACGTTGAACTAACCACATCACTAAACAGGCTACAACCCAAGCCTACTTATGGGACAGCCGCTCTTCCTTCACACCTTAGCAGGATACCATGCTTAGAGTTTCAAGAAGCTTGAACAGGTTTTAAAAGCGGTTGAATGCTTTCTATGAGGGGCTTCTTCCATTATTTGCATGCGTAAAGCTCCCGAAGAAAGGCGCTCCCTGAGGTGTTGAAACACACTACTCCCAAAGAACTCAGCCCTTTATACTCAATAGAGAAAAACTCCGTTGTTGAGGGGTTTCAAGGGGTCAAAGAGCGGTTTTTAAGAGCAATAGAATCTTTAATGAAAACCCTGGGCTCGACTGCATG
>JAGDWH010000015.1 GCA_023269765.1 Desulfurococcaceae archaeon
GAGCGCCGCCCTCGCACGGCGGAGGTCCCGGGTTCAAATCCCGGCCGGTCCACTAGTTCTTGTCTATAAAAACGCATATTCAGCTTCTTCATAAGTATGAAGCGTTACTCCAGGTTGTAACCGGTTTCGAGGGCTCTTAAGTTCGACTCGAGCCAGCTTTGTGGAACTAGCTTTGCTAAAGATGCTCTTACGTGCTCAAACCTGATGGCGTTAAGCTCCTTAATTAGCCTGCCTAGTATTACTATGTTTGCAACTCTGCGCGTACCAGCTACTTTTTCTGCTACTTCACTGAACCTCGCTGATACTACTCTGTAGCCTTTGAAATGGCTTGGGTCAACATACTCTTCGTCAACTACTACAATGGTTGACGGCTTGAACGTAGACTTGTACTTATCTAAGTTAAATGGATACATAAATACCGCTATGTCTGGCCTCTGGGCTTTAACGTAGTCTATTTCATCTCTTGAAGTAGCTATGATGATGTCAGACCGGCTTTCCCCGCCCCTGGTTTCTGCAGCGTAGCTCTCTGTTACAACCACGTGTAGACCAGCAATGTCTGCCGCGAAGCCTAACACTCTACCCATTAGTAGGACTCCCTGGCCGCCGCGCCCCACTATCAGTATCTCCCACTTCACTTCGCGACACCCATGATTGTGTCTAGGTAAGATGGATTGTTTCTCTCCAGGAACTCCCCTATTACAATGCCCTTTTCCCAGTCTATGTCGGATTCCTCTATGCTTGGCTTGCTCTTGTATTTTACTCGCTTCTTCAACTCCATGTACATTTCAACAGGGTCTCTGAGCCCTATGTGCCTACCATATACCTCGGGACACGTTGATATTACCTCGATAAATCTAAATCCCTTGAGTCCCAGTGCTTTATAGAAGAACTGCTCTATGTAGTGAGGTGTCGTGACTGATGCTCTTGCAACATAGTTCGCGTTTAGCGACGCCACGAGCTTAACTACGTTAAACGGGTATTCTGGATTTCCATGAGGAGTCGTTGTCGTCTTGACTCCTTTAGGAGTTGTTGGGGCCACCTGCCCACCAGTCATCGCGTATACGAAGTTTGTAAACATTACAACTACCATGTCTATGTTTCTCCTTGCTGCGTGAATTAAGTGGTTTCCACCTATTCCAGCAATATCGCCATCTCCTCCAACGACTATGGCAAGTATTTCAGGGTTTGCTAACACAAGACCTTCGGCAAATGGTATAGCGCGCCCATGCAATACGTGTGCTGCATCGTAGTTTACGTAAAACACTGCTCTAGCCGAGCAGCCTATGCCGCCTACCCACGCAACTTTGTCTGGATTTACCGATCCCTCGCTTATTCTCTTATCAAGGGCTCTCAACATTGCTGCAAGTCCTATTCCAATGCCACAACCAGGACAGTAGAGTGTTGGTATTCTACTCAGCCTCAAGTGCTTGTCGAGGGGGTGAATATTCCGAAGGGCTTTTACAGCCACTGTTCAACAACCTCTAAGACTTCACTTACTGTGGGAAGTTCTAGACTAAGTACCGAAGCCGGGTAGACTTCGCGGTCTTTAAAAATCCTGTCAATATCCATGTAAATCTTTCCAATGTTATTCTCTACGACAATAATCTTCCTCGCCTTGGAAAGCGAGGGGAGTTTTTCTGAGTCTAGCGGCCACAGCGTCTTAAGCCTCAAGAAGCCTGCTTTTACTCCACGTTTTCTGAGCTCGTGAGTAGCGACATAAGCTGTTCTAGCCGTTGAGCCGTAAGACACCAGCAATACACTAGAGTCCTCGAGGTAGTAGCCTTCGTACTCGAATATGTAGTCAATGTTCTTCATTATTTTCAGCACGAGTCTGCCTACGAGAGAGCGATACGCTTTATTTGTTGGCGCGTAGAACCCGTATTCATCGTGAACCAGCGACTCTACAATGGCTTTGAAGCCGCGTCCAAATATAGGCATTGGAGGTACTAGGTCGGCGTCGGGCTTGTAAGGAAGTGTGGTGTCTGTGGCTGCCGGCACTTTTCTGCTTATTACTTCGACTTCGCCCGGTTCATAAATGTTCAAAGGCTCCCATGTGTGGGCCAGTACGGCATCGCTCAGTAATATAACAGGTGTTCTCAGCTTCTCAGACGTGTTAAATGCCTTTATAGTCAAGTCGTAAGCCTCTTGAACATTCCAGGGAGCGTAAACAGGAATTACGTAGTCGCCGTGGGCAAGCCACCTGGCTTGGAGCACATCTGACTGCGAGGTTTTAGTAGGTACACCAGTACTAGGTCCAGCCCTCATGACGTTCACTACAACTACTGGAGTCTCCGTTATGACGGCGAGTCCCAAGGCCTCTGCCATTAGCGAGAAGCCGGGTCCTGATGTTGCCGTCATAGACTTAGCACCCGCCCAAGAAGCCCCAATAGCCGCATTTATTGAGGCTATTTCATCTTCGAATTGCATTACATTACCTCCATATCTGGGCAACTTCTCGGCTAAGTACTCCATTATTTCAGAACTAGGTGTTATTGGATAGCCTGCATAGAATTTCAGGCCAGCCGCAATAGCGCCTTCAGCTATTGCCATATTACCAGATGCAAAGGTCCTCTTCATGTTCACTAAGCCCTCGTAACAAATATTGCAAAGTCAGGACAAGTGTACTCGCACAAGCGACAACCAATGCACTTATCAATATTTACGGGTGCTGGAGGGCGGTATCCATACCTGTTCAAGATATTTGATTTTTCGAGCACTTTCGTTGGGCAAACTGCTATGCATAATCCGCATTCTTTGCACCTGTCAATAATGACGTTAACAGTGAACTTGTTGCTCGACCTCGATAGAACCCCGGCTACCGTTAAAGCCCCTGCTGTTTCCATTACGAGATCCCGCGATTCCGCTTTGCAGCTCCAAATGCAGATCCGTATACATTAATTATACCTGCACGTATGTTTTATATGCACCTTGATTCGCAAGAGCGCGGCATTCGTGGACGCGCTATATTTAAGCCAGGTACAATAGTTAGCCATGGTGCTGGGAGCATGTTAGTAGAAATACGCTGGCATAGTCGTGGAGGGCAGGGTGGTTGGACGGCCAGCAATTTAGCCGCCATGGCTGCATCCTATGAAGGTAAGTATGTTCAGAGCTTTCCGGCATTTGGTCCGGAAAGGTCTGGTGCACCCGTGTTGAGCTTTACAAGGATAAGTGACGAGCCAATTGAAGTGCACTCTATGATATATGAGCCCGACATCGTTGTCGTATTAGATTACACGCTATTATCACCTCAAATTGTGTCAGGACTAAAACCAGGTGGCACGATCATATCGAACTATACTGGCGATGTAAAAACGGTTTTCGAAAGACTTGGAATAAGAAAAGGCGACTACAGGGTTGTTTTGATACCAGCATCTAAGCTGGCACACGAAATTCTGAAAGCAAAAATAACGAACACCGCTATGTTAGCAGGCTTAGTTAAAATAGGCTTATTGAGGCTTGAAAGTGTTGAAAGAGCTGTTAGAGAGAGATTCGAGAAGCACGTTGCAGAGAGAAACATTATTTTAATTCACGAAGCACTTAAACAAGCCGTAGAGGTGTAGAGCTTGGGCGAGTTAAAGTCGTGGAAAGAGCTACCACTCGGTGCCATTGCTTTTAGGCTTTCTACAGACGTAAAGACAGGTGATTGGAGAGCACTAAGGCCTGTCATCGATCAAAACAAGTGCACTAAGTGCCTGCTGTGCTGGCTCTTCTGCCCTGAAATGGCAATTTTGTGGGGTGGCTCGAAAGTCCAAGTAAATTACGACTACTGCAAGGGATGTGGTATTTGCGCGCACGAGTGCCCTGTGAAAGCAATAAGCATGGTTCCTGAGTACGAGGGTGAGGCCTTATGAGCGTTCTTGAAGTTGTACCAAAATATCCCCGTGAAAAACAGGTAATGATAAATGTCAACGGCGACGAAGCCGTAGCATACGCGCTAAAGCAGAGTTACGTCGACGTTGTCGCAGCGTACCCGATTACGCCGCAAACAATCATAGTCGAGAAGTTCTCCGAGTACGTTGCAAATGGCGAAGTACACACAGAATTCGTTGCAGTAGAGTCAGAGCACTCTGCTATGAGCGCGTGTGTGGGTGCAGCAGCGGCTGGCGCAAGAGCGTTTACCGCCACATCGTCTCAAGGACTCGCATTAATGGTAGAAATACTGTACATAGCTTCTGGAATGAGACTGCCAATTGTAATGGCTGTTGTCAACAGAGCTCTCTCAGCCCCAATAAACATACACAATGATCACAGCGACGCGTATTTAATGAGAGACTCTGGGTGGGTAATGCTATTTACTGAAAACGTGCAAGAAACATACGACACGACCATACAGGCATTTAAAATAGCCGAGCACCCAGAAGTACAGCTACCCGTTTCAGTACACTTGGATGGCTTCTTCCTGAGCCACACGCTTGAAAACATATATGCACTTCCAGACGAGGCTGTCTACGAATTCCTTGGTGGAGCGAGAAAGCTCGTTAAGACCAAAGTAGATTACTTCGCTGAGGAAGTCGACTACGCGCTAGATCCCGGAAGGCCGCTATCCCTTGGTCCACTAGCCCTGTATGACTACTACTTCGAGATGAAAATACCCCAAATAAAGGCCATGGAGTACTCTGAAAAGGTTATTAAAGAAGTAAACGAAGAGTGGTATAAGCTCACGGGCAGGAAGTACGGAAACGGGCTAGTAGACCCCTACAAGCTCGAAGACGCTGAAATAGTCATCGTAGCCATGGGAAGCAGTGCTGGAACTATTAGAAGCGTCGTTAAAAAGTATCGTGAAAAAGGCGTAAAAGCAGGCCTACTCAGAATTAGATCGTTCCGGCCGTTTCCGAGAAAAGACGTAAAAGAGCTACTTGAAAACGCCAATGTAGTCGCTGTGCTAGACAAGGGAATAGGGCCTGGAAGCTTTGGAGCACTATATTTAGATGTAGTTTCAACGCTGTATACGAGTAAGAGCAGACCCTTAATCGTGAACTACATATATGGCCTCGGAGGTAGAGACCTCCAGCCAGTTCACGTAGCTCAGATAATCGATAAGCTCTTAGAAGACCTGAAGAGGGGATACATACCCGAGGAAGAGAGGCTTAGGTTCATAGGGGTGAGGAGTTCATGAGCTCTCCACCGGCTGCCCCTAAAGTACCACATGAAATTATAATCTTCGAGCCCGGCAAGAAGTACGAGCTACCACTAATACTCAACTTAAGACAGCTAGCAGAGCAGAGAAAGCCCGCTTTATTGCCCGGACATAGGATGTGCGCCGGCTGTGCAGCACCTATAATTGTTAAACTCGCCAGCTTCGCGTTTAGGGGCCCCACCGTAGTTGTTAATGCAACAGGCTGCCTCGAAGTAGCAACCACGATTTACCCATATACTAGCTGGGCTATTCCATGGATACACAACGCCTTTGAAAATGCAGCTGCAACAGCTAGTGGTATTGAAGCCGCTGTTAAAGCGCTCAAAAGAACGGGGAGGCTCAAATATGATTACATCGACGTCGTAGTCCTTGCCGGAGATGGCGGCACGTACGATATAGGCTTTCAAGCGCTCAGTGGAATGGCTGAGCGTGGTCACGACGTCTTGTATATACTCTACGACAACGAGGCGTACATGAACACGGGCATACAAAGGTCTGGAGGCACACCTAAATTTGCATGGACTACCACAAGCCCTGTAGGCTCTGCAATCCCTGGAAAACCCGAGCACAAAAAGCCAATAGCCGAAATCATGGTTGCCCACAGAATACCATATGTAGCCACGGCCACTCCAGCCCACTGGGTTGACTTCATCAAAAAAGTGAGAAAAGGAATTGAAGTGAATGGGCCCGCATTCATACATGCTCTTAGTAGTTGTAACCGGGGGTGGAGGCACGCAGAAGAACTGGGAATCGAAGTCCTCAGACGTGCTGTTGATACCTGCTACTTCCCACTGTGGGAGTGGACGCCGGAAACAGGATACCTATTAACAGACAGAAGCCTCATAATAGCCAGGAATCCATCCCTCAAGCAGCCAATAGAGAAGTTCATTGAAGTACAGGGCAGATTCAGGCACCTACTACGACCCGAGAATAGAGAGCTTCTAAAGGCCCTGCAAGAGTACGTAGATGCTACATGGGAAGACCTGCTGAAAAGGGCTGTCAATGCACCAAAGTAGCCCTACATTGTGCTCCATCCTCCCCCCTCGATCGAGGAGTTTTTTAGTACTCGGTGTCGGCTCTCCTCTTAGAAGCGATGACAGAGTGGGGCTCGTCTTCTGCGACTACCTGCTCGAAGAGGGCATTAATTGTGTCAAGTGCGAATATGGAGTGGAAAACTGCATGGATATAATTACCAATACAAAGCCCGAGACACTGATTATTGTTGATGCTGCCTTATTTAACGGGGGTAAACCAGGTGATGTGGTTATTGTAAGCGAAGACGCTCTCGCAGACAGTGTACTTCCCGTTTCAACTCACAGCATGCCTCTGCAACTACTATTGAAAGTGCTAAAAGACCGCGGCGACGTCAAGGAAATCTTTATAATAGGCATATACCCCAAGTTGCTCGACGTAGGCGAGGATCTTTCACGAGAAGTTCTCAGCGCCGCAAAAAGCCTCGCTAGGGAAATAAAGAAGTGCCTAGAGGAGGAGAGGCGCGAGAGGCAGCGATTTTGCAAGTAGTAGCAAGTGGTAATCGTAATCTCTCGGAGTCAGTAGCCCCAGCTTGGACATTCTACTGACAGGCTTTGCTGGCAGGAAGTACCTCGTACGTCTAAAAATCTCCACAATTTTTCTCTCCATGAGCACCTTTACAAGGAATTTTCTCTTGAACTCCGAGCCGTACTCAGGTAGCTTACCCGATTCTATGTACTTCGCAAGAACCGGGGATAGTGAGAATATGTAGAAAAGTCCGCCACCAGTGTAGGGCTTAATAAGGGGTACTGCGTCGCCGTGAAAGACCACATTGTCGGCTACCACGGGGTTTTTCAAGGGCTCGTAAAGCGGTATTAATCCACCAAATTTCTCCAGAGTACTAGCTATTTCTACACCTGCTTTTTTCGCTATGTACTCAATGTACTTTAATTGCGGTTTTTTCGCGGCAAAGCCTATTTTAACTAGCGTGCTGTCTAGCGGAATAACCCAAGCAAAGAACTCTGGGTTATATGCACTATCATACACGATTATTAGCGTGTTTTCGTCTAGGGGGCTCTTAGTCCTTGCGACAACTTGTATTCCAAGTATGTAATTTTCGCAAGTACCAATGAAGCTCCTCCTGAAAACTCCATTTGCGCCCTCTGCGATAACGAGGAACTCGTACTCGAGCTCCTGCTTACTAGTTCTCACTTTAAAACCTTGCAAAGGCTTCGCTCTTTCCCCAGTAACGAGCACGTGACCTTTAGACTCCACGAGGTTTGCAAGTACTTCTTCCAGGCCAGGTCTATCTACGTGGTACACTAAAGGATTTTTTGAGTGCGCGTCGAAGACGCCTGCGGGCGTTAAGAACTTCACAGAACTGTACTTATTCGTTATTAGCCTTTGCGACACTTTTGAAATAATGTCTGCAGTCCACTTACCTACCAAGCCAGCACAGTGCTTAGGAATGCCGACTCGAAAGTGCTCTTCGAGAACTACCACGTCGAGATTATTTATGTTGAAGGCTACATAGAGTCCTGCCGGCCCGCCCCCGACGATAACTACGTCATATTTCATTGGTTCTCCTCGAGCTCGTCTTCGTAATCTCTGGTTGCCTGCTTCATGGTATATTTCTTTGCTTTTAGTTTTTCGACAATGTGCATGTAAGCCTTAACGGGATCCCCCTTGCTTCCACAGGTATATACGTCAACTGTTGCAAAACTGTATTCCGGCCACGTATGAATACTTATGTGGCTTTCAAGTATTACAGCTACGACGCTTACTCCTGGATTGATTTTCCATGCTTTTATGTCAAGTAGCGTGAATCCGCCGATTTTGACTGCTTCTTCAACTACTTTGGCTAAGTATACCTCGTCCATTAGCAGTTTCGGATCACATCCATAGAGTTCTCCATAAATGTGCCTGCCAATTACCTTCTTAGTCTTTACGTAGGTAAGCATAGCCCTCCCCCTACTAGTATTTCCCCCCGGGGGGTTTATAAGAATTCCCCCTCTCCCTGGATCGAGGAACTCTACATCTGTCTATACTTGCTTTGCATATCCTGAACTTACTAGTGGTTATTAAGGGGACTTAGCCTAACGTTGGGCTAAATAGACCATTAGAGGGATGGAGGAGGAGGGGAAAAATCTTGGTATTCAAAGACGTTCAAGTTTAACAAGTTCTTCTAGGATTACTCTGCTTCCGCTTCGACGATCTTTTCAAGAGGAGCTGCTGCTACTTTGCCTCTGATTAAGTTTATTACCTTGAGGGCCTCGTCGTAGCTGACGTGTCTGCCTATCTGGATCAGTCTTGATAAGTGCTCTAGTAATACGTCCTCGAGAGGTCTTCCAGCAAGGTCTAATTTGGTCTTTTCATATATAGCAGGTGTGGGTTCGATCACGGCTGCTAGTTTTAGTAGTGCAGTATTCTCGTCTACTTGAACTACTGTGGCTGCTCCTACCTCTTTTTCGTTAATTTTCAGTGAGTATACCACGTCTCCATCAAATGTTTCACCGATCTTGGATAGGGCGTATTTAACTACTCCCACGGCTAGTTCAGGGGCCTTTGCTATGAATTTTTTTAGTAACTCCTCGTAGGACTCGGGAGGAACCCTCTTGAACACTTCTACTCTCAAAGTGTCCCATTTCCAGTTTATAGCCTTATTTACCTCGTCTACGTCGTACTCTATGACTATCCTCACAACATCCATTTTATCTACTTTAAGCTCATCTACGAGCAGCGTGAAGAGGGCCCTATTTAATGTGCCCACATAGTATGCGATTTTGCCTGCAAATTCCTTATCCTTCTTCACATAGTCTCTTAACTGAGCAAATACTACTCTCCGGAGTTTGTCACCATATATTGCAGCTGGAATGAGGCCTGTACTTGCTCGTGCCACAAATATCCCCAGTAGGTAATATAAACAAACATATAATATAAAGTTTTCGTGCTAAATTTACAACATGCATGTGAGGGGCCAGGGATCCCGGTTTTAGCAAGATAAACAGGCTAGAGATACGAATCTTAAAAGGGCTTCTCGAAAGTAGATATATCCTGGGCGCCGCCGTAGTATAGCCCGGTCAAGTATGCGGGCCTTTCGAGCCCGTGACCCGGGTTCAAATCCCGGCGGCGGCACTCCTACCTCACCAAAGGAAGTCCCTGTGTAGTTAGATACAAAGAGCCCCTGGAGGCTCTCTTACTTCACTGCGCCCAGCCACTATCATGCAACGACAATTCTTCTTCGCATGTCTTGTTAGTTTTCTTAATTTATTTTTTAAAATTAAAAACCAAAAAATTTATAAAAGGGGTTAGTAAAGTAAGTAATCTTAGGTAAACGGTGAACCAATATGCCGGGCACGATCCCATTAATTGGCGAGAAGTTCCCTGAAATGACTGTCATGACGACGCACGGGCCAAAGAAGCTCCCAGACGACTACCTTGGAAAATACCTCGTGATATTTAGCCACCCAGCAGACTTCACGCCTGTCTGCACAACAGAGTTCATCGGATTTGCCGTTAGGTATGAGGATTTTAAGAAAATCAATACGGAACTACTAGGACTAAGCGTTGACAGTACTTTCTCTCACATCAAGTGGATTGAGTGGATAAAGGAGAAGTTTGGTATTGAGATACCATTTCCAATAATAGCCGACCCCACTGGCGAAGTTTCGCGAAAGCTCGGCTTTCTACATGCACAATCCGCCACGCATACTGTGAGAGCAGTCATAATTGTCGACGATAAAGGCGTCATTAGAGCAATCCTCTACTACCCACAAGAAGCGGGCAGAAACCTCGATGAAATACTGAGACTGGTTAAGGTGCTGCAATTAAGCGATAAGTATGGTAGGGCTTTACCAGCCAACTGGCCTAACAATGCTCTAATAGGTGACGCCCTTATAGTACCGCCTGCTAGTACTGTACAGGAAGCGGAGGAACGGCTGAAGAAGTACAAGTGCTTCGACTGGTGGTTCTGCATAGAAGAAGGCAAAGTACCCGAAGAAGAAGTTCAGCAAGTTAGGGTATGGCTTGAAAGAGCTGCCAAGCCCTGGAGGCTCCAGGCCCAGAAATAGCTGGATTTCAAGCTTTTTTTCCTCTAGCAACCTATACCTACAATCCCAACTATCGCTTTTAAGCCAATTACCGCTTCTAAGCACCAATCTCTCATTACCTGCCTACCGTACGTTGCCGCAACGGCTAAGAACAGCTAAGGCTTTGTATTGCGAAAAGTAAGCGAGAATTTTTAGTGCGGCGGCCGGGATTTGAACCCGGGATCTCCGGCGTGGCAGGCCGGCGTCCTA
>JAGDWH010000018.1 GCA_023269765.1 Desulfurococcaceae archaeon
GTGCGGCGGCCGGGATTTGAACCCGGGATCTCCGGCGTGGCAGGCCGGCGTCCTAGACCAGGCTAGACGACCGCCGCTCCAATTTAGTGATTTGCACTTCAAGAATTTTAAATAGTTTTAGATATTGAGGCGCGCGGTACAAATGCTCTCCGTTCGAAGTTCACGTCTCAAATAACAGAGGCCCGCTAGGAGAGTCTCACAATTCTCTTGCCCCTAGGTGATGGTACAACCTCTATCTTTGCATTACTAAACTTCAAGTAGAGTTCCCTGCCCTGAAATAGCCTATCCAGAAATACTGCCAGTGCCGCTACCTCAGAGTGTGGTTGGTGACCTATTGCAACGTTGTAGTCTGCTACTTCGTAGAAAAATCTCGGAACCTTCTTAGCTCCCACAACTATTAGCAAGTCCCTTCTATCCTGGCGAATTTTGTCTATTACTTCATCTATGTGAAGCCCGTACATCGTTAAGTGGACTATCATGCCACCGCTTTGCTTCCACTCAAGGCAGTACTTCTCGGAGTTAACTCCCATTTCAAAGTAGAGGTCTCCGCCCCACGTCGAAACGACCTTGCGGTAAGCCTTTTCAATAGACTCATCTACCACATCTCCAAGGACAAAGCCATTGGCCCCAAAAGCCCTTGCAACTAGGAGAACGTGGGTTGTCACTCTCTTGTCTCTCCCTGGCCTGTGCCCATATCTCAACACGTGTATTCTTCTCTCGTTAAGAGAGCTCACCGTGATCGCCTCTTTACCAGCTCTTCGTAGATAGCATCGAGGAGCGCGTTTATGTTGACTTTCCTTGTACAAGATATTGGAATGAGCTTTGTAGAGCCTACTACTTTTTGAACGTGCTCAACCACATTCAAGATGCCGTCGTTGCTTAGTTTGTCTATTTTATTCAGTGCGTAAATAACCGGCTTTCCGCGAGCCCCTAGCTTGCCAAGGATGTCTGTACAAGTCTTTATTTCGCTAATTACTTCGTTTAAGGGTTTAGAGGCATCAACCAAGTTAATAATCAAGTCTGCTTCAGCAACTTCTTCTAAAGTCGCGTAAAAAGCCTCGATGATCTCTGGCGGTATGTCACGTATAAAGCCAACGGTATCTACGAGCACGAACTCTAGGTCTCCGTAGCTGACCCTGTACGACTTAGGCACTAGCGTCGTGAAGGGTTCGGGGCCCACGGGCTTCGAGAGCCCAGTTATGGCGTTAAACAGGCTTGTCTTGCCAGCACAGGTATAGCCAACGAGAACGACACTTGGATAGCCTGCTTCCAGTCTGGCTTTCCTCCTCAAGCTCCTTACTTCTCTCAGCTTCTCAATTTCTCTGCGCACTCTCGCCTCTCTCCTCTTCAGCAATAAGTAGTACTTCTCGTAACCATACTTGCCGGCTCCGAGAAAGCCATGGAGCTCGCCGAGCTTGGCGTAGCGTATGGCTTCTTTAATTAGTGGGAGGGAGTGGCGTAGCCTTGCAAGCTCTACTTGGAGTTGTGCTTCGCGAGAACCAGCATGCATTGCAAATATTTCGAGAATCACCATGACTCTGTCGACTACGTCTCTCTTGAGGCTTCTAACGAGGTTTACTACTTGTGATGGCTTTAGCCGATCCATTACTACTAGAGTATCGAAGTCCTCGTCCTTGAGCTTTTCAACTTTATCAGTAGACAAGTACGTCCTTGCATTCGAGTTCCTTACTACAATGTAACCAACTACGTCTTTATAAACAGTCCTTACTAAGGCCATTTCTTCTTCAATAAACGCCTCGTACTTTTTTGGCAGCACTACAAATGCCTTTGAGTGCATTAACTGCTCCTTTTCTCCTCTTTTAAACTAATTAGGTCTCCAATAGTTAGAAACTCTTCTCTTGCAGAGCCTTGGTGTTGCAAGAGCTCTTCACGAACCACGGGTTCTAGTAGTTTTATGCCGAGGACTTTCTCTAGTTTTTTAGCCAGCTCTATGCTAGGCTTCAGCTTGCCTGCTTCGATTCTCTTGATTGTAGAAACGCTTTCTCCAACTTTTTGGGCAAGGATGTCCTGGCTCCACCCAAGGCTTTCCCGTGCTGCCCTAATTCTACTTGCATAATCCTCGACCACTTCGTACTCCTCGGCGATTCTAGCGGGTTTTTTCGAGTGCGTTGAGTAACCTGGGCTAGTTTTTTTGGCTATCGCCGTGACTTGAGCACGTATAACGGGCTCCCGCTTCGAGATTCTTGCGTAGCACACTGGGCACAAAATAAGCAGACTGCCCTCGACAACCGCTTTTTTAGCCGTTTTAGCGTCAAGTTCGCGGCCACACATTTCACAGTAATACGACAAGCAAAGCACACCCCTGGTCACTTTAAACATTTCCACTTGGCAATTATATACCTGGGTTGTTCACATGAGTAGTAACTACGAGAAAGACGATGGCGAGGATCTCAGAACAGAAGAATTCAGCGTTATTCTGAGCGACGAAAAAGACTACATTGCTTATTTAGAAATGAAATTGAAGCAGCTTGAGGAGGAAAAGAAGAGGCTCGAACGCAAGCTAGAGTACTATAAATCCGAGATCGAAAAACTACTCTCTGCTCCACTCATAGAAGCATATATCGAAGACTTGCTACC
Source organism: Desulfurococcaceae archaeon (assembly GCA_023269765.1). The sequence continues at coordinate 2,599 of JAGDWH010000018.1, forward strand.
CGATGGAAGAGCTGTTGTTAAAAGCAGTGCTGGTCCGAGCCTTGTTGTCTATATTGCGGAGCACGTTGATAGATCAGTACTGAAGCCGGGAACGCGAGTAGCTCTTAACCAGCGTGGATCAGTTATCGTGGATACTTTGCCCGAACGCCCTGATCCATATGTTCAGCTAATGGAAGTCATTGAAAAGCCTAATGTCAGGTACAGCGATATTGGAGGGCTCGACGAGCAGATTAGAGAAATAAGAGAGGTCATTGAACTACCCTTGAAACACCCAGAGATCTTTGAAGAGCTCGGCATAGAAACACCTAAAGGAGTTTTGCTATATGGACCACCGGGCTGTGGGAAGACCTTGTTGGCAAAAGCCGTTGCTGCGGAAGCTGGCGCAACCTTTATAGCGATAGTTGGAAGCGAGCTGGTCAATAAGTACATTGGTGAGGGGGCCCGAATAGTAAGAGAAGTGTTTGCTCTCGCAAGACGCAAAGCACCTGCCATAGTCTTTATTGATGAAATAGACGCGATCGCTGCTAAAAGACTAGAACTCGGGACGAGTGGAGAGCGAGAGGTCCAGAGAACCTTAATGCAACTCCTAGCCGAACTAGATGGCTTTAAGCCACTTGACCGCGTTAAGGTCATAGCTGCTACTAATAGAATTGATGTACTAGACCCGGCACTGCTCAGGCCAGGTAGATTTGACAGACTAATAGAAGTTCCCCTCCCAAATAGAGCAGCCAGAATCCAGATATTTAAGATTCATACGCGAAGGCTTAAAGTCAAGGGCGAAATAAACTACGAGCTACTGGCAGACATCACCGAGGGCTTCACGGGCGCTGACATAAGGTTAAGCGTTATAGAAGCCGGCTACATTGCTATTAGAGAGGGACGTAAGTACGTAACGATGGATGACCTGATTAAAGCCGTGGAAAAAGTGTCTAACAAGAAGTCACTGAGGTGGAGTTGGGACTACTGGACACTACTGAGTGAAAAGGATAAGTCTAATAAGCACTATATTTCATAGTGCCCACAGGCGCAGAAAAATTGATCACTCCGAGGAAGCCCACTCTACAAGAACTACTAGAACTCAGAGAAATAGCTGAGTTCCAGTTTGGAGTTAAAGGTGAGTACCTTATTCCAAGTGACATCCTCGTCGTGGAGAGCCCTACCACGAACAGGATAAGGCTAATTATTAGCGAGGGTAAGCCTTACTTGTCCATCAGAGCTCGTGACTACAGGTTTAACTTACACATAGCCGCCGGCTATGTGCTTAATAGAGTGCTTCCAAAGCCGAAACTAAGGGTATACGTAAAAGACGAATACGCATCCTTCGTCTCAATGGGCAAGACGCTCTTCTGTAAGCACGTACTATTAGCAGATCCTGGCATAAGACCCGATGATGAAGTACTAGTCTTGGATGGCAACGGCGAGCTCGTGGCAGTTGGCAGGGCTACGAAAGCAGGATGGGAGATGGTATTTCATAAACGAGGGGAAGCAGTGAAAATTAGAGAAGGTGCTCGTTCGCATCACTCCGCTATTTATGTTCCTAAGCCTCTAACACCTTAAACTGCACTGCTTGGCGACTTCTATACGCGCGAGTTTTACCACATAATAAGCCCTCATAAGCTCAGACAACCCCGAGGGTGCTAAGCTGTGGCAATAAAGTTTGTCCCACTACGGGGCTTAGAAGAGTCTGAGCTCAAAGACTCTATTCTCATAACCGGCTATCAGGGATTTGGGCTCGTTGGCTACTTAGCAACAAGACATCTTGTAAAAGAACTAAAACTCTCGAAAATAGGCTTTATAAAAACACGTTACATGCCCGAGGCAACTCTCTACGCACGAGACCTAGACATAGTGTTTCCCTTTGAAATATATGCTGGAATAGCTGGTGCAAACAAGCTCATTGTGATTCTGCACAACCAGACGCCTCATGAGAGGGAAAGAACAGACTACGCAGAGTTCTTAGCTAAATGGGCTAAAGGCGTGGGTGTGAAAGAGGTCATTTTAATTGGTGGTTTAAGCGCCGATCTCAAAGAAGACCCAAACGAGACCTACCGCTGGATACCAATAAACGACACAACAATAACATTAAGTAACGCTAAGCTCCTCGAAGAGAGGCACGTAATAGGCCCCCTAGCGTTAACAATAATGTTCATGAAAGCATATAACCTCAAAGGAGTAGTACTACTTCCTTTTGCAGAACCCTATAGACCTGACCCGAAGGCCAGTGCCGTGGCTGTAGGCATAATCTCGCAAATCCTGGGTGTAGACATTAGTGTTCAAAAGCTGATTGAGGAAGCCGCGATAATTGAAGCCATCGAAGAAGAGTTTGATAGGCTGAAGAGGCTCAGCGAGGAAGGAGAGAAGAAATCTCGTCTAACTTACATATGACGGTCTCAACTCCGCGCGATTTAAGTACTTCGCTTACCCTGCCCGCTACTTTATTGCTTAACCAGGCCGCCTTAACAAGGATAACTAATCGGGGTTTGCGTTTCGCGACTTTCTCAATTAAGGCTGCGAGGCGCTGTGGATCCATGGATTCTTTCCATATCCTGCCTTCGTGCTGATAAAAGGGATATGTTGAGGAAGTCCCTGCCGTCAGAAGCCCTAGCTGTGGATGAATAATAAGCACTTTTACTTCACTACCAGCTGCTTTTGTAGATGCTTTTATGTATTCTTCTTGCTTGTTGTATGGTTTTCTATAGGCAGGAATAATGACCACGATTTTGTCTTTTAAGTCCCTAAGTGCTGTTTTTTCTGCTCTCTCAATATTTACCCGCAATCTCGGGTTATAGAGGTGTGTATTGGGATATATAAATACCGCTCGCCCTCCTGGATTTGTTAACGGCGAGTATTTTGCTAGTAGTCTGTAGTATTTTTTAAGCTTATTAAATGCCTCAAATAGTGCTGGGTGACTCCTAGACCTGTACTCTAAAAGCTCCCATAAACGGCCTTCTCTAATGTGCTGCTTTACTGTTCTAATCTCCTTAGCTAATACGTAGAGATTGTGAAGGGCCAGTAGCTCTGTTCTTTTATTATCAGGCATTTCAAGTAGCTCTTGTGGGGTATATTTTGAACACACTGGACAACTGCAGGGAAAGTACGACATTTCCCTGATGTTTCTTGTTCCGGCTTCTGTCATGTACCTCCCATCTCTGGCATACAGTATGTAGCTCGCCGAGTCAAACAGGTCTCCTCCAATCGCAACTAAGAACGGTATTACCATTGGATGGCCGACTCCGAAAACGTGAAGCGGCCTGCCAGGTGGCAGATGCATTTTAGCTATTGCAACTATTTCAACGAGTTTCGAATACTCGTATTTCTCCAGCATAACTGTTGGTGAGCCTACGGCATATATGTCATAAGGCAGCTTCCTCGCTAGTATGGCAGACCTAGCAACGAGTTCTAGGTATGGAGCTCCCTGTATAGGGTAGACCCATAATTGCTTAGCATCCTCTATTAGTGGTAGTGCTTCGAGCCCGCGCTTGTAGGTTTCATAAACAGCTCTCTCGGCTTCGTCGCGAGTCATTTTAGAACCAGTTGGTACGTCGAGTATTACAGCTATATCAGATCCTATTTCCTTCTCATACTGAACAATTGTCTTGTTATCTACTTCGACACCACCATAGACTAGTATCTGGTAACCGCCAGAATCGGTCATTATAACCTTCTTCCAGTCTAGTTCCGCATGAATACTTCTTACTTGGCCTAAGTTCCTCTTGTAGAATAGGTAGGCGTTTGTTATGATGCCGTTAAAGCCTAATTCTTCTAGCTTACTGAGGTTGGGGACTTGGCGCGCTGGATCTACAACTGGAAATAAGTATGGCGTTTCAAGCACGCCGTGATTTGTTACTAGTCTTCCTATTCTACCAGCTAAGTCTGTTCTCTTCGCTTCGAAAGCCAAACATAGTCCCTACATGGTCTTTTTCTTCTGCTCCATGTACTTTTTAAATAGGCTGTAGAGAGTCTCTGCCATGGGTCCCGAGCCCATTACTCCTTCTTCACTCACTCTATACCTACCAAGGACTTCTACGGCTCTCGCATCTGGTACTACTCTAATTGCGTGCTCCGGTATTCTGAGCTCCTTGAGCAAGAGCTCTTTAAACTCCTCTGGATCAAACAGGGGCTCTTCTATTGCAATAATCTCAGATATTTTTTCGCCCTTAATGACTATCTTCGAATACTTTGAGCCCGCCGAGTCTACAACGTTCTTCAAGAGCAGGTTTAGTGAGGGATGATCAAAACCGGCTAAAACTCCTTCGTAGTACTTGCCAGAGTCCAGTACTACTCTTATCTTCTTGTCTAGTAAAATGGCAAGCTCGTTTATAAACCTCCTCGAAGCTTCTACTACTGCCATGTACCCACCCACATTTTTATAAGCCTCAATTCTTTTTTAATATGGTCTTGCCACCTGGTGCTCGAAATGGAGCTGAAATGCACAGTTAATGACATTGTTTTATTGAGAGTTCCAAGCGTGTTCAGAATTATTGGCAGTTGCGGTGACTACAATATCGAGATGGAAATGCACGAAGAACTCGTTAAACCGCCCAAGAAGGGTTCTTTAATGGAAATCAGTATATCGACAAGCAGAGAAAAGTGCCTTGAGTACTACTTCTGCGGACATGGATATGTTATCTCAAATACAAAGCTGAACGATGTTTACAGGGTAGTCATATCGTTGCATGGTCTACTTGTAGTGGTAAAAAGCTCAAACCCCTTAGCATATAATGTAATGGATCGCCTCTACGTTGGCGCTTCATTTGATTAAAAGTAGTCGCTATGGGTTTGTTTCGGGGCACTCACTCTACTATAGCTTAAATAACTTGCACTTTAGATCCTCTTAAAAATGCCACTTTAACTCAGGGGCGTCCATGGAGAGCTTTGAAGCAGTGCTTAAGCTCTATAAGTATGTTGCAGAAAGCGAAGAAGAAGTAGAAAGAGAGCTCAAAAAACTTGGCGAGATTATTAAGACGAGGTCCCAACTGAATAAAGATGTAGAGTATATAAGTGTTACGAAGGTCAGCAGAGGAGATGTTAAGGGCTTAATTCTAATAAGAGGCGACAGAGGAAAAGTTCTCGACGAGGTAAATCTGCTCACTACGCTTATTCGTACAAACTTCAAGTCTATAGATGTTGAAGTGCCCAAAGCAGGCCTTCTATCTTCAATAGCGCTACATATTAAGAATTTTTTATGAGGAGAAAGTCCTGCGGCTTTCCTGCACCACTTAGTTTCGAGTATAAAGTAAGATACCCTGCATTGGAGGTGCCAATAGAGGTTTTTCCAGAGAACGATGCCTACATTGTCATAGGGCATACTATAGGTAGCGTCCCGGAGTACCCTGCAAAGCTCTTCAAAAGCTCTCTTTATAGGCACGTCTTGATATCTGGGACAACCGGTTCCGGTAAGTCTTACACGGCTTCTACGATAGCAAAACGCGTCTCCTCAGAGCTGGGTATGCGTGTCGTCGTAGTTGATTGGCACGGTGAGCATTCGCGACTCGCAGAAAACTACTATTTAGTCGATCCATTCGATCATCCTCTGGACTTCTTTACTGGTGATCCAAGTGAGCTGTCTATAGTGTCGGGCGTATTAGAGCTTACACCACCACAAGAATACCTGCTTGAGAAAGTCCTGAAGAGAGTTGACTTGGCAAAATTAGGCTCTATTGAAACCTTCCTAGATTACTTGGAAGCTTACCCAGAGGAGTCTAGCTGGATGCGTGAGACAAAGCTGTCACTTCATAGAAAGCTCAGTCCACTTGCTAGAAAGAACTATAAGAGGCTTTTTAAGCTGTACGATTTGTCCAACGAGAACTTTCAAAACGCGTTTTTCAAGGCACATGTCCCCAATTTGCTCATAGTTGACGTAAGTAGGATTCGAGACTTGAGCGTTAGGAAGCTTTACTCGGCGTTTTTCATCAAGAAGATGGTTGATGCTGCGGTGGCGTTAGGTACTCCGCTTTTAGTAATTATAGAAGAGGCGCAAAACTTCCTATCTAGAAATCAGGCTGTTAAGCCCATTTGCGATATGCTCAGGGAAGTGAGAAAGTTTAATATCGGTATTGTTGTCGTGTCGCAGTCGATCTCGAGCTTAGCTGATGATGTGCTAACGAATACGAACACCAAGATAATTCATGCGCTAAAGTCAAAGGCCGATATAGACGTAGTTGAAGAATCGCTTTACCTAGAGAACTCGATTTTATCTGTCATTCCCTATTTAGAGCCTGGAGAAGCTGTTTACTCGACGCCCACTCTTAAAAAATCTGTTTTAATTAAAGTCGAGTAATCGCTCTTCTTGATTACTCTTCTTCCTTTTCCTTCTTCTCTTCGGGCTTCTTGCCAGCTTCTTCTTTCTTTTCAAGTTTGCTGGCAGCAATGATGTCGTCTATTCTTAGTACTATAGTTGCTGCCTCTGTACCTGCTTTTATGGCGTTCGCTATTACACTCACAGGTTCTATTACGCCTATCTCGTACATGTTAACTAGGTTACCTGTATCTAGGTCTATACCTATGTGTTCTCCACCGTCTCTTTCATGAGCTGCTCTCAGCTTCATTATCATGTCAACGGGATCCAGGCCCGCGTTTTCTATCATTGCAACTACTAGTCCTTCTAGTGCTTTTGCAAATGCTTCAACCGCGAGTTGCTCCTTGCCACCAACTCTGACTGCAAATTTCCTTAAGTGCTTTGCAAGCTCCATTTCAACTGCGCCGCCACCGCTCACGATCTTTCCATCTCTCATGGCGTCTGCAACTGCTGAGAGGGCGTCTCTGAAACTCCTCTCGGCCTCGTCTACGAGCCTCTCAAGACCTCCTCTTATCACAATACTGACGGATCTCGGGTTCTTGCAGCCCTCGACAAATACCATCTTATCTTCTCCGACTTTCCTCTCTTCCACGAGCTCGGCGTAGCCTAAGTCTTCGGGCTTTAAGTCGTCGATATTACTTACTATCCTCCCACCGGTGGCTCTTTCGAGCTTCTCTAAGTCGCTTCTCTTGACTCTCCTAACAGCCAAAATGCCCTTCTTAGCGAGGAAGTGCTGAGCGACCTCGTCAATGCCCTTCTGAGTTATAACGACATTTGCTCCAACTTCAGAGAGCTTTTCTACTAGCTTAGAGAGGATTTCTTCTTCTTGTTGCAAGAATGCTTTGAGTTGCGAGGGGTCGCTAATTCTTATTTCGGCGTCAATTTCGGGTTTTTCTATTTCTAATGGGGCGTCTAGGAGTGCTATTTTGGCTTTTTCAACTCTCCTCGGCATACCCGGGTGAACTACTTCCTTGTCAAGGACGATTCCGTAAA
>JAGDWH010000019.1 GCA_023269765.1 Desulfurococcaceae archaeon
GGGCGTATGTAATCGCCAGTAGCGATTTCAACCACTACGAGCCCCACGACGTGACTGCGAAGAAGGACATGGACGCCATAAGAAAAGTACTCGAGCTCGACACCGAGGGCTTCTACAACGTTATGCTAAGCGAGAATATTAGCATATGCGGACCGGGCGGAATAATGACACTAATGGAAGTCACGAAGTCTCTTGGAGGAAAAGCCGTACTACTAAAATACGCCACTAGCGGAGATGTCGAAGGAGGCAGGGCTGCCGTTGTAGGGTATGCTAGTATAAAGTTTTTGCGCTGAGCAGTTCTCGAAAACTAGGTGCCTGACTATTGAGTCATGAAAGTAGAAAAAACGAGCACATTCACCTTAGCTTGAGAAGCGATGTGACTTTTGAAAATAAATGCAGAGAGCTGTTTTCCCAGATAGTGCTCATTCACCAAGCACTCCCAGGGCTCAGATACGAGGACGTGGACCTGTCCACGTCTTTCCTAGGCTACGAGTTGTCGGCACCAATTGTAATAGAGGCAATGACGGGGGGTACTCGGCTAGCCAAGAAGATAAACGAGAGCTTAGCGCTGGTTGCCAGCAAATACCGTGTAGCTATTGGTGTAGGAAGTCAGAGACCCATTATTGCTTCTAAGTTCGATCCCGAGATTATTGCAACTTATAGAGTTGTCAGGGACATTGCACGCGAAGTGCCTGTAATTGGAAACATTGGAGTAGCCCAGCTAGCCGAGTTCGACATAAACGACATTATAAGGGCTGTCGAGCTAATAGAAGCAGATGCGCTGGCTGTTCACTTGAACCCGGCGCAAGAAATAATTCAGCCCGAAGGCGACAGAGACTTCAGTACCTCGCTCGTTGAGAAAGTAGTTGAAGTGTCGAAGAGCCTTAGAAAACCCATAATTGTCAAAGAAGTCGGTAATGGCTTGTCACTAGAAGTTGCAAGCCTCTTCTGCAAGCATGGTCTTAGGATTTTCGATGTAGCGGGGGCTTGTGGCACTAGCTGGGTGATGATTGAAGCCCTGAGATGCCACGAAGGCTCACCAAACCACGTACTTGGGTCTAAGCTCCACGAAGAGTGGTGGGGCATTCCAACGCCTCTATCACTAATAGAAGTTAAAGCGGCATGCCCCAACTCCAAGGTTATTGCAAGCGGTGGTGTGTGGGATGGCTTTAAAGCAGCAAAAATGCTCGCTATTGGAGCCTCCATGGTGGGCTTTGCAAGACCTCTCTTAAAGGCGCTTGTGGACGCCGGGCTTGAAGGCGCATTTAAGTACCTGGAGCAGTATATCAGAGAGCTCAAAACAGCAATGTTTCTCACAGGCACGCGCAGTCTTAGAGAGCTCTGCGAAAAACCAGTAGTCCTGGGCCCACTGGTAGTCAGTTACTTGACTATGAGGGGTATAGACGTTGCAACCTACTTGAAGAAGAGGTGTCTAAGTGCCGACTAGTGAATACGCATTTCCATTCATCTATATTGAGGGTGTTTTAAGCGAGAAGAAGGCTTGCCTCGTAGATGGAAAGTACATTATAGTGCGGGGCGCTGGGCAAGAATGTGAGAAGATGTTCGGGCTTGTGCCTTACGAGCGCGTAATCGACTACGTAGACCTTGTCGAGGCGAAGACTAAAGCCTCGATATTAATGGCCTTCGAAGAGCCGGAGAAGCCTCCTCGCGGCTATTTAATTGAGAAGGACACCCCATTGTGTCTTCAAGAAATAAGCGGAGACCATCTCTACTTTCTGGTGTCAGAAGGCAGTAGAGTGAAAAAAGGCAATAAAATTGCCTACATTGTAACGGGCAAGTTAGAAGTGAGAAGCGTTACGTCTCTATGTACTGGGAGTGTTGTCTTCGTAGTGGACATGCCGTGGGAAACCCCGAGAAAAGCCCTGGTTGTGGTGGTGCCTAGTGAGCTCAGAGAAGTCTCTGTTAGAAAGGCTTCGTGAAGCAGCCTACAAGCACGCACTAATTAACGCCGTAAAGCACGGTGGAAGAGCCGATTTGAGGGCCGTGGTTTCGAAAATAGCTGCTGAGCTCCCAGAAGTGAGAAAAGAGCTCCGCAATTATATTGACGCAATTAAGAGCGTTGTGGAAGAAGTCAATAAACTGCCACTAGAAGAGCAGCTGAAGACGGTAAGGGCGAACTGGCCCGAGGCGCTTGAAGAGAAAGCCGCCGAGTACAAGAAGGAGCTTCCACAACTACCAGGCGCGATCGAGGGCAAAGTAGTAACCAGGCTTGCTCCCAACCCAGATTTTTCACTCCACCTGGGCAACGCGCGTCCCGCACTACTAAGCTACTGGTATGCTAAGGCATATAGAGGCAAGATGATACTGCGCTTCGAAGACACAGACCCCAGGATTAAAGCGCCCTATCCCGATGCCTACGAATCTATTAGAAGAGACCTAAAGTGGCTCGGCATTGAGTGGGACGAGGAGTACATTCAAAGCCTCAGACTACCGCTGTTCTACAGTGTCGCAAAAGAACTCATAAAGCGTGGGGGTGCTTACGTAGATCTATGCAGCAACACAGAGTTCAAGAAGTATAGAAATGCCGGAAAGGCCTGTCCTCACAGAGATAAGCCCGTGGAGGAGCAGCTCGAGGAGTTTGACAAAATGCTTGAAGGCGCCTACAGCGAGGGCGAGGCCGTAGTTAGAGTAAAAACAGATCTGCAACACCCCGACTTAAGTGTGAGAGACTGGGTTGCCTTTAGAGTAATCGACACTAGCAAGACGCCTCACCCGGTAACGGGAGAGAAGTATGTGGTTTGGCCCACATACAACTTCGCCGCGGCCGTTGATGACTACTTAATGGGCGTTACGCACATTCTGCGAGCAAAAGAGCATGTGACCAATACTGTTAAGCAAAAATACCTCTACGACCACATGGGCTGGAAGTACCCAGAGACGATACACTTTGGAAGGCTGTCACTCGAAGGCGTAATTCTAAGCAAGTCGAAAATGAAAAAGCTCATTTTGGAGAAGGGGCTCTCCTCGTACTCTGACCCTAGACTCGGCACTATACAAGGACTCAAAAAGAGGGGGATTCTCAGAGAAACCATTTGGGAGCTCATAAAGACTGTTGGAGTCAAGCCCGTTGATGCGAAGATAAGCCTAGCAAACCTCTACGCTATCAACAGAGCCAAGGTAGACCCCATGGCAAATAGGTACATGGCAGTCGAAGACCCTGTACCACTCTTACTGAGCGGCTTAAAGAAGCCTGTGGAAGCTCAAATACCCATTCACCCGTCTAGAAGGGAGTACTACAAGTACACTGTAGAAGATGGCTCAGTTGTCTATATTGCAAAAAGGGACTTTGAAGCCTCGAGAAACTCTATATTCAGGCTAATGGGGCTCGGGAACTTCGTGATATCCGGCTTAACCGAGCGAGACGGTAGGCCTGTGTACGTGGCAAGTCTCCACAGCTTGTCACAAGAAGAAGCCAAGAAGCTCGATGCACAAATAATACAGTGGGTTCGCTCCAGCGAGGCTGTCAGGGCTAGACTTTACGTGCCCGAGGGGCTTGAACTGCGTGAAAAGACCTTGTATGCTGAGCGCAGGATACTTGGTGAAAAAGTAGATGCAATTATACAGCTATACAGAGTGGGGTTTGCGAGAGTTGATAAAATAGAGCCCCCCGGCGAAGTAGTTTTAGTATTTGCACACGAGTAAGCACTAGAGTGTGAAAGTATATAAGCAGTGCTCTCTGTTTAGTAAGGAGGACGACTGCTCGGGAGGAGGATGACGCATGTCTAAGCCTGTACACGTTAGGTTTGAAGTCCCTTCAGAGCTTGCAGAAAAAACATACGAAGTTGTTAAAAAAGCGAGAGAAACCGGTGGCAAAATAAAGAAGGGCACTAATGAAACGACTAAAGCCGTTGAGCGTGGGCAAGCAAAACTAGTCGTAATAGCAGTAGACGTCGACCCACCAGAAATAGTTGCCCACCTACCCATACTATGTGATGAAAAGAAGATCCCCTACACGTATGTGCCGAGCAAGAAGAGGCTTGGAGAAGCCGCCGGCATCGAAGTTGCTGCTGCTTCAGTAGCCGTAATAGACCCTGGTGGAGCAAAAGACTTCATGAACGAGGTAATAAAGGCCGTCCAAGAAATTAGAGCAAAGAGCGGCGTATAGCGCGCTCTAGTATAACAATATCACAAATCCTATGAAGCCGGCTTTTCTCTAGGAGGATTTTTTTAAGGCACGGGTTTTGAGCTCATTCATAACTGGGGGTTCCGTGCAATCTTATAAAAGTAGGATACCGCTCTTCTCTCTAGAAACTAAGCTGAGGAGTTAGCGTGCCGTTAACCTCCTTGCTTCTCTCTCCGTCTCCCTCAAGATGACTATGTCGCCTATTCTAACAGGCCCCTTAACATTTCTAGTTATGACTCTGCCCTTGTCTCTTCCCTCTAGTATTCTGACTCTGACTTGAGTTATTTCGCCAGTAACTCCAGTGCGCCCAATTATTTGCACAACTTCTGCTGGATACCCTATTTCTTCTATGATATTTACCTTTGGAATCTCGTACACTACTCTCTGTACTTTCTTGGCTTCTTCGCTCAACTTCAACCACCAGTCAGAGCACCTAATTGTTGCTAAAACGCTTTTAAGGCTTTTTAAGCAATCTAAGGGCCCCGGGAGCTGCCATGCCTAGAAGAGCCGTGTGCACGTTTTGTGGAAACCAGCTCGAGCCTGGAACAGGGCTAATGTACGTCTTAAATGATGGGACTATACTGTGGTTTTGTAGTAGGAAATGCTTTAAGAGCTATCAAATGGGTAGGGATCCTAGGAAGCTCAAGTGGACTGCAAAATACGGCCAGCAAACAAAGTAGCTTCACGCCTAGCTACTCCTCTGGGCAGAGACTTGTACGAAGCCATAGAAGGGGTCCGTCTTCCTTTTAATGCTGATAATTTCCCTCAAGACCGCCTTCTCGTCTTCTCTCAGCTCATTAACGTATTTAGTGAGCCATGCAACGACGTGATCTCCTGGTACATCGGTATACAGCACATCGCCTTCATCTACTTGCCTGCCGATCAAGACCTTACCCTTAATACTTATAGCCACTCTCTGCCCCTTCACCGCCTCGTTAAGCGCCTTGTCCCTATCCCTTATCTGCATTATGCTTCCTAGTTGAATGCCATCATCTCTCATTAGTGGATAGCCTGGCTTAATTGTCCCCTCAATTACCTCCACACCCACTATTGCAGGATCGCTTCTCCTGAAGACGTAGCCCGGTAAGATCCTTATTTTACCCGGGCGGACTAGGGACTCCAGTTCTTTCTTCTTTTCAAGCTCTTTATACTCCTTCAGCCACTTGAGAAAGTCCTCGAGTAGCTTGTAAATTACGTTGTTAACAAAGATCGTTGTGCCCTCCTTTGCAGCAAGCTCTTCTGCTTCTTTCAAGACTTTGACGTTAAAGGCTAGTATTACTCCGTACTCCGGCTTTGACTTCCTAATTACCGCTGCCTCAATCACATCGTTCTTTGTTACGTGACCTACGTCTGCAAGCCTTATCGGAATGCCTTCTCTCTTCAATGCCTCTACCAGGGCCTCCAAGGAGCCCAGAGTATCTGCTTTAACAACTACGCCCTCAGACTCAGACTTTACTCTAATGGACTCGACTTCTTCCAGCAGAGACTTTCCATATGCTGCGACATCCGCACCCGGCGGAACCACGTAAAGCGGCGACCCGGCAACAACCTCCTCGAGGTTTGGCGCGACTATTTTAACGCCTGCTGCAGCAGCCACTTCCTCGACTTGCATGAACCTGCCTTCATGCATTCTCATGTCTTGAAGCGGTCGTGGCAGTAAGAGTGCTCTTACGTGTGTCACTACGTATCTATCTCTGGCTGCTACTATTATGGTGTCGTTCTTTCTGACGACGCCATCATAGATTATTACATCAATAGTAGTGCCTAGGCCGGGCTCTTCTTTGACTTCTAGTACTACTCCCTTAGCGGGCTCATCGCTGGTAACGAGCCTCTTTCTCATAAACTGCTGTGCTAAGCCGGCTATTAATGCGAGTAACTCGGATACGCCCTCACCCGTTTTAGCAGATACTGGGACTATTGCGACTGTCGTCCTGAAGTCTCTCACTCTATCAAATCTCTCGGCTTGATACCCAAATTCGTAGAGCGACCCTACGAGCGCATATACTCTCTCCTCTAAGCGGCTGATCGTGCGTGGGCTTTGCTTCTTAATAGACTCGAGGAAGGGGGCGTCGAAGACGGGAATCCAGCCTTCAATCTTGTCTATTTTGTTTGCGGCGACGACAAATGGGACTCTTCTCTCTTTGAGTAGCATTATTGCTTCTCTTGTTTGGGGCTTTACGCCCTCCATGATATCTATTACAAGTATTGCAATGTCTGCTACACTTCCACCGCGCCTTCTCAGGCTTGCGAAGAGTTCGTGACCGGGGGTGTCGATGAACAACAGACCGGGGATTTCTATTTTGAGCTTGGGAAACAGCTTTCTAAGGGGCTCTGATAGCTTCTCAAGAACGCTTGCTGGTACCACGCTTGCACCGATGTGCTGAGTTATTTCACCAGGCTCCTTCTTCGCGACGGCTGTGCCCCTAATTTTGTCGAGCAGCGTGGTTTTCCCATGATCAACGTGCCCTAGCACTACTACGATGGGCTGCCTAATTCTCGCATTAGCAGTATTTGAAGCTTCCATAAGCACCCTTGCTAGCGGTATATTTAAACCAGTTAATTAATTGGTCTTCAAGGCCACCGGGCAACTGGTGGTGCACGTATGCCTGACTTTAAAATAGTCATAAGCGATCCAGAAGCGTACAAAAAGAGTAAAGTACTAAAGGTTAAAGTAGTTGGGGATCCCGAACTACCCTTTACTAACGAAATGAAGGAGCAGCTTGAGCTCCCAGTAGCAGTAATGAACTCCAAGACGTTCAACGAGCTTGAAGCGGTACACAACGTTGTATCAATTAGAATGAGGAGACCTGATACTGGTGACAAAGTTAAAATAACAGCTAGAGTAAAGATCGACGACTCTACTCCAGATGGTGTAGTAAAAGTCAGTCTTGCAAAGTTGATAGACCTCACCGGAGCTCAAGAACTTGGAGGAGAAGTCTTCAGGTCGCCGGCTTGGCAAATAAGAGTCAATGATGCTAGAACGCAAGCTCTACTAGGGCTTAAGATAGGAGACGAAATTGATGGAAGCCTCGTGGGTCTAAAAGGCTACAAGCTCGTTATTACAGGGGGCAGCGATATCAGTGGCTTTCCAATGAGGCCAGATATCCCGGGGCCTGTTAAAAAAGGAGTTCTCCTCTCAGGACCGCCCGGCTTCCACCCAAGAGAGAGGGGCGAGAGGAGGAGAAAGACGGTAAGAGGAAATACTATAGCTCCAGACATAGTCCAAATAAACACTAAAATAAAGTATGGCTAGGAGTTACACGAACTAAGGTGATTTCTTGAGCTCTAAAAAACCCCTACTACCCGAAGTCAGCATCGGTGTTGTTGGGCACGTCGACCATGGTAAGACAACGCTCGTACAGGCCTTAACTGGTATATGGACCGCTAGGCACAGCAAGGAAGTAGAGCGTGGCATGACCATATTCCTAGGCTATGCAGACGGTAACCTTGCTTTTTGTAACGGCTTTGAACCCCCTGAAGCCTACACGACTGAGACTACATGTCCCGATGGAAGCGAGGCCCAAATCCTCAGGAGAGTTAGCTACGTAGATGCGCCCGGTCACGAGGCGTACATGACCACCATGCTCAGCGGTGCCATGATTATTGACGGCGCTATATTAGTCATTTCCGCGACAGAGCCGTGTCCACAGCCTCAAACCATTGAGCACTTAATGGCGCTGCAGATACTCGGCGTAAAGCACATTATTGTAGTACAAAACAAAATTGACGCCGTGTCTAAGGAAAGGGCTCTTAAAAACTACGAGGAAATAAAGAACTTCCTCAAGGGAACAGTAGCCGAAAACGCTCCAATAATACCCGTGAGCGCTCTTCACAAAACAAACATAGACGTCCTCGTGCAGGCAATATACGAGACTATTCCGGTTCCCGAGAGAGACCTCTCCAAGCCTCCACTCATGTACGTCGTCAGGAGCTTCGACATTAACAGACCAGGAACAACCTACAAGAACGTTCAAGGCGGCGTACTCGGCGGAGCATTACTTCAAGGAAGGCTTAGGCTCGGAGAAGAAATCGCTGTATTGCCGGGCATTAAGGTTCCGAAGGAAACTAGTAGAAAAGTACAAGAGTACGAGTACGTGCCATTAACAACTACTATTGAAGAAATAAGATACGGTGACGTGGCATCGGAAGAAGCGAGACCCGGTGGTCTCGTAGCTATTAGAACGGGTCTAGACCCATCACTGACTAAGGCTGATAGGTTAGTTGGATCCATTGTGACAAGGCCCGGCGAAAAACTACCTGTGACGATGCACCTTGAAATTTCGTACCACGTTTTCGAGAGAGTCGTTGGACTAAAAACCCAGCAAGAAGTAAAACTGCAGCCAATAAAGCCTGGCGAGAAGATAATCGTAGTTGTTGGCCCAGCAACGAGAACCGCCACTGTCAAAGCCGTGAAGAAGGGTGTTCTCGAAGTAGAGCTTTCAGAGCCTGTTGTCGCTTGGAAGGGCATTAGAGTGGCTATTGGAAGAAGGGTCCTAGCCCGTTGGAGGCTTGCTGGGTGGGGTTTTGTCGAAAACATCTACTAGTAGCAGTAGCCGGGCGCCACTCGTGCTGTTAGATGCAAACATGCTCATGTTGGCCGCCAATGGTATAAGAGTTTTTGAGCACATTGAAGAGCAACTAGCCTCAAAGCCCAGGTACCTGATTTTGAGGCCTGTCTACAACGAGCTAGTAAAAATAGCCACAACGGGACCTCCTCAAGTCAGAAGAAAGGCTCTATTTGCGCTTAAACTGGTAGAAGTATTCTGCGAAGTAGTAGACTACGGGGATGAGAGCTCTACAAGCGTTGATGACTTAATAATAAAGTACGCGCTTGAAAACAAGGCCATAGTAGCAACAAACGACCGAGAGCTGAGATCTAAACTTCGAAGACTTGGAATACCAGAAGCTTATTTTAGGGAAGAGTCAAGGAGAGTAGTAGTTGAAGGGTATTTTAAGTAGTTCTTGGTCTTACTAGCCTCGTAGTGCAAAGCCTTGAAAGCTGATTATAGCTGGTGAAAAACGTGTACGTGCTATTACGCGTTAGAGACAGTGTAAGAATTCCGCCTTCTAAGTTCAACAGGCCGCTAGAAGAAGTCGCGCTAGAAGAGCTCAGAAAAAAGTACGAAGGCGTGATTATCAGCGTTGAGAAGGAGCGAGGGCATGTACAATACGGAATCATAATATCAGTAGTAGAAGTAGACGTAGACCCCATGGGAATCCTTATTCCAGGAGATGGCGCACCATATCATAAAGTACTATTTACAGCCATCGCTTTCATGCCCTTTATCAAAGAAGTAGTAGAGGGAGAGGTAGTCTCAGTAACTAGGAGCGGTCTTTACGTGAATTTAGGGCCTATTGACGGCTTCATACACATAAACCAAGTAGCAGATGAGAGAACAACCTTTGATCCCGCGAGAGGCTCCCTACTACTCGAAGAAAGCAAGAGGTATGTTAATAGAGAAGACGTGGTGAGAGCTAGAGTTTATGCGTTGGGGCTGCTTCCAGGTAAGGGCATCAGGATAAACATGACTATGAGGCAACCTGGCCTAGGAAAGCTCGAGTGGGTTAGAAAGAGCAGGGGTTGATATTCTTGAGCAAGCGTGAAAAGTCAAAGCCCTTTAAGGCATGCAGATCCTGCAGGTCACTGGTTAGCAAAGATGCTGAAGTGTGCCCTGTCTGCGGATCGAAAGACTTCTCTGACGAATGGAGCGGCGTGGCCATAGTAATAGACCCAGAAAAGTCTGAGGTCGCTAAGCTCTTGGAGCTTAACCGCAGAGGCAGGTTCGCTGTGAGAGTTGAGTAGATGGATGAGAATACCTGCTCTCTGCCTAGCTGAAGCACATAGAGGGGACCTCGCGTATCCGCAGGACTTGCTAATAGTTCACCCGAGCAGAGGCTACTTAGCAGGGCTTGAGGTAGACGTGGCTGTCGGAGACGTTGTTTCAGAGAGGCATGTAGCGAAAATCAGGGTATTCGACTATAAGACCAAGAGAACACTTGGCTTGGAGAGGCGCGTTTCTAAGTGCATTAACGTCGTAAATCCACGTGGGTGTCTCAGTTTAAACAGCCTAACGCTCGCCAAGAGCAGAGCAGGCGACTTGTGCGTCGTTGGCGAGGAAGACCTCTTAGTCTTGGCCTTTGCAGTTACTGGTGCAGAGAGCATTCTATATGGACAGCCCGACGTTGGCGCCGTGCTAATGAAGCCTGATTTAAATAAAGCTATAAAAGTACTGAAAATACTGAAACCCGCTGTGGTACAGGTTCGACTCAGCTAGGTGCTCGCAGTGAGTAAGTATGTAAAGCTCGCAAACAAGTATGATGCAGAGATTGTTGAAGAAAAGTACAACGCGCTAATTGGCAGAATTGAAGTGTTGCTGAAATTAAGCCACTTAGGCGAGGGAACGCCGGCTAGAGCCTTAATAAAGCAGGAACTCGCAAGAATCTACAACAAGGAACCAGAGCTAGTTTTTATAAGAAAAATCCACACAGAGCACGGCTTGCCTGTGAGCTTTATTGAAGCACACGTTTACGACAATACCGAGAGGGCAAGGAAGTTCGAACCCGAATACATCGTCAAGAGAGATGAGGAATCGCTGAGCAGGTTTTCACAAGCAGCTAGTGGGTGAAGCTCGTGCCCTACGTGCATAAGCTGTACGAAGTTGACTACAACACCTGGACTATTAAGAGGAAGAACAAGAAGTGCCCTAGATGTGGCTCTTTCATGGCTTTCCACAAACAACCAGCACCTAGGTGGCACTGCGGCAAGTGCAGCTACGTTGAGTACGTTAAGTAACGGCTTTTTACCGGCGTCTTGTAATGCTCCTCGGTAAGAGCTTTAAAGTACTAGTTCGCGTGCCATCAATAGATAAGCGAGTAGTGGTTC
Organism: Desulfurococcaceae archaeon; assembly: GCA_023269765.1. The sequence continues at coordinate 11,028 of JAGDWH010000019.1, forward strand.
TCGGAATAGAATCTACTAGCCACACTTTTGGAGTAGGCATAGTCGAGTACCACAACGGCTACGTCACGCCTTTATCTAACGTCTTGAGCCAGTACAAACCCGAGAAAGGTGGTATACACCCAAGAGAGTCCTTTACACACCACGTCAACGTAGCTAGCAGCGTTCTGAAGAAAGCACTAGAAGAGGCTGGCTTAACGCTTGGAGAGGTCGATGCGATAGCCGTTGCTATAGGACCCGGTCTGGGCCCCTGTCTGAGAGTCGGTGCCGGCCTAGCTAGATTCTTGGCTACATACTACGAAAAGCCTCTTGTTCCGGTTAACCACGCAGTTGCACACATTGAAATTGGCAAGCTGGTGAGCGGCTTCCAAGATCCCGTCATCGTTTACGTCTCCGGAGGAAACACTATGATTGTAGTCGAGAAGCTAAGTAGGTACAGAGTAGTGGGCGAGACGCTGGACATACCACTTGGCAATCTCTTAGACACCTTTGCGAGAGAAGCAGGAATAGCGCCTCCATACGTTATCCAGGGCAAGCACGCAGTCGACATATGCGCCGAGTGGGGAGATTCCTACATACCACTACCCTACACGGTTAAGGGCTGCGACTTAAGCTACTCAGGGCTTTTAACAGCTGCTATTAGAGAGGCCAGAAAGGCGTCAGGAAGTAAGAAGCTCCTGGGCAATGTGTGCAAGAGCCTGAGAGAAGTCGCGTTTAACATGCTAGTAGAAGTTACTGAGCGAACGCTGATGCTGACTGGTAAGGGGGAGATTCTGCTGGTTGGTGGTGTTGCGTCAAACGAACTACTGAGAAGCAAGTTTGAAAGCATTGCCAAGTTCTACAATGTCGCTTACTATGGAACTCCACCCGAAGTTGCAGGTGATAACGGCTTAATGATAGCTTACACAGGCCTACTTGGCTTCTTACATGGAAAAACGGCTAGACCTGAAGAAGTGATCGTTAAGCAGAGGTTTAGGCTTGATGAGGAGGTTTATCCGTGGCTAGCAAACAAGTAGCAGTCTTGATTTCGAGAGGTGCTGAAGCGGAGATCTATCTCTCAGAGCTCGCCGGCGTGAAGGTCGTTGTGAAGAAGAGAGTCGCTAAGCCCTATAGAACACCGGAATTTAACCGGCTCTTCATAACTACTAGGACGAAGATTGAAGCAAAGATCTTATCGGAGCTCTACAACGCTGGGCTCAGTGTACCAGCTCCCATTATAGTCGACGAAGAACACGGAGTTATAGTCTTAGAGTACGTCGAGGGAGAGAGGCTTTCAGATATCATAGACAGTCTTAGCAGCGAGGAGGTAGTAAAGGCTGCTGACTACTTAGGAGAATTCGCTGCTAAAATGCACAGCCTTGGAATATACCATGGAGACTTCACGCTCGCAAACGTCATATTGAGCAAGAAGGGCCTCGTTGTTATAGACTTCGGGCTTGCTGGCTACAGCGATGACATCGAAGAATATGCAATAGACCTCCACTTAATGCTGAGAAGTGTGCATGCCATGAGGCCCAGCGTAGTAGACGCATTTTCGAAGCACATGACTGACTCGTACATAAGGAACTACAAGGGCAATGGAGTAGAAGTGCTCAAGCGCGTTGCAGAAATACGCACAAGGGGTAGATACATTGACAAGGAACTAAGAAAGAGCATTATGAGGGAGAGGTATGTTGACTAAGCTGTGCTTTGTGACTAGTAATACACACAAGTTTCTTGAAGCAAGCCTTGTAGCACGCTCCATGGGCATAGAGCTAGAAATGTGTAGCAACCTAAAACTCGAGCTACAAGGCGATAACTTAGAAGAAATAGCCATGAAGTCTGCAATGATAGCTTATACCATGCTAAGTAGACCCGTGCTCGTCGAAGATGCCGGCCTCTTCGTCGAGGCTCTCAACGGCTTTCCAGGACCATATAGTAGCTACGTCTACAAGACTATCGGCATTAGAGGCTTGCTCAAGCTACTTGAGGGAGTTGAAAACAGGGCTGCGTACTTCAAGTCTGCTGCAGCAATTGCTTTTGAAAGGGGAGTACTGCTGGCAACGGGAGAAGTTCGTGGAACAATATCGACAGAACCCAGAGGCGACTTGGGCTTTGGCTTCGATCCGGTATTCGTGCCTCTCGGCGAGACGAGGACATTTGCCGAGATGACAATTGAAGAAAAGAACTTGAGAAGCCACAGAGCACAAGCAGTGAGAAAAGTATTAGAAGCCTATGTGAAAAAGCTCGTAGAGCCTAGATAACATGTTTAAAAGGCTAAATGCCAATGGATTTTAAAAAGTAGCCATGGGTGTGCTTAATGAACAAAAGGCGCGATAAGGGGCAGTCGCACTCCGCAAGGCCCGCAAGGGCTGGTCCCCCAAAGTGGCTAAAACTAGACATGAGTCCGAGTGACATAGAGCTCCTCGTAGTAGAGCTGGCGAAGAAGGGATACCCACCCTCAATGATAGGCATAATATTGAGAGACCAGTTCGGAATACCACTAGTAAAGCAGGTCATAGGCAGGAAAGTCGAGGAAATACTTGAAAAGCACGGAGTGCAGCTCATAGTGCCTGAAGACCTCTTTCACTTAATAAAGCACGCTATTAACCTCAGAAGACACCTCGAAGAGCACCCCAAAGACTATTACAGCAAAAGGGGGCTCATAGAGATAGAATCGAAAATACACAGACTAGTAAAGTATTACAAGAAAACTGGAAAGCTGCCTCCAGACTGGAAATATGACCCAGAAAAAGCTAAGTTGATAATTTCGACTGGACTCTACAAGTTTGCATCATGAACCTTGTAGCCCGCTCCTCGCATATCGGGAACGACTCATATAAGCCGAAAAGATCAATATATTTTCCCGCCGGTAGAGAGGCTTTATGTGGGTGCTTTCTTGATCGAAAAGGAACTAACCAGTCTCGTGGAGTCTTACAAGAGCTTTATCATAATCCCAGATACAGCACTAGATTCGCTGCTGGCAACCGGAGTCCTATTAAAGGCGCTTGCTGAGCACGGTTGGGACGTCCGAGTAAGCCTCGATGCCAAGACTCTAATCGACTATCCAAGCGATCCGGCTATCTTACTAAATCTCCCACCACAAAGTAAAGACAAGCAAGTTGCGGTTTACTCCTCGCAAGAAGGCTCTGTAACAGCCAAGATTGTTCTACTCGTAGAGCACATGTTCGGAAGTGACAAGTGGTCAAAGATGCTTGCTATACTAGCAGGGCTCTACAGGAAGTACTACAACTTCAAAGAAGGGGGCTTTAAAGGAGTAGAAAACGGAATTTTCAACGAGCTTTCTCAAAGCCGCTTAGTAACCGAGGCCCCTGCACTGAGAGTGTGGGGTGCAAAGAGAAAGAACCTTGTTGCAGCTCTTACACGTACTTTAATGCCAATAATACCCGGAGTCACGGGAGTGCCTGACAAGGCACGCAAGATTGTAGAAAGCGTTTTCAAAGACCAGGATGCCTACTTAGTCAAAGAAAAGGAAATTAAAGGCGATGAGAAGTCCAAGAGCCTTCTAAAGAGCCTTCTAGACTCCATGGGGAGCTCTAGCGCGGTAATGGATCTCTTAGGCGACTTCTACATGCTCCTGCCAAGAGGATCGGTAGAGCTCGAGGCAAGTGAAGTTCTCGGAAGCCTAGTTGTCTATGAAAGCCTTTGCGAAAAGTGCCCGCTAAACATAGTTCTGGTGCCGCTGGATGAGCAGAGAGTATCTCAGGTAATCAGCATATACGATGAAGTGATCGATCAGCTAGTAATGGTAGTTGCTGGACAAGTAGACCTGGCAAAGCGCGGCGAGCCCATTGAAACAGAAGGGCTGTTTGAGAGGCCCGAACTCGTCATAGATACCCTAGCGTACATTAACGCGCTCCCAAGAGACAGGCCTGTATCGATAATTCGTGGAGATGGGCGAGTTACTGCCCTCAGGGAACTTATACGAGTAGGAGTAGATCCTAAGAGGGCTTATGTCGAATGCGAGCCCAGTCAGCTCTGCACACTACGGTAGAGGCGGTAATAGAGCTTTTCGTGGAAAACCCCAAGCTAGCTAAGGCTATAAAGGCCGCACTCTCACCAGACAACGTCGTCACTCCTAGTGACATGTCTATAAGAGAAGAGTTCGCATGCTCAGAAGAGGCCTGCGTGTACCTAACCAAAATAACTATTCAAGCAGAAGAGCCGATTAAGGCTCTTCTCAGAGCGCGCTCTACAGTTGACGAAATACTCGCCATAGTCAACGTTATTGCTAAGCAGATTAAAGAGGCTAAAAGCAACAGTATAAAAGCCTAGTCTACTTTAAAGCTACTTACCGGGTGCGCTTATAGAGGTGCTTAAGACGTGCCAAAGCCCGTGGTTAAAGACAAGTGGAAGCTCAAGAAGTGGTACGAAGTAATCGCCCCACCGCTATTTGGAGGAATAAGTTTAGGTACCATACCGGCAGACGACCCCCTCAAGTTGATTGGCAGAGTTCTTGAGACCACTCTCTACGACATAACAGGAGACATTACTCAAGTACACGTAAAGCTGTACTTCCAGATAATAAACGTGGAGGAGAACAAGGCATATACTCGTATTAAAGGACACGAACTGGCAAGAGACTACATGAAGAGCTTGATAAGGAGAAAGAGCAGCAAAATACAGGGTATATTTGACATAAAAACCAAAGACGAGTATGTCCTGCGCATAACGCTAGTCGCATTAACGAGCTACAGGTGCAAGACAAGCCAGAAGAGGGCCATTAGGAAAATCATGAGAGACTACATATTCAAGAGAGCCGCTGAGCTGACCTTAGATGAACTCTACAACGAAATATTGAGCGGGAAGGTCTCAAACGACCTTGCAGTGCTCGCGAGGAAGATATACCCAATTAGGAGAGTAGAGGTTTACAAGACTAAGCTCCTCATGATACCTACACCTGAAGGGCCGAAGCCGGCAGTTGTTGTATCACCACTACAATTAAAAGCCTCAGCAACGTCCTAAAGATACTCGCTTAATCTCTAAATTCGCGGCTTCCCATAACCTGTTTCCTAATTTAGGCTCGATCACCTAATCCAGAGCCGCTCATTGGAGCTTCTTTATTACCTGAGCTACCTACTTTAACAGCGGTGTAGTGTTTTGGAGGCCATTCTCCTCGCTGCTGGCGAAGGTACAAGGCTTGCGCCTATTACTGAAACCAGGCCTAAGGCCATGGTTCCAGTACTGTGTAAGCCTCTTCTTTGGTGGCACCTCAACGCCCTCCTAAGTGCCGGCTTCGAAGAAGTGGTTGTCGTAGTTGGCTATATGAAAGAAAAGGTCGTAGAGTACATTAAGCAGGCCGACTTTAGCAGCAGAGTGAAGTTAGTAGACCAAGGCACGCTGCTTGGAACAGGAGACGCCGTGGTTAAGGCTGCAGAGCATATTGGTTACGGCGAAGACGTAGTAGTAACCTACGCAGACGTCTTCATGAGCAACTGGAGACTCTACGAAGAGCTCGCTAAGTCAAGCGGCTACTACGTGGTCGGGGCCCATGCAGCGAATCCGAGGGATTACGGCGTCCTCTACGTAGAGGATCTTTATCTCAAGAAGATCGTTGAAAAGCCCGAGCGGGCAGAGTCTATGCTAGTAAACATGGGTGTCTACAGGCTAAACACCACTGACATACTAGAAAATAAAGACGTCGAGCTAAGTCCAAGGGGCGAGATAGAGTTTACAGATATAGTCACTAGGATAGCCAAGAAGAAGCCAATTAAGGTTTACATGTACTCTGGCGAGTGGATAGACGTCGGCAAACCCTGGCACGTAATAGAAGCAAACAAGATTGCGCTGAAGTCTATTAGACACGAGATTAAAGGCGAGGTCGTGGAGCCCGTCTACATCGAAGCGCCTGTCTACGTTGGCGAGAAGTCGAAGATATACCCGTTTACAACTATACAGGGACCCGTGTACATCGACGAGCGCGTAGAAGTGGGGCCCAGCGCGTACATTCGCCCATGGAGTGTCATATGCTCTGGCTCTCGAATAGGCTTTGCCGTTGAAGTGAAGGAGAGCGTTATATTTGAAAACGTGCATGCTTCACACTTAACTTACATAGGCGACAGCGTCATATGCGAAAACACGAATTTAGGTGCTGGAACAATCCTCGCAAACTTGAGGTTTGATAAGGCGACTGTAAAGATGAGGATCAAGGATAGGGTAGAGGATACTGGGCGTAAGAAGCTTGGTGCTATAATAGGAGCAAATGTTGAAATCGGGGTAAACGTCTCTACTATGCCAGGTGTCAAAATAGGATCTGGTAGCTGGATAATGCCGGGAACGGTTGTGTACAGAGATGTCCCCCCAAACACTATATACCCCGCAAAGCAATATAGTGATGTGAGGCGAGGCTAGACTTGAAAGAATACGACTTGGAAGAGTTTAAGAAGAAGTTTCCCAGGCTTGCTAAGGAAATGTTTAGCGATGAGGCTAAGAAACTCGAGCTACGTGTCGAGATGGGGCTTCCAGATCCTTGGCGTGGCTATGTCCCCACAGTAGTAGACTACATTAGGCGCTGTAAGAGCGTTGAAGAAGCCCTCGAAGTAGTAAACTACTTGGCTAAGAGAGGGGAGCTCGAAGCAGAAGAAGCAGAAGAGCTCAAGAAGATCTTGATGAGCAATGGCATTGAGGCATTTGGAGGACGTAAAGAAGACGACTACTACTACAAGCAGGCTAGAAAGTACTGGCAACTAGTAAGAGCGAGAAGGTGGAGAAGAAGGCTTGAAATGCACGAGGAAGGCGCTGAAGCGGAGGAGCCTACCTAGCCTTTGCCGCGACAACCTTTATGACGTCGTTGTCTTCGAGTACGTATGACTCGCCAATCCTCCTCTTGCGCTTAGCATCAATTGCGTAAAGAAAGCTCTCTCCAAGCTCTGTGTGCACCATGTATGCAAGCTCCCTCGCCGTAGTTCCCTTCTCAACGAGGTAGACGTCTGGAAGGACGTGGCCGTGGTGGTCTGTATATCTGTTTTCGTCTTCAACGGGGTAAACGGCAATCAAGTTCAGCTTTTCGAAAATTACTCTCCTAAGTAATTCTTGAACACCAGTAGAGCCATAAATTCTCAATACCCTCTTCTCTACGAGCTCGAGCGCCTTGACTTGCTCTTGAGTAAGCTTTTCACGTGGTACTACGAGCTCGAAGTGATCTCCACCCGGCACGTACTCAATTACCTTAGATTGGCCAGCTTTCTTGAGAATGAGTTCTGCAAGCGCGCTCACAGGAACAACGTTCTCCCTTCCAAAGCGCTCACACAGTCTCTTAACGTTGTCTACAGCCTCTGGCAGATCCGCTTTGTTCGCAGCTATTACAATGGGCTTTGACAACTCTCTAAGTTTAATCGCGAACTCCTCGACATCGCTGGTTGTCCAGTTCTTTGGGTGCTTAGATTCAAGCCCTAATTGCCTTATGGCTTCAATTACGTGCTTGCGCTTAATACTAAGGCCTGTGAGGTTTTGGTATATGTCCTCGATAGGGTTTTGCGACGTCACTACGCGCCTCGATATCTTGCTATTCCATATTCTCAGCACCACGCCCTTAAACCACTCATCTATTTCTCTTAGTATCAGTTCCGCTTCTTCTACGGGATCGTACGTGCCAGGCTTTACTCTATTGCCTTCTGGGTCTGTTGAGCCAGCAGCATCTACTACGTGAATCAAAGCATCCGCCTGTCTCAAGTCATCCATGAACTTATTGCCAAGCCCCCTACCCATGCTCGCGCCTGGTATCAAGCCAGCTACGTCCATGAGCTTTACTGGTATAAACCTCGTGCCTCTAATACAAAAACCGCTCCTCGGATTACAGCCCGGTAGCTTAAGCTCCGTGTGAACGCACTTCTTGTCGACGTATCCAATGCCCACGTTTGGTTCAATTGTCGTAAATGGGTGATCAGCTATCTTCACGGGTATAAGCGTTAGGGCTGCAAAGAGGGTAGACTTGCCAACGTTGGTTTTGCCAACAATTCCGATGAGCTTCTCTGGTAGTGGCATGTCTTCAAGCGCCCTCTTTATAAACCCCTACTCAGACTTTAAAGTACAAAGGCTTTGGTGCTTTTCAACATGGCCAAGAGCATGTATCACTACATAGCAGAGACCTGGCAAAAAATGTTCAAGGGAGAGCCGGGTTACAGGGAGCAGCTGAGACTCAAACTAATAGAGTGGAGGAGGCAGCCAACTGTAGTTAGAATAGAAAAGCCCTCAAGACTAGACAGGGCTCGCGCTCTCGGATACAAGGCGAAAATAGGATTCATAGTAGTCAGAGTTAGAGTCCGGAAAGGTGGGCAGAGAAGGCCGAGGCCTCGCAGTGGAAGAAGGCCCAAGAGAATGGGTATCTACGGCTATGCCCCTGCAAAGAGCCTCAGGCTCGTAGCAGAGGAGAGGGCTGCCAGGAAATACCGCAACATGGAAGTACTCAACAGCTACTACGTTGGAGAAGATGGCAGGTACAAGTGGTACGAAGTGATACTCGTAGATAGGAGTCACCCAGCAATCTGCAAAGACCCTGAGATCAAGTGGATATGCGAAAAGCAAAACAGAGGAAGAGTCTTCAGGGGGCTAACAAGTGCTGGGAAGAAAATGCGTGGTCTAAGAAAGAGCAGGGGGCTGCGTGGAACAGTGCACTACAAGTGGAAGAAGAAGCAGAAGGAGAGGCTACTCAAGAAGCGGCATGAAGCCCACAGAGGCGCCCGCGAACCATGGCAGATAGCAGAAAAGCTGAAAGAAGAGAAGTAGACGTATCTCGCGTAGAAATCGTGGCTTACTGCCACGCTACTGAGGACTGCGAGCGCGTTGAAGCATCCATTAAAAACCTACTTCACCCTAACTTGAGAAGCCTCGTTAAGATACTTTCCTCACAGTACGAGGGCTACTACGGAAACCCCATAAGGGTTTTAACGGCGAAGTTGTCTCTCAAGCCCCATGTCAACGAGCTGCTCAGCTACGTGGCTGGCTCGCTTGACAAGCTCGAAAAAGCCATATTAAAGTCCACATTCGACCTGCGCTTTGACCCAAGTATGGGCAGGCTTGTAATTAGGTTTTCCAAGCAAGACTTGTACCTCGGCAAGCTCAAAATCACAGACTCGGATGACGTGGTTAAATTCACTATTTACTTTAAGAACGCTGGTGAAGCCCAGAGGGTACTAGAGTACGCTAAGAAAATAGGCTTAGTAGAGTAGCCGGTGCACTTTTGTTGACAGCCAGGGTATTCACCGACTTTTACGTAAAGGCCTGCGACGATAAATTGCTCAAAGTCGCGTACAGACTGGGCTACAGTAATGTTGCGTGTGAAGAGCTCAAAACCAGCCCTCCACAGGGCGGTCCCAGCGTATACAGCAAAGTTGTGATTAGGGTAGGAAGTGTTGCAGAGGCAAAGCGGGCGCTAGCATCGCTTAGTTACAAGAAGTACTTAATTACGCTACTGCCTGAAGAAGTAGAGCCTGCGAGGTGGGCTTGTCACGACTCAAGAGTGGATACAATACTCTTAACCCCCGAAAACATCGAGGTTTTCGACAAAAAGCAGTTCAGCACCATGAAATACTATGCCAAGCCGCTTGAGCTTCAACTAAAGCACCTGGTTGAAGCCAATGAAAGCATTAGGAGTGCTATTTATAGGCGGTTAAACCTCGCTGTGAGGTACAAGGTGGGGGTTGTAGTCGGTTCTGGTGCTTCTTCTTGGGTGGAGCTCGTGCACCCCTACTCCATTGTAAAGCTGCTTGCTACTACTTACGATTTTCCACAGGATTTGGCCATATTGTCTATTACAGACATTCCTCGGCAAATAATGACTATGAAGGAGCGCTCTTTAACAAGTAGTTCTGAAGAGTCGTTATCGATTAGCCGTTAAACCCATTAATGCGGGGTGTCTGGTTAACGGGATGCATGTTGCTTAAGACTTCAACATGGAAGAGGCTCTGCTAAGCAAGTCCCTCATGAGTTTTGTGAACAAAAATTCCCTTGCTCTCTCACGGGCGTTTCTAGACATTTCCTTCCACTTTTCCTCGTTCTTGAGTAGCATCTCAATGGCCTTAATTGCTCCACTCAAGTCATCTGGTCCTGAAACGTGGAGCCCGTCAATGCCGTTTCTTACCAGCCATTTTTGGCCATAGACGCCCGAAGTGATAATTGGTACTCCACCATACATGAACTCTAGTTGAGTTAGTCCAAAAGCCTCCATGCGGGATAAGATAATGTTGATATACGAGGCCTTGATTAGAAAGGCCTTTTCTTCCTCGCTCAGCTCGCCCGTTACTACTACATTGTTTAGTCCCTTAGAGGCTTTGAGCACTTCATCCCACTGATCGCCGGGCCTACCAGCTATGACAAAGTACACGTCCTTCCTTTCCCTAAAGGCCTTTGCTATTCTAACCACAGCAAGGGGGTTTTTCCTATACTCTATGGTACCCAGGTAGGCGATTATCCTGGCGTCTTCTGGTATGTCATACTTTTCTCTGAACTCTCTGGGGCTCGCTTTGTCAACTAGGCCGCAAAAGTCATCGTCAAGACCGCCTGGAAATAAATGTATGGAGCCTGGGTCTGCCCCCATGGTTATCATATCTTCGGCTTCCAGCGGTGTCAAGACTAGAACTAAGCTACTCGCCTTAAAAATAGATGGAAGTGCTGTGGCATTCCAGGTCATTCTGTATGTTCTCTCAATTAAAGAGTACCTTAATGGGTCTGGTGGCTGGTAGTGGCTCATGTGACCCATTATAGTGAGGTGCGTCTTCTCGCCCAAGCTTTTCATGAGCTTTTTCCACAGAATCCACCTGGCAGTTTCTTCTGGGCCATTCCAAAGTGTCGAGTGAGTAATCACGAAATCTAAACCTCCTATCTCTCGATCCAGGTTATTGAGGACGGTCACGAAGTCTCTGAGGACTACTCTCCTCGGAGGCCACGTGGTTTTGTAGCTGGCCACCCTTACAGTGGGTATCTTTATTGCCGGGTCTTCGTGCAGTAAGACGTAGTTTTTGCCTGTTAATTCTACTTCTCTCTCACTCACAACTGAGTGACCATCATGATATATGCTTGTTACATACCACGCCTCAAAGCCCAGCCTCCTTGCGTACTTAGCCATTCTCTGAGCAACTAGCTCCTGGCCCTTGCTGTTAGAGGACTGATACATTATTGACGCGATCTTCATTGTCTTCTAACCTTACTAGCAATATCGCTCGCGATCTTGCCAATTATTAGGATTATCATGATTACGGTCAGGCCCCATACTATTGGTGCTAGTATTTGTGTTAGTGATTCGACGCGCAGACCTCCAACATCTAGGGCAAATACTAGTACTGATATGTAGAAGAGTATCCTGAGATACTCGCCAACAGGCGTCAAGAACTCGAAGCGCCCGCCATATTCGCCACCCTTATACACATAGCCTATGAAAGCGTCTGTTAGTAAGAAGCCGGCGATTATTACTATGAACGCTTTTACGAATCCCAGAATATACACGTTGACTATGTTAAGTATGAAGGCTGCCGCGTCTAAGTAGCCTAGTAGATGAAACCACGTAGCTAGTCCTACTAGAGCTCCTACTACGAATATGATCCACATAGAAACGCTTCCAAAGAACTCTCCAACGGTCATGCCGGATCTCAAAATGGCCTTGCCCAAGTTAAACTTGATCATCCAGTCCGAGAAGCCTGTTTTAGCAGCTATGTAAGTAATGAAGTACTTGACGAGCCTGCCAGCGAAGTAAGTTGCTACAATTATCGCCAGGGATATTAGCGTAGTGACGAGCACTCTGAACAAGACTTCAGTGTAGAAATTCAAAACTAAGCCACCTGTGCAGATCTCTGAGATCGACTACGTAGTCGAAGTTTAAAACATCGATCATGTGCGTGTTATACTCGTGCAAAACCAAGATCTTTACATCCGCTTTCTTAAATGCAGGCACGTCGTTCTCGCTATCACCAAAGTAATAGACTCTCCTGACGCCCAAGACGCTCTTAGCTAGGTCTACTACTCTCGACTTATCGGGCTTCCCTAGGTAAATGTCTGCGAAGGGGTGACCACGATACCTTAGAGTCCATAACCCCATTGATTCAGACTCTTTAAGAAGCGCTTCTAGGTTGCGCGGTTTCTCGCTACAATTTCTATAGTCTACCGAAGCGCCCAGCGTCCAGCCAGTGATGGATTTTTTGAGCTCGATGAAGACGCAGCTCTCCCAAGAGTACCTAGCAACGAGTTTTTCTAGTAACGCGTGCCTGCCGCGTTCAGCAGCTTCTCTGTTTAACACGTAGTAGTCTCCTACAATCACTTCCAGTCCAGTTATTAACCCTAACAACGTGGCCCAGGGCGCTCTGTCCCTGATAAACCAGTAATCTTTGCTTGTAGCTACACCAAGCAAATATTTCTCTGAAAGTCTGTTCAAAACGTCGCTGAGCTCGCGGGCCGGATATGCCTTCTCGCGAGGAGCGTCAACGGGGCTTAGAGTACCGTCATAGTCAAAAATAAGGGCTTCCACAGGGAGCACCACGACTCTGGAACACTTAATGTAGCAACGACCTAAAAACGCAAACAGTCTTCAGGGTCAATTACACTAGTTTAATGCGAGCTGAGGCTATTAGAAGGAGCGGTGCGGCTACTCTGTGATCAGAATTTGAGCTTATCTAGGTAAGCTCTCGCCTTCTTGATAGTTCCAGTTGTCTTAAGCGGTGCAATAATGCACTTGACCCCGTTAACTTCTTTTATGAGGCCTAAGGAGGCCACGAGGTGATCCTTATATGCATGTGAGACCCTAATTATGCCGCGTTGCCTTGCTTCATCAAATATTACGAGCTTAGGAGACGCCTTGTGCACTGCTGCCTTGCCGTAAAGCTCGTTGAAAGACTTCTTAATGGCTGTATCAAGGGCCTCAAAACCCACTTTGTCTTCGCAAATAACAGAGAACACCACGTACCTCTTTCTAGGTCTTTTTTCGAGGACTCTTTTTGGCTCGAGTATCCGTAAAACGGCCTTGTAAAGCCTGAGCGCTCTTCGCAGAAGCACTATATTCACGACAGCTATGAGCATTGATATCACTAGCATTACTAATGCTACTTCATAGTACACGAAGCAGCCACCAGCCCGAGAACGCGGAGCACTAAGTATTTATTCAAGATATTGCAAGCTAAATAAAAGTCTACTAGCTAGAGCTCACATCAATTGAATTGTAAACTAGGCTTAGTGCTTTACGCGAGAATTCTCACTAGCTCTCAAAGCCCTCCTGCTCCACAAAGATAGTCGGGAATTCCTGAAACTATTCCAGTAAAAACTCCGCACCGTATTCCTTAAAGCAGAGCGCCCAGGAGCTCGAAGGATGCTGTGTAGCGTGTGCAAGCTATTTAAGTCCTTCAGCTAAATACTACTTAGAGCGCTTGGCACGTGCCACGCCCGGCTACCAATTAGGTGAAGCTTGGAGACGTGCTGATGATGATGCCGCTCCAGAATGAGCTGTGATTACTTCGCGACGAGCTGAAGTACGTGTTTTAAACCCCTATAGAAATATTCTACTTTGGCGCGGGGGTGCCCGAGCCTGGTCAAAGGGGGCGGACTTAAGATCCGCTGGCGTAGGCCTGCGTGGGTTCAAATCCCACCCCCCGCACTCGGTGCCCAATGCTTTCAAACCCCTGAATGAGGTGCGCAGACTTGAAGTACCTCGAGATCACTGTTAGTAGTAAGGGCTGCCCCTCCTGTATTGCGACAATAGTGCCTCACCTGCTCAAAATACCTGGAGTCAAAGGAGCTAGAGTTATTGGGAAGAGAGTTATCGTCGTACTAGACGACGAAGCCGATCCCCTCAAAGTCGTGGAGTCGAGAGAAGTTGTAGACTTCTATAACATTGAGTCCTGGAGAGTCCTCGGCGAAAACCCAGTTGGCAGGGCGGTCTACAGCTTGAAGACTAGTAGTTATAGTTCTTGGTCCTGAGCTTTTCAAAATAAACGCTTTATTAGCATCCACAATACTAAACCTTTTTGGATCGCGCTGGTGGGTGTAAGCAGTGGGCCTGCCAATGGCAGCTGCATACGACAGGGCTATCACGATATTTTCGCCTGATGGCAGAGTCTACCAAGTAGAGTACGCTTTCGAAGCTGTGAGAAGGGGCTGGACCACTATAGGGCTAAAGACTAAAACTACAGCGTTAGTGGCTGCCGAGAAGCGAAAGATATCTGCCCTCTCAGACGAGACCACTATTCAGAAAGTATTCAAAATAGATGATCACATAGGTGCAAGCTACGCTGGAATGGCGGGTGACGGCAGGATCTTAATAAACTATGCAATACAGCAAGCACTGCTACACAGGTTTTACTACGACGAGTTAATTCCAGTAGAGTACGTGACGAAGCTTGTGTGTGACATTAAACAAATGTACACGCAGCACGCTGGTGTCAGACCCTTCGGAGTCTCAATAATATTCGCGGGGGTTGATGAAAGCGGTACACAGCTATTTATGACAGAACCCAGTGGCAGGGACTTAGGCTACTACGCCACCGCCATAGGAGAAAAAGCGAGTCAAGTACTTGAATTCTTGGAGAAGAACTACAGCTATGATCTCGACGTCAAGAGCAGCATAAAACTCGCCATACAAGCCATAATTGGCATCGTAGAATCCAAGCCCTACGAGAACTTTATTGAACTAGGCTACGCCGACATATACAGTAAGAAGTTCAGAATTTTGAGGCCCGAGGAGATAAGAGAGTACATTAAAGAACTCGTGAGTGAAGGAAAAATAAAGGCTTAAACGGGTTTTTAAATATTCTAAGCCAGTAGTGGCTTTGCGCAAGGCATTTAAATCCGCATGTCACTTAGTGGTGTCGTCTCTTGAAAGAAAAGTACGTCATAGCTAAGTACGAGGCAAAGGGTCACCGCTTTGAAGTTCTCGTCGACCCGGATAAAGCCCTTCAGTTGAGAGAAGGCAAGAGCATAAGCTTGGACGAGGTCCTAGTGAGCGACTTCATATACAGGGATGCCCGAAAGGGCTTGAAGGCCTCACCTGAGGCTATGAAGGCTGTTTTCGGCACTGATGACCCAAGGAAAGTGGCACTTGAAATAATCAAGAAAGGTGAAATACAGCTAACTGCTGAGCAGCGAAAGAAGCTAATTGAGGAAAAAAAGGCTCAAGTACTCAACTTAATAGCCAAAAACGTTGTAGACCCGAAGACAAAGCTACCCATACCCATTAAGAGACTAGAACTGGCTATGGAGCAAGCCAGAGTCTCTATAGATCCATTTAAGCCGGCCGAGCAACAGTTAGAAGAGATAATACATCAACTCGCAAGGATAATACCAATAAAAGTCGCAAAAGCTACGGCCATTGTTAAATTGCCGGCCGAGGCCTCGAGCAGAGGGCTTAAGGCCCTCCAGGGAATGGGCACTATTAAGCAGACGAGATGGCTTAGTGATGGCAGTCTAGAAGTTGAAATTGAAATACCTGCTGGCATGCAACAAGAGCTCATTGACCGCGTCAACGCCATTACTAGAGGTAGTGGAGACGTAAAAATAATTAGCGTGATGTAGACGTGAAGATTCTCGTAGCAGACCGCCAGCTCGTGAGGCCTGGTGATTGCTTAGCTATTTTAGAAGGCGACGAGATACCACCGGGACCTGGCTTAAAGCACTTTCCAGACAAGCACATATACGTACTAGGAGAGAAAGTGTACAGCGACGTCCTCGGCGTTGTCAGCATTGAAGACGGCAAAAGCATAAGCGTAATACCCCTTGAAAGCGTGTACATTCCACGTAAAGACGATGTTGTTATTGGAATAGTGGTAGATATTGGGCTGACAGTGTGGCTCGTAGACATTAAAGCGCCATACAAGGCTATACTACCAGCTGGCGATGTCATTGAAGGGTTTAATCCGGCTGTTCACAACTTGAGAAGCTACTTAGACGTGGGCGACTTTGTCGTGGCCAAGGTTGCTGCTTTTGACAGGCTTAGGGATCCGCTACTAACAGTTAAGGGAAAGGGCTTGGGAAAAGTCACTGAAGGCTTTGTAATAGATATAAAGCCCAGCAAAGTGGCCAGAGTCGTTGGCAAAAAAGGCAGTATGTACAACGTCCTCGTTTCGTATACTAAGTGCGAGGTGCTCGTTGGCTCAAACGGCTACATACTAGCCAAGTGCCCAAGCGAACAGGCCCTTAAGGCCCTCATAAAAGCAATTAAACTCATTGAAGCCAAAGCTCACCTGCGTGGACTTACCGAAGAAGTCAAGACTCTTCTAGAACTAGAGCTGGGTGTAAAGGCGTGAGCTCTAAGCCTGTTCTAATTAGAGATGATGGAACCAGACTCGATGGGAGAAAACCAGATGAAATGAGGCCGGTAAAAATAACCATAGGTGTGCTGAAGAACGCCAACGGCAGCGCTCTAGTCGAGTACGGAGGCACTAAGGTTCTTGCCGCCGTCTATGGACCCCGCGAAGTCTTGCCGAGGCACCTAGCCCTTCCTGATAGGGCTATTTTGAGAGTTAGATATCACATGGCTCCATTCTCGACTGAGGAGAGAAAAAGCCCTGCACCCACGAGGAGGGAAATAGAGCTTTCAAAGGTTATCAGAGAAGCCCTAGAGGCCGTTGTGTTCACCAACATGTTCCCGCGTGCAGGCATAGATGTGTTTATTGAAGTACTCCAAGCAGATGGTGGTACTAGAACAGCGGGCCTCACGGCCGCATCAATAGCATTAGCAGATGCCGGGATTCCAATGCGCGACCTCGTCATAGGCGTTGCCGTAGGCAAAGTAAACGGTGTTCTCGTGCTCGACGTAAACGAGCTCGAAGACCAGTATGGCGAAGCCGACATGCCCGTTGGTGTTCTTCCGAACCTCAACGAAGTAGTGCTGCTCCAGCTCAACGGCGTCTTAACGAGAGAGGAGTTCAATAAGGCGCTAGACATGGCGTTTAAGGCTGCTGAACACATCTACAAGCTGGCTAAAGAAGCATTCTACGTAAAGTACACCAAAGTAGTCGAAGAGGTGAAGTAGGTGAGCATTACTCCCGAGAAAGAACCTATTCCAAGGCTTTATGTTGAGCACATGAAGAAAATGCTAGAACACGGAGAAAGAATTGATGGGCGCGGCCTGCTTGACTACAGAAGCATCCGAGTCATTCTAAGCCCAATCGAAAAAGCCGATGGAAGCGCTCTAGTCAAGCTCGGCAAAACCCAGGTTCTCGTGGGCGTTAAGCTAGAGCTCGGATCCCCATATAAGGATAGACCAAGTGAAGGGGTTTTGCAAGTACATGCAGAGTTCGTTCCACTGGCATCACCCTCGTTCGAGCCAGGTCCGCCAGATGAAAACGCTATTGAGCTAGCAAGAGTTATTGATAGGGCTCTGAGAGAGCCCAGAGTAGTAGACCTAGAGAAGCTAGTCATAGAACCAGCTAAGCTCGCCTGGGTTGTGTATAACGACATATACTTACTAGACCACGCTGGCAACGTTACAGACGCAGGCATGCTTGCATCTATACTAGCACTCGCTACAACCAAGCTTCCCCGACTACTAAAAACTGAGGCAGGCGACTACAAAATCGATAGGAGCACTAAGGCAGGAGCGCTCCCCTTGAAAACCCTCGTAGTAACCGTTACATTAGGTATTATTGGAAATGCCATTTTAGTGGATCCAACAGTAGAAGAAGAATACCTGGTGGACTCCATAATCACCATTGCTGTTGATGAAAATGGTAGGATATGTGGCATTCAAAAAAGAGGAGAGAGGGGTATTGAGAGAAGCGTTCTTAATAAGGCGGTTGACGTAGCAATTGAAAAAGGATTATGGCTTATAGGACATGTGAAGAACATACTAAATAACCCCGAGAAGTATGTTAGTCCACTCTCGGACATGGGTGCTTAAAAATGGGTAGAACGAGAGTTGTTGGAATAGCTGGTAGGTATGGCGCAAGGTATGGTGCCACGCTAAGAAAGAAAGTGAAGGAAGTGCTAGAAAAGAGGTACGAGCCCTACACGTGCCCGTTTTGTGCACATACCGGCAGAGTAGTTAGAATAAGTACTGGAATATGGATGTGCAAGAAGTGTGGAATGAAGTGGGCTGGAGGCTCGTACCTGCCGAGAACAGGTCTTTCGAAGACCTTTCCGAGCATTATAATTAGGGAATAGCGCTTTTGATTCTTGTAACAACTTCCCACAAACCTTCTGCCAGGACTAGAAGCTTCGTCAAAGACCTCGTCTCAGTAATTCCTTTTTCTCGTAGAACTAACAGAGGCCACAAAACTCTCGCAGAGCTGGCGCTCGAGACTAAGAGGTCTGGCTTTAGCTACTTAGTACTAGTTAGGGAGAAACGGGGCAATCCCGGTGCCATAGACTTCTACGAGGTACTAGGCAACCGCCTCCACCCAGAAACGAGGCTGGTGGCTAGAGTTGTCTTGGGCGGCATTACACTATCGCGTGAAAACCCCTTAGCATCGAGGGCTTATGGGGCAAAGAGCGTCAACATAGACTTCTCTCAGTGCATTTCAGATGACTGCTTCTTCTTAGCAGACCTACTACTAAAGGTACTTGGCAGGGTAGTTAGCGATAACTATGATCTGAAACTAGTACTTGAAGAGGAGAAGTACATAGTTTTGAAGTGCCTAAATGTTCATGGAGCCCTAGTTGGGCCTGTGCTGAAAATCGCAAGAGTATTTAGAGGCGAGGAGCTTGCTAAAGGTCAAAGTAACCTACAGAGTAGAAGTGCCCTCTGAAAGGCTTGCCAAGGCTCTCTGGAAGTCGCTAAAACCTGATGCCTCAAACCTCCCAGAAAAGTGCGAAGTTGATATCGGCACTAGTGGTAGAAGCGTGGTTGTGGAAATAAGCTGCGTGAGTATTAGTAAGCTGCGTGCTTTGAGCAACAGCTTTATAGGCGTCTTGTCCCTACTATTAAAGGTTGCTGGCGAGGCTTAGCAACTGGTGTAAACATGTCCGAGAAAACACTACCACCAGAGGTACAGCAACTCTTAGTTCAGTACCAGACTCTCCGAGATCATTATGTAAAAATAGAGGCCGAGCTGCGGGTAGTCGAGGCCGAGCTCGGCGAAATAGAGAGCATAATTGACGCACTAAAAAATCTGAGTGATGACGCCGAGATTTACAAGGCCACGGGGCACGTTCTAATTAAGAAGGCCAAGGCAGAAGTAATGAAAGAGCTCGAGGAGAGGAAGGAACTACTCACTATTAAGAGAGATAAGTATAGAAAGCAGCTCGAATTTCTCACTAAGCAGTTGAGCAGCCTAGAGAGCAAAATACGCGAAGCCCTTGAGAAACACGGGCTAGTAACTAGGTGAATGCTCTGGAAAAGGGCACTAGTAGAAACAAACCGCTTTTCTCAATACTACTAAGCATGCCGGAAGACCGCCTCGAAGAACTCATTAGTGCTCTTGAAAAAGAGCTAGAAAAGTACCTCGAGAACGCGCTTCCCCCAAAGACTGATTACAGTGTTGTAATTAGCGTAGCTAAGAAAGAAGACCGCGTAGACGTCGCACTCGATGTTGTCATTAGAGGTGGTGCTGCGCACCAAGGCGACTTCGACAAGGTAGCCTCAGAAGCCATTGGCTACGCCAAAAGAAGGCTCGTAAAGCTCCTCGAAGAAAGTGAGGCAGAGGCTATTAAAGGAGATTGAACTAATAAGTTGCTATCTTGGAATAGTAGATCGTGTGCTTAAAGAGGTGCTCGTACAATGGTCAGGTACAAGCATATATCTGAAGTACTCAGAATAATGAGAAACATTGAGCAAGTTAGGAACATAGGCATTACTGCACATGTAGATCACGGCAAGACAACTACATCCGACTCTCTACTCATGGCCGCTGGCCTGCTCTCTGAGAAGCTTGCTGGAGAAGCACTAGCACTCGACTACCTTGATGTCGAGCAGAGAAGGCAAATGACTGTTAAAGCAGCAAACATAAGCCTTTACCACGAGTACCAGGGCAAACCATACGTCATCAACTTAATAGATACCCCAGGACACGTAGACTTTCAGTCGAGAACGTTGAGGGCTCTTAGAGCCATAGACGGAGCAATAGTAGTAGTAGACGCTGTCGAGGGAGTAATGACGCAGACCGAAATGTACCTGCGAGTTGCCCTCGAGGAGAGAGTTAAGCCGATATTATTCATAAATAAAGTTGACAGGTTGATTAAGGAGCTAAAGCTGTCCCCATCGCAGATTCAGCAGAGGCTCGTTCAAATAGTCAAGGACATAAACACCCTCATAGCAAATTACGCGGATAAGGAGTTCCAGAAAGCGTGGCTACTCGACCCGTCTAAGGGACAGGTGGCTTTTGGCTCGGCAAGAGACCGGTGGGGGCTTACAATACCACTAGCCCAAAAAGAAGGAATCAGGATATCGGATGTAATTGAAGCGTACAATAAGGGCAGGGAGGGTGTAGCTACACTCCAGAAGGCCGCGCCACTGCACGTAGCACTGCTCGACATGGTTGTCAAGTTCCTACCTAACCCCAGAGAAGCCCAGAAGTACAGAATACCAAAGATCTGGCACGGAGACTTAAACAGCGACGTAGCAAAATCCATGATAGAGTGCGATCCTAATGGGCCATTAGTAATGATGGTGACGGATGTCAAAGTAGACCCCCATGCGGGACTAGTAGCTACAGGCAGGGTCTTCTCTGGTACTGTTAGGCCCGGCGAAGAAGTATTCTTGGTAAACGCCAGAACGGGCCACAGAATACTTCAAGTCAGCCTCTACATGGGTCCATATAGAGAGCTCGCAGACGAAATAGTAGCAGGCAACATAGCTGCAATTATGGGTGCCGAGAGAGCTAGGGCGGGAGAGACCGTGGTATCGCCGAGGTACAAGGATGTAATGACGCCATTTGAGAGATTCAGGTTCATTACAGAATCTGTTGTAACCGTGGCTCTCGAGCCCAAGAACCCGCAGCAATTGACAAAAATGATTGACTCTCTCTACAAGCTGACCTTAGAAGACCCCTCTCTCGTAGTTAAAATCAACGAAGAGACCGGCGAGTACTTGCTCAGCGGTGTGGGCACGCTGCACATCGAGATAGCACTAACCTTCTTGAAGGAGTACTATGGCGTTGACGTTGTTGCCACGCCACCGGTAATAGTGTACAGAGAAACCATAAAGAGTGGCAGCCAGGTATTTGAAGGCAAGTCTCCGAATAAGCACAACAGGTTTTACATTAGTGTTGAGCCCTTAAACGAGGAGACTATTAAGCTAATACAAGAAGGCATTATAACAGAAGACATGGATCCGCGAGAAAGAGCCAAGATTCTGAGGGACCGAGCTGGCTGGGATACTGACGTAGCAAGAAGGATTATTGCAATAGACGAGAACATAAATGTGCTGGTGGACTTGACTACTGGAGTGCAGTACCTCCGGGAAGTAAGAGATACTCTTATTCAAGGGTTTAGGCTGGCAATGAGAGAAGGGCCACTAGCGCACGAGCCTGTTAGAGGAGTAAAGGTCGTTCTGCACGATGCAGTAATACACGAAGACCCCGCACACAGAGGACCTGCTCAGATATACCCAGCCGTCCGCAACGCCATATTTGCTGGAATGCTCACCTCGAATCCAACGCTGCTAGAGCCTCTGCTCAAGCTCGACATAAGGACTCCACTAGAGTACATCGGCAACGTCTCTGTTATAATTACTAAGAAGCGTGGCAAGATACTTGAAGTCCAGCAATCTGAAAACCTCGCTAGGGTCCTTGCTGAAATACCGGTTGCAGAGTCCTTTGACATAGCTGATCAGCTGAGAAACGTCACGGCTGGTAAGGCTATTTGGGGACAAGACTTCAGCCGCTGGGCACCTGTACCAGACTCGATGCTGATGAACTTGATAGCTAGCATTAGAACTAGAAAAGGCCTCAAGCCGGAACCACCAAAGCCCGAGGACTTTATAAGCCTCTAAAAAAGCGCAGCTTTTACTTATACTGTAATTACAATTACGCAATAGCCTTGAGTGTGTGACCCCGAGCAACTCTAGTCCTTACTAGAGGTGAGTTTTGGGGAAGCGCCGGGGCGGGGATTTGAACCCCGGACCACCGGGTTTCTACCAGGCTCGAGCCCTTGAAGCGGTTAACAGCCCGGCGCTCTACCAGGCTGAGCTACCCCGGCTACCACTACACTAATTTCGTCATGGGGGTTTTAAGCCTGTGATTTCTGCATAAAAGCGTCTATGCCAGAGCGGCAAACTCGGGTGAGCGCGCTGCGCGGGGCTTGGTTACCTTGCAGCTTAAAGATGAGTGGTTATAGTGTCGCCATTTGCAGGTATGTGAATTTCCACGTCTTCTCCGAGTACTTCACGCAGCTTGAGAGATAGCTCTTTTGCGTCTTCCGGCGAGCCGTGAACTATTATAATGTCCTTTATAGACCCCTTAAACCTCGATGCAAACTTTACAATGTCGTCTCTGCCTGCATGGCTTGAAAGGTCTATCCATACGAGCCTGGCCTTCAGAGGCTGGGTTATGTCGTGTTCTTCGAGCACGCCAGTCTCGAGAAGCCTGTGTCCATTGCTGTTCACTGCTTGGTAGCTTACGAGTACTATACTGTTCTTGGGGTTTGACCCCAGGTGCTTTAAGTAGTAAAGGCTTGGGCCTCCTTTTAGCATGCCGGCCGGAGCTACTATTACGCACGGCTTTTGCTTCTTAACAAGAGCTCTTCTAATAGAAGCATCCATTACCACGTTCACGTTTTCAAAGACCTTTTGAAAGAGCTGGGGATCCCGTAGGAACTTCCTGTGCTTCAAGTACAGCTCGGTCACGTCTCTGCTCAATCCATCAATGTATACGTCGACGTATGGTGCTTGAGTACTTATTATAGTAACGACTTCTTGTGTTCGTCCGACACTAAACGCAGGTATTAGGACTGTGCCCCCGCTATCTATCGTCTCCTCAACAACTTCTAGTAGCTTCTTCTCGGCTGAGTGCCTTGGAGGGTGGTTTCTGCCTCCATATGTAGACTCTGTTATGAGAGTTGTTACTTCTGTTACTGGTACGTCTGCACCACTAAGAGTCCAAGTCTGTATTGTGTTGAAGTCGCCTGTGTACAGTACCTTTTCTCCATTTGGCAGCTCGATGTACACAACTGAGCTACCTAGAATGTGTCCTGCATTAAATAGCTGCAAGTTGAAGTCTTCCACCTGCTCTTTCTCTCCGTAGTCTAGAAACTTCGTGTTTCTGTACATTCTATCAAATTCTCTGATATCGTAATCGATGTAGTATGCATTGAGCTTTAGAAAGTCTAATGTAAGTAGCCTGGCAATATCTAGCGTAGGCTTTGTAGTGTAAACCCGCGGATTTCCGGTCACAAATAAGTAGGGTGCCGCACCCACGTGGTCTAAGTGAGCATGTGATACAACTAAGAAGAGAATGTCCGCTGGCTTTACATGTAGTGGTAATTGTGGCACGTCATTCTGATCAAATCCAACGCCGTAATCCAGCAACACGCCCTTATCTCTGTGCTTCAAGTAAATTGCCGACCTGCCTACTTCCTGCCCTCCTCCTAAAACCCTAATTTCCATTATTCAGCACGCTCTCCGAATCACTGCTCTAGTGGCATAATGCCTACAGCAGCTTTTTATAATAGAGCCTCAGGATCTCTGCCTATTTCTGAGGGGGGCTTCATGGTTGTGCAGAGCTTTCTCTAGTGCTGTTAATAGCTGGTACTTTAAAACATTAGTTAGGAGGATTTCTTGATCGCGGTGTCGCGTTTTGGCTTTGTTTCCACTCCAAGAGCTTAAGAGGCTTTTAAAGAGGTATGGCGTAAACGTGGAAGAGCTTAAAAACGTTGAAAGAGTCGAAATACGTCTCGCAGATAAGAAGTTAGTGGTGTTTTCTCCTCAGGTAGTAGTGTTTAAGGTCGGTGGACAGTGCATTTACCAAGTAACTGGAACCCGTGTCTCTGAAGAGCCCCTAGCCGAGAGACGCGAAGAAGCCGCCATGGAGGCTATCATGATATCAGAAGACGACATTAAGTTCGTAGTTGAGCACACGGGAGTGCCTTACGAGAAGGCGCGCGAAGCCTTGATCAAGGCAAGGGGGGACATAGCTAAGGCGATAATGCTCTTGGCCGAAGAAGGTGGTCGTCGTGGCTAAAAACGCAAGTAGAGAGCCTGAGCTTAGTCTACCCTTTCGTGCCCAGTACGTGAAAACCCTCTCTACTCCACATTACCTCTTAGGGGTTCACTATGATGGTAAGCTAGGAAAAGCCGTGCTTGAATTCCTCAACGAAGAAGGCACCAAGCTAGTTAGAGTAACCGATCTCTGGAACCACAAACCATACTTTCTCACAGACGAAGATTCCGAAAAGCTCAAGGAAATATTCGCGGGCGAGAAGTCTGTAGAAGGCTTTGAAGAAGTGGAAAAAGTAGATCCGCTGACTATGCAAAAAGTCAAGCTAGTGAAAGTGGTCACCAAAGATCCGCTAGCTGTTAAGAAGCTTAGAAGCAAAGTCCGAAACGCGTGGGAGGCTAAGATAAAGTACCACGCAAACTACATGTACGACCTTGGCTTGATACCTGGAATGAAGTACGTTATCTCAAATGAAGGCGCGCCAAAGCTAGTTATGCTGAAGCCCGAAGTACCTGCCGAAGTCAAGGAAACCGTCGAGAAACTCTTTGAGAAAGAGCCAGAGTCCACAAAAGAGCTCGCTAAGAACTTCATGCTGCTCTTTGAAGAGTCCCCGCCAAAGGCGCTGAGGGCTTCAATAGACATCGAGGTCTACACGCCCTTTAGGGGAAGAGTGCCTGTTCCAAGACTCGCCGAGTACCCAATAATTAGTGTAGCCATAGCGGGCTCTGATGGCTTTAAAAAAGTGTTTATTCTTGCAAGGCCTTTCAAGCACAATTTTATGCACGCAGTAGACGCCTCCACGTATCCTGGAAATGCCGAAATTGAAATATACGATAGCGAGAAAGCCCTAATACTCGAGTTCTACAAGACCCTCTCAAAGTACCCCATAGTGCTCACATACAACGGAGATAGATTCGACTTCGTATACCTGTATAGTAGATCCCTCAAGCTGGGCGTTCCAAGGCACTTAATACCCATACGAATAGGCGAGGACTGGGTAAAGCTGGATTTTGCAGTACATATCGACCTCTACAAGTTCTTTGCCAATAGAGCAATCAAGAACTATGCTTTTGGTGGTAAATACCAGGAAGATAGGCTGGACGCGGTTGCTTCAGCACTCCTCGGAGTTTCGAAAATAGGATTTGAAGAGGCCGTGAGCGAAATCTCAGCCACGCTACTAGCAGCTTATAACCTCAGAGATGCCGAGATAACGCTGTCTCTGACTACATTTGGCGATGAGCTCGTCTGGAGACTAATGATTCTGCTGGCTAGAATTTCTAAAACAAGCCTTGAAGAAGTCTGCAGGAAGCATATTTCTGCGTGGATCCGGAACATGCTTTCCTGGGAGCACAGGCGCCTCAATTACCTGATTAGAAATAAGGAAGACATCATAAGGCGCGTTAAGTCGACAACGAGAGCAGCAATTGAGGGCAAGAAGTACGCAGGCGCCATAGTCATTGAACCCCCCTACGGCATATTCTTCGACGTAGTTGTGCTCGACATAGCGTCTCTATATCCAAGTATTATAAAGAACTTCAATCTCAGCTACGAGACCGTAGACATGGACTGGTGTAGTAAGCGCTATTCAATAACAGACGAGACGGGCAGGGAGTTGCACCACGTGTGCCTCGACGCACCTGGTGTGACGGCTCAGCTCGTTGGAGTACTTAGGGACTTCAGAGTAGGCGTCTATAAAAAGAGGGCTAAGGAGAAGGCGCTGGATTCGAGTACTAGAGCCTGGTACGACGTAGTTCAGAGAGCTATTAAAGTATTCATTAACGCAAGCTACGGCGTGTTCGGCAATGAGAACTTCTTCCTGTACTCGCCGGCAGTTGCGGAGAGCGTCACTGCACTTGGAAGAAAGTTCTTAACGCTGATAGTACTAAAAGCGGCTGAAATGGGTGTTAAGACCCTTTACGGCGATACAGACTCCATTTTTGTCTGGGCTTCGACGCCTAAGCAACTAGAGCTTTTGCAGAAGTGGACGCAGCAGGTTCTTGGACTAGACATAGAGCTAGATAAAGAGCTGGCCTTCGTCATTTTCACAGGATTGAAGAAGAACTACCTTGGAGTGAGCAAGAACAAGGAAGTAGAAATCAAGGGGCTAGTAGCAAAGAAGAGAAATGCGCCTGAGCTCGTCAAAGCCTTCTTTGACAAGATTATTGAGAGGCTTAAAAGCGTCGAGTCGCCCGAGGACTTCGTCAACTTTATAGAGTGGGTCGAGAAAGCTGTAAGAGAGTACTACCATGGCTTAAAACAAAAAGAAGTCACGCTAGATCAGTTGGCAATAAAAACTGCTCTTACTAAAAACCCCTTAGCATACACGAAAAGCAAGCCGCCACACGTGAAGGCTGCGCTACAACTACAGCAATATGGGTTTAGCGTGCAAGAAGGCGACATCATCCTATTTGTTAAGATCAAGGGAGGTGATGGCTGTAAAGCCGTGCAACTAGCACACCAGTACGAGGTGGATCCAGACAAGTACATTGATGCCTTGAGATCAGGGCTTGAGCAGTTCCTGCAAGCACTGGGAATAAAGTGGGAGAACATAATTTCGGCTGAGCCCAGGAGGCACTTACTTGGAAGCTACTTAAAAGCCTCTCTTAAGAGCCACGCTACTAACTAGAGAACTAGAGAAATGGTATATAAAAGCGGTTTGTGTCAAATTAACACTAGTACGCGCTCCGCGCCTTAGGTGAATACCTGGTGCCAAAGAAAAGAGAGAGCCGTGGCCGCAGAAAGGGCGATAAAGGCTACGTAGAGCGAGTACAGTGCGATCAGTGTGGTGCACTAGTTCCAGCAGACAAGGCCATATGTGTAACCAGAATGTATAGCCCAGTACCACCAGGCCTCGCAGAAGAGCTTGAAAAGAAGGGAGCCATTATAATGAGGTATCCCGTTGAGAAGTGTTACTGCATATCCTGTGCGATATTCCTCGGAATAATAAAAGTCCGCCCCGAAGAGCAAAGGAAGCCCAGGCAAGTGCATATTTAAGCTTCTCCTAGCCATTTTCAAAGCACGCTGGTGAGTCTCGTGAAAGTAGCCAAGGTAGTAATTGTAACAGCAGAACACCACCCATACCACAAGCTCTGGCTCAAGCTTGCAGAAGCCCTTAGCAAGATTCTTAATGTACCGCTCGAAGTTAAAATAGAAGATTACGTCTACTTAGTTGAACATGGAGACAAAGACGAGTTTGGTATGAGCTGGCTTCCCCAGATACTAGCTGAGTTTGAAGACGGCACTGTACACTGGCTCTTATCACAACTACCTCTAAACGAGGCGCTGCAGCCCGACGAGCAAAAAGCTATTAATGAAATGCTCGAGAAGCTGCGCACCCTTGGAGTAAGCGTTAGTACTCAAGCCTAGCTATTTAAGCCAGGAATATTGATTCGTAAGGAACACAGCTTTAAGCTGATCAGAGTAATCCTCTTTTTGTAGTACCCCGGAGTGCGGTGTGCACTGGCATGGTTTACGTGCCCTACGTGCCAACACCGTATCCTGTAGTCAGGGCAATGCTTAAGCTGGCCGAGGCTGGGCCCGAAGACGTTGTCTACGACCTCGGCTGTGGTGATGGGAGAATACTGATCATAGCGGTCAAGGAATTTAACGTGAAGAAGGCCGTGGGCATAGAGCTGGATAAAGAGAGGTATAAGCTGGCCCTTGAAAAAGCGCGTGAAGAGGGGGTCTTAGGCAGAGTCGAGATAATACATGGAGACTTCTTCGAGGCTAACATAAGCGATGCTACTATAGTTACACTATTCCTCCTCACTTCAGTCAACGAAATGCTCAGGCCCAAGCTCGAGAGAGAACTGAGAGACGGTGCACGCGTTGTAAGCCACGAATTTAGAATACCGGGTTGGAAGCCCGAGAAAGTAGTAAACGTGCGCGACGACAATGGATTACTACACACTATCTACTACTACATTAAAGGCAAGCACTACTGAGTGGCCAAGACTCTGCGAGCAAATATTATATAGCCCGTGTGCCCAATCATTCTCGTAACAGGCCTTACGGCATCTTTTTCAACCTGGTACTCGCGGAGAAGCAACTCATAAGCGTGTATGTCTGCAAATGCCTTGCTCTCCCTGAGAGCCAGCACTGTTTTCTCAACTTGATTGGTGGTTGGAACATAGACAAGCAACGGGGCTGACGACTTTAACACTTTACTAACGCTTATTATGGCGTTCCATGGATCGGGTATGTCCAAGAAGAATGCGTCTAGGGGCTCTACATCGATCTCCTCGCGTACATCGTGCTTCTTTAGAATTACCCTATCTGAAAAGCCCGCTTTCTCGACGTTGACGCGAGCGCACTCGAGCGCTTTTTCGGAAATGTCGAATCCGTAGAGCTTTCCCTCGCTTCCAATAATAGAAGCTATGGCGAGCGTAAGTGTGCCTGTTCCAACACCCGCTTCCCCAACTCTGCTACCTGGTCCTATGCCAGAGAGGTATATCATGAAGGCGGCGTCTTTGGGGTAAATAACCTGGGTTACTCTCAGAATTCCACGCGAGTAGTAGTCCTGCCTCAGGGGCTTAAAGATGTACGCAGGACAGCCGCTACTAGTCTTAATGAGAGAGCCGTAGGGCTTTCCGATGAGCTCGTCGTGGTATACAAACCCCTTATCCGTGCCTAAAACTCCTCCCCGCCTAAGCCTCGTTACAAATCTCCTCTTTTCATCTATGTAGATGTAGACAGGGTCGCCCTCGCGGGTAATCTCCATTCTAGGTCTCCTAAGCTCCGGTGTCAATCATCACTCTTCAGAAATACCAGCTTTCAGCATCCAAGCAGAGTCTACTGAAGTTGTCCTTAATAACTCCCCTGCCTTCTTCCACATACTAGAGTGCTCAAAGGAGCCGTGAACTTGAAAGTACTGGTTATCCCGATAAGACCCGTCTTCGCCTATAGGATCTTCATGGGAGTTAAGAAGTATGATTTGAGAAAGCTTGTTCGCGAAGTCGACATAAGGCGGGGCTCTAGAGTAGTGCTCTACGTGAGCGGCAGAGTTAAGGCGTTTATGGGCGAGTACACAGTTGGCGAGGTTATTCGAGGGCCTCCCGACTACATTGCAAGTGTCTTGTCGAATAAGCCTAACACGGGCGTTGGCGAGGAAGACTTCAAGTACATTGCAGGCGCGAAAACAGCTGTTGCAATAGAAGTCGTCAATCCGCTGGTCTACAAAACCCCTCTTGAACTGAAGCCTATTTTAAGGCTCTTTCCAGACTACCAGCCACCACTCGGTGTACAAGAGCTAGATCCCTACGAGCCAATAGTCGTGCTTGTTTTCAATAAAGCAAGGGAGCTCTCTCTGCCTAAATAAGGTACGAGGTACTAGGACTCTTCTTCGCGCATCCAGAGCTCTCTCCTCAGGAGATCCCTAACGGCCACTCTTATAACCTCGCTCTTGTTTCTGTACTTGCCGATTTTTACTAGCTCCTCTATTCCCTCAATGTAGAGCTCTGGCATTTTCACGGTTACTAGCCTCAGCTTAGGCTTGTTAAAGACTCCCAAGTTCGACTCCCTAACCCCTATGCCACTTAGGTACTGTTTAAAAGCAGGGGGCTACTACGCGCCAATGCTCTCCGAATTAGTGGCTATCCGAGACGAAATTGCCGCTACTCAAGTAAGAGCCTTACAAGTCTATTAGCGATGTTCATCCAGTAGGAGACAACACTTAAAAAGAGCTCTCTCCGAGGTAAAACCCTGCCAATAACATAGGCTAGTAGGGCGTAGACCATTGGAGCTATGTGCACACTGTAGAAGCTGTACTGTGTTCTCCCACCGAGAACCCATAAGAGCAGGTAGCCTGAGAACACTCCGAGGTAAAACAACGTCAGGAGCCCATAGCTCCTCCTTTCTCCGAGGAGCAGGAGGGGCAGAAAGAAGAGGAGGAGCAGGAGTGAGAGCAGCCATAAGGGTGCCAGCCCTTCTGCGTAGAGCACTCTTCCGCTGCTGTAAACGTAGAGTGGAAAGCTGTTAGTGCCGATGAACCACTCCCATGGGGCTGAGCTAATGGGACACTCGGCTCCCACGCACTTAATGCTCAAGTGCCACTTGGCAGCCCCGAGGAGGGCGTACTTTAGCCAGTTCTCAAGCCCCATGTAGAGCACTATGGGGAGCGATGCCAGGAAGAGCATTAGCGTATATAAGGTGGCTGCTACTAGTGCGTAGAATGCGAGAGCCGCTACGAAGACCCTGGCCGAGCCACCTAGCGCCCTAGCACTCTTCCTCGACATTAGAACCACGACGGGAATTACCGTGAAGAGCCCCGTGGCCTTGAAAAGCCCGCTTATTAGTGCTGCTACGAAGGCTTCTCTCAACTTCCCGTTGATAGCGAGGTAGAGGGCAACCGCTGCAAACAAGGCCACAAACCCGTCTAGCATAGCTATGCTGAACATTGCTTTGACAAGTGGGTCTAAGAGGAATAAGAGCGACCCCGCAAGCCCTACTAGCATGTCGCCTGACAGCCTTTCGAGCACCAAGAACACTAGTAGAGTAGTCAAGGCCCCTGCAACGACCACGGGGATTCTCCAAAGTGCTGGCTTGTCTCCAATGAGCGCCATAGAAGCCGCAGTGAGGTACTTAGCTAGTGGTGGGTGCTCCCAGTTTATATATTCGTGTATACCCTCCTTGTCTGGCATGGCCCAGCCCGGCACAACAGCTGCAATTCTATACTCCCGCGATACCTTTTCGAGGAGCTCTCTCACTCTTTCCTCGCGCCCCAGCACGTAGACTGCTGGAAGCTTCGTATACCTGGCCTCGACCTTTACACCGAGTTCTAAGCCTAGTAGTTCTATCGGGGCGTAACTCGGGGGCTTTTCGCTGAAAACCACCGTGGCACCGTAAAGCCCTACCTGCCTCGGCTCTGCGTGAAATACCTTGAGGAGAATTACGCGAGAAGCCGAGACGTACCACGTCTCGTCCGACACGTAGCCTAAGCCGCCTCGCTGGGCCTCTAAGCTTTCGAGCTCTAAGGCGTGCTCCCAGAAGTAGTAGCAGGAGACGGCCACTATGATGGCGGCTACTAATAGCTTAACTACTCGCTGCACGTCTGCGGCCCTCTGCATTCCCGCGTTAGGCACGTGCATGGCCATTTCTCACCTAGCCTTTCAGCACTAATTAATTTATAGCAAAGCTCCGGCCCCCCTTCCAAGGCAAGAAGGCTCGCTGCCGAAGAACTTGTTAACAAGTGTTCTGAGAAGTGGACTACGTAGCCTCACTACTATATAATGGAGGCTCTGTGGACTTGCTGAAACCCTTACTCCCTACTTATTGCTCGAAGTAGCTGAATTAGCGGCGAGGCATGGAGAAAGCCGCTATGGGCGTGTTGAACGTAGGACAAAAACGTAGTTGTCGGGCTCTTGTGGCCTTTCTAGCAAAGGCGTCGTTCTAGGGTTACTAGCTAATACTTACCCGCCTGGTGCTCCATGCCGGGGCCTATCTCTCCACACAGCGTCCCAGGGCTCTTCTTCGCTAAACTTCTCTTTCACGGCTATTTTATCGTATATGTCGAGTAGGAGTGCGTGGTGTTTCTTCTCGTCACCTGATATGGCTGCCAGCACTATCTTGAAGCAAGGCTCCTCGGGGGTCTCAAATAGCTTTTTGGCTTTCTCAATCATCTCAGCTTCTACTTGAATGCGCCTTTCGATACCCTTCTTGATGTACTCTAGCTCCTCTTCTGCGAGAAAAGCGACCTTCCTCGAGCTATTTCTGCTAGGGCCCGATACATTAACGAGCGCTTGAGCGAGTCCTGGGCTACACCCTCGATCAGGACCTTGAGTAGGGGGGCGCCTAAACTACTCGTTACGGACTTTAGCTCCTCCGCATATCTCTTCTCTACTTCAAAATACTCTCTGAGCAGCTCAACGAGGTTTTTCCAAACAACCCCACCATGCACTACACTGCGAAATCCGAAGATAAACTGGTCTCTGCATTCGCTTAAGCCGCGAACTCTTTGACTTTTAAGCCTTACGCGGCATTTAGTGCCCTTAGAGGTGTTCTGAGTGGTTATTGAGGTAGTCCGTGTTTCGAAATCGTTCGGCAGGATCAGAGCCCTTGATTCTGTTTCATTTAAAGTCTTCAACGGGGAAGTCGTTGGCTATGTTGGA
>JAGDWH010000001.1:0-548 GCA_023269765.1 Desulfurococcaceae archaeon
AGCCGTTTGTGAGGGGTATACTTACACTTATACTCTCATAGAGCTTGTAAGTGGGAGAATCGCTAGGCCACTGGCACACAACGCTTCCAGGCGTTACGGTTATTGTATTGGTTCCGTAGGTAACCGCATTGTAGTTCGTACCTGCTTCTGGCAAGTATGTTTCTATTCCTGATTGATCACTAGAGCTAGAGCTGTAGAACCCCGTGCATGCAGCACCACTGGCTTGAGTTGCTGGCTGGACTGTTATGTCGGCCTTTAGCCACCTATAGGCGAATACTGCTGCGTTCACAGCTACCATGCTCGCCAGTACAATGCCTATTAGTATTGGCAGCGCTCTCCTTGCCTGCACTACACACCACCCTGTCAAAAGGGAGTGGAAAAAACCCGGGGTTTTAAGCTTTATAGTCAAGCCCCAGCCCACTTTAGCCGAAGCCGCGTCTAGCTGAGGGCTAGGAAAAGAATAATAAACCCAAAACGCAATGCAGCGACTAGGGGCCCGTCGCCTAGCCAGGATAGGGCGCCGGCCTTCTAAGCCGGCTGTCTCTTAT
>JAGDWH010000001.1:558-8871 GCA_023269765.1 Desulfurococcaceae archaeon
GCGCTCGCGATGATGCTTCAAGACTTCAACTGGGCTTATTATCCTATTAACTTCCTCAGCTCGCCTCATTCGAGGAGGCCCAGATATAGGCTTGAACTACCCTCGAAGCAGGGGCTGATTAGAGTACATGTCCTCTGAGGTCGAAGAATGTCGCCTCGTTTACGTAGACATCTACGTGGGCTCCATAGTCCACAGCCGGCCTTGCGCTCTGACTAGGCGCGGTCTTTATCACGACGGGGATGTAGTTGTCTAAGCGCGCAATCCACGTATTTGTCCTCTCTGTTACAAAGCCCCTTACGACTCTGCCGAGGTAAGGCGCTCTTACTTTTAGCCCGACGAAAGCCGCTACTTCAAGAGCCCTCTTCAGCCTTTCCTTCTTGACTCTGGTGTCGATTTGGGGCATCGACGCTGCCAGTGTTAAAGGCCTTATACTGTAGCCGGCTATGTGAACTCTCTCAAACTCGAGCTCCTTAATAGTCTTGAGGGTTTCTTCAAAGTCTTCTTCGGTTTCGCCGGGAAACCCGACTATTATGTCTGTGGCTATGCTGACGCCCGCGACTTTCTTCTTAATTTCCTTTACTACTTTGCGGTACTCGTCAATAGTGTAGTTTCTCTTCATGAGCTTGAGCACTCTGTCGCTACCCGACTGGAGTGGTATGTGGAGAAACTTGTATACTTTACTGCTGCTATTTAGCACGTCTATTAGGTCGTCTAGTATGTACTCCATGTGCTCTGGATTTATCATTCCAATTCTGATTTTGTAGTTTCCGTGGACGCTACTAATTATGGACTTCAAGAGCTCGGGAAGCGCCCTCTTCTTGTACAAGTCGAGCCCGTAAGTACCTAAGTCCATGCCTGTCAGCTCTACTTCAACAGCTCCTTCTTCAACGGCTTTCTTGACAGCGCCGACTACTGCTTCGATGCTGTGGCTCACCAGCTGGCGCCTCGCGTACTTAGTTATGCAGAAAGAGCAGTTGCCAAGGCAGCCTTCTTGTATAGGTACCGGGACTACTCTACCACTGCAGACACCGATTACGTCCCTCTTGCGAATACCTTCAAGCAGTACTACTCTACTCGGCACCTCTACCGCAATGTATATCTTGTCAGCGTTCTGCGGCGAGACCAGCGAAGCCTCTGGGGCTATTAGGCTAATGGTATAAGGCTGCGTCTTGGCCATGCAGCCGGCGACCACGAGCCTTTTTCCAGTAGTGGAGCACAGCGCTCTTAGCTCGGCTATCCTGCTTATCATCTTGTACTCCGTGTCAAGCCTAACTGTGCATGTGTTTACTACAACTACGTCGGCTTCTTCAATACTATCAACTATTGCGTGCCCCCTTTCTTTCAGAACAGTGCGCATTAGTGCTTCATCGCTTTTATTGAGTGCGCAGCCGTAGGTTTCTATGTAAACCCTCATAGAGGCTCTCGCTTATCGCAAGACTTATAATAGTCCCTAATTAAAGTCATCACTAGCAGGGATGAGCTCTTGAAGAAAATAACAGATTACACGTATGAAGAGCTGCTCGAAAGAGCGTACTTAAAGCTCGCTGGAAGGCGTGGAAGCGAAGAAGTATTTGAAATGCCAAGAGCAAGCGTGCTGGTTATTGGAGGCAAGACCATAATACAGAACTTCAGAGACATAGCACACGTACTAAACAGAGAAGAAGAGCTCCTGCGCAGGTACTTCATGAAAGAGCTCAACGTGCCTGGCTTCATCAACGAAGCCGGGCAGCTCGAGCTGCGCGGTAAATTCAGTGCAAGTGCAATAAACCAGCTACTCGAGAGGTTTGTGCAAGTTTACGTCAGGTGCTCGACCTGCGGGTCGGTGCATACGAGACTCATAAAGAAGGGGAAGATATTTATTTTAAAGTGCGATGCCTGTGGAGCAGAGACAACAATACACGCCTTCTAACAATGAGAGAGGCTTGAAACTTGAGCACTAGTAAGCTCGTCTACGTTAAGATCCACATTACTCCATCGGGAACCCTCGTGGCAGCGTGCGACGCCGAATTGCTCGATAAAGTTATTGAAGACCCCGAGAGGAAAATCAAAATACACATTTCTCCGAGCTTCTATAGGGGTGAGCTGGTCACTCCGAGGGGGCTCCTAGACGCGCTTAAGTCGGCTGACATGGCAAATCTCGTAGGCGAAGAGTCCGTGAAAATAGCAGTAGTAAATGGTCTAGTACACCCAGACGCCGTGGTCAGAATTAGAGGTATACCCGTCGCCTACTTTACAAAAATCTAGCCCAGACCAGTACGTTACTACATCGTACAACACCAGAATACACAGCAGTGCTAACAAAATGAGCAACTCTACTTGTAGCCGACATCTAAGCATGAAAAGCTATTTAAGATGCCTTGAAGGCGAGTAGTTGTAGTAGAAGTAGTTGTTGTAAAGAGGGCTTATTTGTGGTAAAGACTCACGAGCCCTGCTTACTTGAAGCCAGTACAAGCGGCGCTCTCTGGTTGTAAGTATGTGGTTTTGCATTAAATGCGGAAAGCCGATGACCAAAGAAGAGCTCATTCGTGGAATGTGCCCTGAGTGCTTTGTGAAGTACACAAGAATCTTCAAGTCTGATCCACAAATAGAAGTAATTACGTGCCCCAAGTGCGGTTCTTGGCTTATCAAGGGCGAGTGGCACCCCCACCTGGACATCGACGAGGTGCTCGAGCTCGTACTAATGAGCGAGCTTAAAAAGTACTTGGAAAGCGGGGTAGACCTCACCAGCGCCTCAATAATAAGCCGCGAGGCGGAATCCCCAAATAAGCTGATTCTAGATACATTACTAGAGCTCGTCGTTGACAACAAAAAAGTAACCTATAACGCAAAAGTAAAGGCAAATATTCGCTACCGAACTTGCCCTGCCTGCATTGCGAGGTCTTCCGGTAAGTACAAGTACACCATCCAGATCAGGTTTACTAAAGACTTTCAGAGAAAATTACTCGAGGAAGTAAGGAACACGATTTTAACGGAGACCGAGGAACGGGTTTTAAACGTCAAAGAAGTGCGTGAAGGCCTAGATGTAGAGTTAGATGATGCCTCAACAGCTCGAAAGCTTCTCGACGTGCTAGCAAGGTATTACAGTGCTAAGATTACAAGCTCGTTTAAGCAAACAGGCTACGACCCGCACAGGGGCAAGCCCGTTGGCTCTGTTGTCTACTCTGCTAGAATACCCGTGTTCTTGGAAAATGACATAGTAATATACAGAGGCAGAATAGCCCTGGTTAAGGCCGTTAACCGCGGGAGAGTAGTCCTGTGGATTCCCGACTTAGACAAGTACGAGAGTGCCGAGGTCAAGAACTACTGGAGCGGGGTTTTGAAATACCCTAAGAGAGTTGAGTACGAAGAATACGTTGTGGACAGCGTGGCTGGCGAGAGGCTCGTTCTCAAGAGCCCAAGCAGCGGAGCTACTAGAGTCGTCAAGTCGCAGGCTTGCAAAAGCCTCAAGCCGGGTGATCGTGTACAGCTAATCGTAGCAGATAATAGTGTTGAGTCAGTAATATGTAAGGAAGCAAGCTAGGTGATTAGTTGTCTAGGAAAGAGCAGCAAAAAGCCAAGAAACCAGTAGAAATGCCACTACCAGATCCCAAGGAACTGACAGTAGTGTGTGGAGTCATTAGGCACCTCGGTGCAGACTACCTGCTCGTTAAGTGCGTTGATGGAGTAGACAGGAAGGCGCGAATTCCAGGCAAGCTGAGGAGGAAAGTATGGATAATTGAAGGAGACATTGTTCTAGTTGGTTTGTGGAGTGCTGGCTCGGACAAGTGCGACGTAGTACATAAGTATAGCAAAAGCGAAGTCGACAAGCTAGTAGAAATGGGGATCGTGCCCAAGGAATTCGTCGACGCAATTAGTGGTCTAGTATGAGTAAAGATGACGTCGAGAGGCTTATTCGTGAAAAGGAGAAACCCTGGCTTGAGAGAATAAAAGATAGAGACCTTTTTGAAGTCGTAGACGAGGTTTTTGACTACTCAACCGTAATGACTATTATAGAGCTATATAGAAGGCGCATCTTAAAGAGGCTGAGCGGCGCTATAAGCGCGGGAAAAGAATCAAAAGTATACCTGGGCTACGATTTTAGCAACAATCCCGTTGCTGTGAAAATATACTTAACTAGCTCGGCGGAGTTTAGAAAGAGAATACGCAACTACATACTTGCGGATCCCCGCTTTGAGGGGTTAAAACCCAAGGACATGAGGTCCTTAATAGTAGCATGGGCTCGCAAAGAATACAGAAACCTGGTTAGAATGCACGAGGCAGGCGTGAAAGTCCCAAAGCCCATTACCTGCTTAAACAATGTTCTAGTCATGGAGTTTATTGGCACCGAAAAAACGCGCTTCCCACTTCTCGTGGAAATATACAAGGAGTTTTCAAGAGAGGAACTACACAGAATTTACGAGCTCGCCGTCAGCGAGCTCGAGAAGATCGTGTGCAGCGCAATGCTTGTTCACGGCGATTTTTCAGAGTACAACATAATGGTAAAACTATACGAGGAGTCCGAGCCTGACATAGTCATAATCGATGTCAGCCAATCTGTAGACATAAACCACCCAAACGCAGTAGACTTTTTAATTAGGGACATTAAGAACATTAAAAGGTTTTTTGAAAGAGAAGCTTATTTGCACGTTGACGAAGACGCCCTACTGAGGCGTTTATTGCCATGTCTGGAGAGGAAAAAGGCAGGTTCATCCTAGGCGTAACGAGGATTTATGAAAAAATACCCGTGGAAAGAGTGGGCGTTCTTCTAGCTAATAGTGGGAGGGTTAAAAAGGAAATCGAAGAGAAAACAAAGACAGTTATTACAGTTGACCCGCAAACGGGAAGCGTCGTTATTGAGCCTGCTTTTCCAAACACTAGCGCACTAGACCTCATAAGGGCCCAAAACATCGTTAAAGCCATAGGCTACGGGTTTAGTCCTGAAAGAGCGTTTAGGCTGCTCGACGAAGATCAAGTACTCGAAGTTATAGATGTTAGACAATACGTAGGCGACAAGCCAAATCACATAAAGAGAGTACTTGGAAGAATCATAGGAGAAGAGGGTAAGGCCCGCAAAACGCTTGAAGAACTGACTGGCACGTACATCTCGGTCTACGAACCTCATGTTGCTATTATAGGAGATTACGAGACCGCAAATATAGCGAAGAGAGCAGTTGAGATGCTCATAGAAGGAAGAACACACTCAACTGTTTACAAGTATGTAGATAGAGAAATGTTCTCGGTGAGGAGAAGGCGTTCAATTGAATTGTGGCGGAGAGAGCCGAGGCCTTGAGCTCAAGTCCTCAAACGCTCTTCATTCGCCTTCATAGGTAAGATATATAGCCGTGTTTCCTACAAAATAGCTCGTGGCAGCCGATGAAGAGGGAACCCGGGTTAAAGTGCCGTAGTATTTAGTGCTGAAAAGGCCCGCTTCACGAGGCTGCGTTGACGAGCTTTATCAAATCTCATTAAGATACTCTGTGAACCACGAGTACTTCTACTTGGCTAACTCCCGGTGTTTGGCTTATGAGTTCTTCGAGTTTCTCCGTGCCTCCCTCGGTTTCTTCGGGCATTGTTATTAAGGCTCTGAGAGCGCTCAATCCAAATGCTATTGGCTCAGCATCCCACAGCTCAAGCGAGTATTCTTGTGGCAGCCTCTGCTTTATTTTGCTTACAAGCTCTTCTAGGTTCACGTTAACGTCTTCTGGAAATATCCTTAGAACTACCGCAACACGGGCCATACTATCACCTTAGGGTCCACGAAAGCCGCAGCTCGGGCACTCATAGCTTACTGATAGTTTTCTGCACCTACTGCAGCGCCTAATAACACTTCTCCCGCAGTTGGGGCATACAAATTCTGTCCCGTACTCACCTGGTATAAAGGGTCGTTTACAGCTGTTGCAAATGGGCATTGTAGCTTCTTCTCTTACTGCAATAGGCGTAGTGCTCATTTAAGCACACCCGCGCAATCACCTCCATAACATACTGTTAAGGGCTTATAAGCCTACATTGAAGCACATTGAAGCTTTAATCACACTTTAACGCAAAACTATGTACATATGGGGTTTTCAAGTGAAGCAGGTGATTGTTGTAAGAGCCGATCTGAATATGAGTAGGGGCAAAATGGCTGTTCAAGTAGCACATGCTTCTTTAATAGCTGCTTTCGAGGCCTATCACAACTTTAGAGAGTGGTTTAACGAGTGGTGGAATACGGGTCAAAAGAAGATCGTTGTAAAGGTGTATAGTGAGAAAGAGCTTCTCGAGATTTATAAAAAAGCTTTTTCAAAAGGTCTTCCTGCATCGCTAGTTGCCGATGCGGGTCTAACAGAGCTTCCACCCGGTACTATTACAGCCGTCGCGATCGGCCCGGCGCCCGAAGACAAAGTAGACGAAATTACAGGGAGTCTAAAGCTCCTATAGTTTGGTCATAGAAATGATTACATATCCCCACCCACTGGATTACGCTACGGGACAGAAGTACGCTTTGACACCACTAAAGCTAAGTGCTGCTTTCGAGATTTCTCCCGAGAGCTTTTACGTCGAGGAGCTCGTGGACTTTAGCAAGCTTGCACTAAATAAAAAACGCGGCAACTACGCCGTATTAAGGGTGTGGAAAAAAGGCATTGATACCCTAAAGGCTCTCAGAATTGTTAGCAAACTACTCGATATACCCGAATCGAATATACTGTTGTTTGGATTAAAGGACAAATATGCACAGTCCATCTCGTACTTCTTTATTAAGACAACCTTATTCAGCGGTAGAGAAAGCCTCCTCGACTCCAATAACATAAAAATTGAATTAGTGGGATTCGTGAAGTCTAAGCCTAAGAGGTCTTATCATGTTGGAAACAAGTTCGGAATAAGAATCGAAGACTGCAAGCCCGACGACCTACACAACCTCAAGGCAATAATATCGCTGATTTCAACTATGGGGTTGCCCGCGTACTATGGATACCAGAGGTTTGGCTACTTCAGGTATAATTCACACATACTAGGCAAGTCTGCTCTACTGGGTAGAGAAGACTCTTTCGCTGAAGCCCTCCTCCGCGAAATATACCCTCTAGAACCCAGAGGCGCAGCCATCAAGAGGCTGCGGGGCGACTTCACGGAACTTTGGTATGAAGACCTTTACATTAAAGCGTCATTGAGTTCTGCCTTCAAAAAACTGATGAAGATGACTAGAGGGCTGCTCATTGACTCGTATGCCAGCTACCTATTTAACTTGCTGATTAACGAGATTATAGAAAAAGAGGGCTTTGATAAGCTGAGGACTTCTAACCTGCCAATGCCTGGGTGCACTGAGAAGATCTACTACTATGAGGATATCGTGCTGAGAGAGGGCTTGACCACAGACTTGCTAGCCAAAATGCCCTGCTTTTATAGGGCCGGAGTTTTCTACACTTATGAAAACACTATTCGCAAGCTCGACGACAAGACAGTTATTTACGAGTTCACTCTAAAGCCAGGCATGTTTGCAACCGTGGTTCTGAGGGAGCTATTTAAAGAAAACCTGGTTTTTAAGGAAACGTGAAGCTACTCGAAAATTATTTTGACTTTTGCATTACTTATTTTCTCAATTAGCTTTTCATATTCTTCTTTATTCTTTAAAAACTTTCTATCGCGTTTCGATACTCTTATGTTAAGTAGCTCCGAACCGTCGGGGATCCAAACCCTGTTAATACCGTAGAGTGTTGCGGGGTAGATCAGCTGCTCCACAAGCTTTTTCAAGTCGTTTGTGTACTCGACAACCTTAACTTTCTTACCTAAATGCAATGATAGCTCCTCTTCGAGAACCCTTCTCTCGTCAACTTCAAATCCATTTTTAATGAACACTACAGCAACGTCGCTAATTGCAGCAGTTTTCACATACTCTCCCTTTCTTAGAAACTTCAACTTATCTTCGAGCTCGACCAGGACTCGCAGTACTTCCAGGTCTTCGCTTGATACTTCGCCTGCGTCGATCTTCCTCTGACACGATGGGCAGTAAACTCCGCTTTTAATGCATATCCTGTCCAGCGGGTACTTCAAGATTCTCGACACCAAAGATGTTGAGTTAAGCACCTTAAGCTCGCATGATTCATATTTTGGTAAAGTTTTTTAGCGCCTTAAAATAGAAAATGTCACGGAGTGCCCGGTAGTGGGCCCGTAGCTCAGCCAGGCAGAGCGGCGGGCTCCAGACCACATCTACGGGTCAGACGACCGTCTGGGATGAGAGAGGTCTGGAACTGGGAGTGACCCGTAGGTCGGGGGTTCAAATCCCCCCGGGCCCACTACCTTAGCGTGATACCTGCTTCTCTGTGCTGCAGTACACTAGCTGGCCTTTATAAGCCTCATGTA
>JAGDWH010000002.1 GCA_023269765.1 Desulfurococcaceae archaeon
ATATGTAGAGCTTGCCACGGGTTACGCTGTGGGGTGGAAGTATTCCAGCAATTGCGCTAGCGAGCGTTGTTTTTCCGCAACCACTCTCGCCAACGAGGCAGAACGCCTCTCCGTTCTCAATGCTCAAGTTAACGTCCTTGACGACCCAAACTGGTTCTTCCTCTTCTCCGAGATAGCCTACACTTAGGTTCTCGGCTCTTATTGCTAAAACCATAGCCTCCACTTCTTCCTCAATCTTGGGTCCATTTCTTCTCTTAAAGTATCAGCCACCAAACTAAAGCCGAGAGCTGAGACTAGTATGAATAAGCCCGGAAACACTCCTAGCCAAGGTGCTGTCTTAAAGAGCTCTAAGCCTAGCCCCCACACGGCCTCATATACCATGACACCCCATTCCGGCGATCCCTGTGGAAGTCCTAAACCCATGAAGTTTATGGCAGAGGCTTCTAGCAATATGCTGCCCAAATCCGATGTTGTTTGGACAAGCATTGGTTGCAGCGTGTTTCTCGCAACATGCCTCATAACTATTCTAAATGGGTTAAGTCCACTAAGCTTTGCCAATATGACGTAGTCCATCTCTACAAAGCTCTTGGCATATACGTATGCTATCCTAGCGTACCAAGCCCACCACACTACTACTAGCGAGGTTATAACTACGTGCATTCCCTGCCCAAACACCATTCTAAAGAGTAATGCAATAACTATTGTTGGGATACTCATGAAGAGTTCAACGAAGTAATTAAGCAGCATCTCTAAGGGCCCCTTAAAGTAGGCTGCAAAGACTCCAACAAAAATACCCGCTAATAGGCTTAAGGCAGCAACCACGAGAACTTGTACTAGTGCTGTTCTAGTTGCAATAAGCACCCTTGAAAAGAGGTCTCTACCCAGCAAGTCTGTTCCAAATGGATGATTTAGTGACGGCGGCTGTAGCCTTCTTGCAAGGGTTTCTGGGTACACGTATCCGAGGCCTTCTAGCGGGTAGGGAACAATGTATGGCGCCGTAATTGCCAGTACTACAAGAGCGGCTACTAGCACTAAGCCGACTCTGAACCTGGTCTTTTTAAGGCTTTTTCTTAGTGTTAATTTTGCTACTCTCAGAGCCTCCACGCTATAGTTTCACCCTTGGGTCTATGTGTGCTTGCAGGAGATCGACCAGCGTGTTGACGACAATATAAAAGACCGAGAGATACGCTATGAGCCCGATCGCCACCCTAAAATCACTTTTATATAGGCTGTCTAGTAGTATGCTTCCAAGGCCTTCTCTGCCGAACACCGCTTCTACAACCATCGCGTCAACTAAGCTGTAAGCAAACGATAATCCAGCCACCTGGACTATTGAGGGAGTGATGGATCTCAGCACGAACGTCTTAATTATCGTTGACCTCTTAATGCCCCACGCCACTGCAGCCTTAACGTAGTCCTCTAGCAGAGCCTCTGCTACAAGTATTCTCACTAGCCTCGCTAATGCTCCAATGGGGTATACCGACACAGCCAATGCCGCTGGAATTAGCCTGATAAGCGCATCAGCGAAGACTACTAAGTTGCGTTGCAACAATGAGTCAAGTAAAATAAAACCTGTTATTGGTTTAAACCCGGTTTCTATGACGAGCCCTGGCGAAACTCTCCCATATGGTACAAAGCCGACCTGTAACAGTAAGGTGAGTATCATTGTAGCAAGCCAGAATGTAGGTGTACTTGCAAGCAAAGCTCCTAATGACATTACGAAACTATCGATAAAGCTGCCTCTTCTAAGGGAGGCGTAGAGGCCCAAGAACACTCCTAGGGGTGCTGAAAAAGCATAGGTGACGATTAACAGCTCGAGGGTCGACATAAAGCCTGTATAAATTACGCGGCTAACTGGTATCTTGTACGCAATGCTTATTCCAATGTTTCCAGACAAGACCTTAATCACAAAGTTTAAAGCCTGGACGTAAATGGGCTGATCTAGTCCTAGCTCTTGCCTGGCGGTTTCTATTGCCTTACTTGCTCCAGGCCCCCTTGGATTTCCTGCCCACTTTGCTGCTGGATCTCCGGGTGTCACCATTAGTATGACATAGGATACGATGGCCACGCCTACTACAACCGCAAGGGCGAGAATGGCTCTCTTCAAAAAGTAACTTGAGCTAATGGGCAATTTACTCCCTTACCTTTACAAGCTCAAACCTTATCACGTACATGTAGTATGGGCTAAAGGCTTCTTTGGGTATTAGCAGTTTGCTCGAGTAAACGTAGGGTCTCACGTCATCCCACAAGCCTACAGCCACCGCCTCCTCATATATTATTCTCTGGGCCTGAGCGTACATTTCCATGGCTTTTTCGTAGTCTACGCCTTCGAGAGCCCATGCCTCCTCTATTAGTTTATTAAATTCAGCGTTTTCGTAGCCAGCAAAATTCCACTCTTTAGACTCGCTGTGGAACATTGTGTATAGGTAGTCGTATGGTGACAGTATTGTAGGCCACCAGTCTGCTATAATAATGTGTGGAGTGGTTTCGGGAGACTCCCATATGCCTCTAGCGATGTCTCTAAGCATTTCCCAGCCCTGTGGATTGAGCTCCACAGCAATTCCGAGCTCGTGTTCTAAGACGGTCTTGAGTAGCAAGGCGAATTGCACTGTTTCCTCGTAGTCCTTTTGATACAGTACTTCTATTTTAACCGGCTTGGTCACACCCGATTTTTCGAGGTAGTTCTTCGCTATTGTTAGGTTAAACTCGTATATCAGCCCCTCAATGTGGCCTGGAAAGCCAAAGGGTATTACTCCACTTGCCTGCCGCCCGTAGCCTAATAGCACGTTCTTGATAACTGCTGTGAGGTTTATTGCGTGAGCTATTGCTAACCGGAATTCCCTCACGTTTGTTGGGTAGCGCTTAGTATTGAAGAACATTACAAAGTTTCTGTATGTCTGGACTTCCTCGACTCTAAATCCCTTCTTAGCAAGCTCTGGCACATTTACGCGTGGAACGCAGCACGCTATGTCTATTTCACCCGATAAAAGCCCGCTATATTGAGTGGCGGGGTCGAGGACTATTCTTATTATAACAACGTCAGGGGCTTCCGGGTTATTAACGTACTCCCAACCCCACCACTTGTCAAACTTTTCAAGCCTGATCTCTCGCATGGGGTCGTAGTAAACCAGCTTGTAAGGCCCCGTGCCCACAGCATTACCACTATTAAACCACTCCTCTAATCTCTTGTCCAAGTAGTTAGTCGCGCCGCTTTTTGCCATTACTGATGGCGAGAATATGTAGGCAGAGTATGTTGCTGCTGCCAGGAAGTCGAGCCTCTGTGGGTGGCTTAATTTCAATTTCACGGTATACTCGTCTAAAATCTCGATTTCTTCAACTGCATCCCAAATGTAACCCAGCCCTCTACCGGTCTCTCTGTAGGCATCCCTTGCTCTTTCAATACTGAGCTTAACTGCTGTTGCGTTAAATGGCGTTCCATCGTGAAAGAGTACTCCCTTCCTTAAGTGGAATATCCACTCTGTGCCATCTTCACTCACCGTCCAGTTAACTGCGAGCCTCGGTTTAATGCTTCCAGTACTGTGGTCG
Organism: Desulfurococcaceae archaeon; assembly: GCA_023269765.1. The sequence goes on from JAGDWH010000002.1 coordinate 3,547, forward strand.
TAGTATGTTAAAGTCTCGTAAACCAGCCCTAGTATTATCAGCCCGGTATCATCCTCCAGCGATGGGTCTATTCCCGTTATCGTATCGCTGTAGGCATACACGATAACCCTTAGCTTAGTAGGCGCAGGAGGCTTCAACGCGAAATACGCAGCAGTCACTACTATAACCGCCAATACAGCTAGGATTACCACTGTGAGCCTTCTCAAGGCCCCCTCTTCCACCTCGAGTCAGTCGCTCTCCAGCTTTTACCGAGTTAGCGTATTAACATCGAGCTTTTAAAGAGAAATCGCAAGCACGTTTTGCTGGTGCGCGCCCACGTCATTTTTAATCACTCAAGTAAAACCTTACATGTGCTAATTTAGCACCTGCACTAGTAGTGTTTAAAAGCTCTATTAAAGACAAGTTTCATGGGTGTTTTTATTGGCCGAAATAAAGTATAGAGCCTTATTCATAGATGTTGCTAGTAGGAGTTACTGGATTGAGGAATACGACATTAGCAACGTGCACGGACCCGTTGAGCTCGGCGTTAAGCTTCACCTAGAGAGGTTTGAGTCATGGAGAAAGCCCATTTATCATCCCGACAACGCTCTTGTACTCGGATCAGGGCTGTTTGCAGGGTCTAGGCTTTATGGATCTCACAGGTTTATAGCCGTATTCAGGAGCCCCTTAACCACTGGGTTGCACGTCTCAGCACTTGGTGGTGCTGCTTACCAATTTAACGTCAATGCACACGCCATAGTCGTTACTGGACAAAACCCAACACCTACCATCGTGAAAATCTTTGATAGTGGAAGTGGCAACCCATCTGTAGAGTTCCACGAAATTAAGCTAGACAAGCTTGTTGAGGTCTGGAGGGGGTATGGAGGGTTTAGAGGCGTCTACGCGCTCCAACAATACTTGAGTGAAGTCCTTAGAGACTTTTACGAGAAGTACCCAAGCAGGAGCATACTGGTAGGACCTGGTTCCCTCTACACTAATACCGGAGCACTCGTCTCAATAACGCTCATTAAAGGAAAAATGGATTTTGGAAGCGAAGACTTTGCGGCGCGTGGTGGTGGTGGAAGCGTTCTCTTAAGAGCACACAACGTCGCTGCAATAACGTATGGGGGTCTTTTCAATAGAGGCTTCAAACTACCACCTGAACTAACTGATACGACATTCCTCAACAAGATCTCTGAAGAAGTTTTTGGGAAGCCCTACCACCAGGTCGTCATAGAAAAAGGCGTGAAGTACAGGTACGATCCAAAGGCAAATACTGGCGGAACACTAGGAGGAAATTACCCACACTTGGGAGTCACCACTCCCATGCTAAACTGGAACTCCATATACTTGAGTAAAGATGCGCGACAGCGCTTACACGGGCTAATCATGAAGTACATTTGGGAGCCATTCAACAAGGAGGCCATTGAAACAAGAAGTTGGAAAACTTGTGGAGAGCCCTGTCCGCTTGCGTGTAAAAAAGTAAGGCTTGGTAAGTATAAGTCGGATTACGAGCCATACAACGGACTGGGGCCTTTCATAGGCATCTTTGACATACACCAAGCCGAAAAAGTTGTCGAATTAGCAGATGCTTATGGCATAGATGCGATTGAACTAGGCTACATCATTGGGTTTATCTTTGAGTGCGTTGCACGAGGCCTCTTAAAACCCGAGGAAATCGGAATATCGGGCACACCTATACTAGATCCCCAAAGAATAAGTCCAGAGTCTTCTCAACACAACGCTAAGTTGGCAGTTGAGCTAATTGAGAAATTGGCGTTCGGCGTAAATCCACTCCTGAGGCTAATTGCTGAGAGGGGTATCAGAGACGCCGCAAAAATACTAGACGTGCTTTACAAGGAGAGGGCCGAGGCGGCGGGGATAAGGTTCAGCGACATACCAGTATACGCTGCCTTTGGCGAACGTGGGCACATAACTCCTAACTACTATTGGACCCCGGGACTAGTTGCACCGCTTTACGTGCTTGGCAAGTACTGGACTGTTTACTCGGGTCTCTTCGTAGAACCAGAGGAGTTCGCGGTTAAGTGCTACGAAAGGGCCTTATTCGAGCTCATGATCGAGAACGCCGGATTCTGCAGGTTCCACAGGGGTTGGGCTGAGCAATTGCTACCCAAGCTTTATGAAGGCGTCTTCGGTATTAAAGAGCCTCTAAAGAGAGCTGCCGAGGTATACAGGCTAATTGCTAGATACCAAGAACTCGCCGGGGCTATGCCTCATCCGTGGGACTCTACCAGAATAATAGACTTTGTGACTTCGGCCTCGAGAGAATATGGAAACAGCAAGTGGGCTGAAGCTTTCGAGAAGAGCAAGCAAGAAACCGCAATAGAGTGGTGGAGCAGATTTTACAAGAAGTTTAAAGAGCTGACATTCTAATCTCGGGCTAAGCTAAAATCCTGCTACTAATCGGCTACTACGCTGTAATAGTCTTTGCAAGCCCGGGTGGCGTATCTACTGGAAGGTTCTTTATAGCCCCGAGATGGTATGCCAATAGCTGAAGTGCTACTGCAGCGACTATTGGATAGAGGTGCCTTGAAACCCGCGGCACCTCTATACTTGTATACTTAGTTTTTTGAGTTTCCAGCTCTATAGCAATGGTCCTTACGTTCCGGTGCTCGAGCTCTTTCAACACCCTTATATATAGTGGCTGTGCAACTTCCTCGTAAGGCTCTATTAGTATTACAGGGAACCTCGGATTTACTATGGAAAGCGGCCCGTGCCTTAATTCACCGAGCTGTATTCCTTCGGCATGTATTAGTGCTGCTTCTTTAAGCTTTAACGCGCCTTCAATTGCTATTGGATGCGTTATGCCACTACTCACTACATAGGCATTTTCGACGTCTTTAATTTCCTGCGATATCAGCGTGATTTTGTTCTCGAGCATAGGTATGAGCTCTCTTAGTGTTTTTGCTGTTGCCCTTATTTGCTCGACCACCCCCCAGTATTCCTTGCTAGTTACTCTCCCAGAGTACATGCCGGTGTAGCTAGCTAACATTAGTAGGGCTGCTAGTGTCGAAGAGAAGGTCTTTGTTGCTGGAACGGCCATTTCAGGCCCTGCTCCAACTGGTAGGTATACGTTTGATTCTAGCGCTAATCTCGACCCCACATTGTTGACCACGCCGACAATGACTGCTCCACGTTGCTTAGCCTGCTTGACACTGGCGATTACATCGAAGGTTTCACCGCTTTGGCTTATGGCTATTATTACTGTCCCGGTGGTTACGTTTTCGAGCACAGAGTAGGGAAACTCCGCGGCTGATACAGGTATTATGACGTGGCCTGCGAGCTCGCTGAAATAGTAAGTTGCAACCATTGCTGCGTGCAGGCTTGTACCAGTGCCTATAGCGTACACTTCTTTAGCTCCATGCACAATCATTGCTGCTAGCCTGAGGTACTTTTCCATTATCGAGTGAGTAGTGTTTATGAGTGCGCTGGGTGTTTCATATATTTCCTTGATCATGTAGTGTGGATATCCGCCTTTATCAACGTACTCAGGGGGGTACTTTACTCTCTTGGCTTGCATAGATTCTAAGCTCAGCCTTTCCCCTGTTTTTACGTCGTAGAGCTCTATAGCATTCGTCGACACTATGCCGATGGTGTAGTCATTTAATACATAGGCTGTTTCGGCGAAGCCGCTTAGGGATGGTATGTCGCTTGATAAGTACACACAAGAGTTTCCAATGCCAATTACGAGGGGCTGTCCGTGCTGAATTACGTAAATGCTTCCATCCATTGCGTTTAAAAAGGCGAGTGCGTAGTTACCTTCAAGTCTTCTCGCAACTTCCAGAAGGCTCCTCAGAGCATCGTAGCCGCTTTTGAGGTACTCCTCTAGTAGGTGCACGGAGACTTCAGTATCTGTTCTAGAAGCAAAAGCGTGACCTTTCTTCTCGAGCAGGCTTTTTACCTCCTCGTAGTTGTCTATTATGCCATCGCCTACGACAGCTATTTTCTTGCTGCAGTCTAGAAGGGGGTGTGTGTTTTCGTAAACAGGCCAGCCCCTGCTGGCGTATCTAACATGGCCGAGCGCCACGGTGGAGTCTATATTGACTAGGTCCACGGTCTTTGAAACATTTAGTAAGTGCCCAGGCGCTTTTCGAACTTCTATGGAGCCGCCACGCAAAATGGCTACTCCAGCACCGTCGTATCCCCTGTACATTAGTCTCCTAAGCCCCTCGAGAATGGCGCCTTGTGGTATGTTAGTAGTACACAAAGCCGCGAAAATCCCGCCCAATTTCCTGCACCAAGTAGCCATTTTAGGGTTATTTACAAGCACTTAAAAGACCCGGCTACCGGAACCTGCTTGCCGCTCTCGTAACGCTTAAAGGAGTAAAAGGGTCTATGGAGCCGTCGAACAAAGCACTGAGGCTGAATGCTAGCGGATTTCCGTACAGACTAAGCCACATAGGCACTATTGGGGGCTCCCTGCTTCTGTTTTGGACTAACTATTGCACGCCCTTCCTGAGCTTGAAAGACTCTATGATTTCTAGTAGCAAGACGAAAAGTGATATAGCTATCGATATGGCCGGTACGTACACCACTAGCAAGTGGAATTGTTCCACGCTAACAGCAGCCATATTTGTATAAAGAAGCCTAGTATTGTTCACAGGACTGGGTATTATTGCACTACTAAGGGTTTTTACGGCAGGTGGCTCGTATACTTTAGTAGTACCTGTAACCCCGGTTGCTGTTCCCGAGGTCCAAGTTTCGAGTTTTGTCCAGGCTAAGATTAGTGCTACAACCACGGGGATCAATACTATTGCTGCAGTTACTTTTTTAGACTCAGCCTTTGGGGCTCGATCACCGCTCACTGGTAATACCGGTCATCACTTCTAAGTAATAGTATGTACTGCTCTCTTTTTAATACTCTTTGTCCTCAGGAGCCTCGACTACTTTCAATTGCCCGCTTGAACCACGTTTTTTAGCGAAATCGATGTAAGTAACTATGATTTTTAATGATTGGCGGGCTTCCTCCTCGAAATAGCACTTCGAGGAGACTGATTTGCTGTTAAAGAGCTCTAAAATAAGCCTAACAAACCCTTTCCTATCGCAATTTTCTAACTTAACGTTGAGTGCTAGTCCTATCATTGCTAGTGCTTCTAGGTACTTTAATTCGCAGTCACTATAACATGTAATGTACTGCTCGAGGCTCAATGGGGGCACCACGAACTGCTCAGTGGCCCTACTCCTTAAAAGCTTGTAACCGTGGCATCACCCCTTCGGGGCATAGGGTATGGCGTGGAAGCGCGAAGAGACTATTGGCGAGAAGATAAAGAAGCTATTTACGAACGAGCAGGAATCGCTTGAAAAGAGAGCTATTGTAGCGCAGTACAGGCTAAAGACGGCGATGGGCAGAATTGCCAACTACATCGAGAAGCTCTCGGAGAGGGACAAAGTGCTCTTCGAAAACATCGTTGACGCCCTCATGAAGAGAGATGAAGTCCGCGCGAAGATGTACGCAAGAGAAGTTGCTGAAATTAGGAAGATAAGTAAGCAGCTACTAACGGTGCAGTATGCCCTTGAGCACGCTGCACTAAAGCTGGAGACCTTCATAATCTATGGAGGCGCTATCAACGAGGTCACTCCAGTACTAGGCATACTCAAAGAAGCACTTGGAATAGTCAAGAACATCGCACCGGATGTTTGGATAGACCTCCAAGTTGCAGTCAGAGATCTCGAAGCTGCAATAGGTGCTGGCATAGTAGACCTCACAGTAGACGTAACTGCTGGAATGGACAGCGAGGCCAAGAAAGTACTCGAAGAAGCTAAGATTGTAGCTGAGCAGAAGATGAGAGAGAAGTTTGCAGAACTACCAAAGGCAGTACTTACACCAGAAGCAGAAGCAAAGGCGTCTGCTTAAAGACTCTCTAGAGTCTTTTAACGAGGCTTTCAATGTAAGGGGCCAGCCTGGTTTCAATTCTTTTTTCGAGTATGCCTAGAACGGCGCGCAATACTTCTCTCGCACTCGTTAAACCCGCGACGTCCTTAATCTCGGTTTCGATTTTAATGCCTCTTCCACGAGCTTTTAGTGTGCTAGTAGAAACCGATATGTACGCCTCTCGCGTCTTAACTGAAACCTCGGGCTTCTCGCTATCAATGATTATTGCCGTGTACTCAGGCTTGCTTCTCATTAGTATCACTTCACTTCCAACTCTGTACACGTAGGTGTAAGGCGCAAGAGCGAGTGCGTTCTTCTCGGATAGCTCTACTTTGCTGGCAATTAATGCAATTGTACTAGATACCCTTTCTAAGAGCTTTATTAAGCGGGCTACGAGGCTTGCAGTCTTCTCATCTAACTTACCTTCTGAGACGAGTCCTCTTAACGATGCTACTGCGTGTTTAATCAAGCTTACTCCGTGTTCGAAGTGGCTTACTGCTCGTGACAATTCTAAGCACCTTTCCCTAGGAGAAATTTACCACAGCTTATAAATTTCGTCGATAATGTCTTCATCGATTACTACTTGATGTCCCGAAGTCTTTTGAAGAACGACTTCTCCATGGCCTTTCTCAACAAAGCCTACATGGCTATAGCGCACTTTAAGCCTCTCTAGTGAGCTTTCAAAATCACTCTTATTGGTTAGCGGGACAGTTGCTATAATGCAGCCACTACTTAGAGATTTCAGCGGGTCTATTCCCATAGACGATGTTATCTCCTTTACTTCCTGCTCGAGAATGTCTAGTAAGCTTTTCTCATTTACTCTAATTCTTTTTCTGCTAGCTACGGCCACTTCGCGAATGGCTTGGAGCACTCCGCCTTCCGTGGCATCGTGCATTGCACTTACATATTCTCGTATAGCAAGTGCCGTTTTCACAACGCTTATCTCGTAAACGAAGTTCTTTGCCCTTTCAATAACGTCCTTACTAACTCCCCGTTCCAGTAGTACTTTTTCAAAATCCCACGCAATTATCCCAACACTTTCCCCCGCAATCCTTCCAATGACGTAAACTAGCTCGTCTTCTCTAGCACCGCTTGTCGTGATAATTCTCCTGGAGGCGTATCCGGCAGCAGTCATTGATATTATTGGTCTACTAAGCCCTGGCGTGACTTCTGTGTGTCCACCTACCACTACTCCTCCAATTTCGCGGAGGGCTTGAGCCATATCCCTAAACAGCTCTTCTATTTCAGCCTCACCATACGTTACAGGCAGTAAAATAACTGGAAGAAACCACCGTGGCCTAACGCCTCTTACAGCCACGTCATTTGCCGCTACGTGGACTGCAAGATAGCCGGCTTTTTTCACGCCAGTAGTTATAGGATCAGAATGCACTACTAAGAACCCGTCAGCGAGTCTCACGATTGCTGCATCTTCACCCATCGCCGGCCCCACAATTACATCAATGTCTCTTGTTGGAAGAAGCGCGAGCAACTTGTCCATGCGTTTCCATTCGAGTTTTCCAGTTTTAGTTGACGGCTTTGACATTACTAGCCCCGCTTTTCCTATAGCACTCAATGCAGATATATTCAATGGGCGATACTTGTACCAAGCACTGCTCGCAGCCCAGTCGACCACAGTACTTGCAGATTCCAACTGATAAGTAGTTTCCACAGAGTTGACAAATGGCGTCTCTGCAAATAATGCAATACTGCTTATCAGCTACGTAGTGCTTCCTACAGACTCTTCTACCACATAATTTGCACTTCTCTTCGGCAACGCGTTCTCCACAAATTTCACAATAAAGAACTGCACGACCCTCCTCGGATTTTTGCCCACTACTAGTCAAGGTGGTTCAACTCCAAAGTACTTAACTACGTTGTCTACTAGAATTTTGTAAGCATAGTCTTCAGTCAACAGACCTCTGCTAACATAGCTCGATATGACTCTCGGTATTTCCCATGGATACGCTGATGTTCCTGGTCTGGTTGGATCGTCGAGGAAGTCCGACTCCACCATGCACTTCAGTGCCTTGAGAGACACGTATTTTTCATCAAACTGCTTTATGGGGGCAGTGAATAGAAGCCCCAATTCCTCAGCCCACTTAGCAGTTTCGAGGCTTGCATGATGTATTACGACCTTTGATACATCGAGTTTGAGCACGTCGACTAGGAGCTTAATGGAATATGCAGTAGCATAACCACCCTGCTCCAAGTGCAATTGCACCAAAGCACCCAAGTCCTTCGCGAGTATGAGAGAGCGCATCATTACTACTTCTGCAAGTATAGCTCTTTCCGGCGATGTTGAGTAATGGGGGCGGCCTACCTCGCCTATACCCTGAATTAAGCCCTCCTTGAATGCCGTCTCGAGCAATTTGAGTACTTCCTCTAACAATCGAAATGCCCTCTCGCCTCTGAGCCCTTGCCTATAGTAGTGCTCGATTTCTGCTGGATGAACTCCCATGAAGGCTGCTACTTTGAGACCCTCGTTTTTAACCTTGTGGACGTCTCCAATGAGCACATTCAGTGCTTTCTTGTAGGAATCTATTGTTGGTTCGGTGAAGCCGTAGTGATAGGGTGGTAAAGCAATAATTGCCATAAACCAGCCTCCTTCTCTCTTAAATCTCCTAGCCACTTTTTCGGCTCCAATACCTCTGAGAGAGTTTACGTGCAGGTGTGCGTCACTAAATAGCATAAATATCCCTAGTGGAGCAGCCGGCCTTTCCTAAATATATTGCACTATTTGAAATTAGACACTGGATGGCGAGCTTGAACGAATCTCGGCCCAAGCCCGTGTCTTTTAAAGAAATACTAGTTCGTGTACCAGAAGAGCTCTACAGTAAGCTTGAAGAAGAAAGGCTGAAACAGGGTTTTGGCTCGATTTCCGACTACTTGCTACACTTAATTGTGCTACTTGTTACGACTAGAGAAAAGCCCACGGAAAAAGAGCTGGTGAGCGAGCACATAGAGAAATTGCGTGCAAGAATTGAGAGATTTGTTCAAGACGAGCTTAATAAAAGGCTTGAAGTCGTTGAAGTTCTTAAGAGGCGCATAATCGAACTCAGCGAAAAAGTAGACTCTCTTGAGCAGAGGATTAGCAAGATAGAAACTGAAGTCAAGGCTAGCGAGGCAAAACCGAGAGAGGCCCCCACCCCGCGAAAGACCGCCATTGAGAGGCTAAGAGAAGAAAAAGTGCTTTTCGAGAGCTCGCTACCACCCAGAATTCAGAGAGATAGGCTTTTCGCGTACTTAGAAAGGGCTGGTGCTGTTGTCATTAAGCTAAGCAGAGAAAGAGTTGCGGTTGACAGCGAGTTCTGGCTAAACTTTAAAGAAAAACTTTTTAATGAAGTCCGCAGCAACAATGAAGAAGATTTGCGAGCCATTCTCGGGGACAAGGGATACGAACTCTGGAAGGCCCTATATAATGACAACCTAATTATATATGACACAAAGCTCAAGAAGTGGAAGCCTCTTCGAGGCGAGCTACCATAGGTGATTTTTTGGTTGCCGGGTCGGCTATGCATATACAAGTTTGGTGAGTACCTAAAGTTTGTTGAAGTAAAGCCGAGTGGTGCCATACTCCTTGGGAAGTTCTTTGAAGTTGATGGATACGCGGGGAAACCCATTAGGCTCATTACGCACGCCCATGCAGACCACCTATATGGACTTAGAGAGAGCCTGAAACACGCCGAATACGTAGTCGCAACGCCCGTTACTCTTGACCTCATAGAGGCTCTGGGGTACGTTACAAGGGATCTAGTGCCTATTTTCAAGAAGAAGAGCAGGGCGCTAGAATACCATGAAGAACTAGTAGTTCAAGATGAAGTCTGCACACTACTACCCGTAGACCACATACCTGGTGCATCTCAAGTTGTTGTCAAAATAAAGAGCAAAAATATTACAATTGGCTATACCGGTGACTTTAAGCTTTCAAGCAAAACTGAAATTATCCAAAACCCAAATGTGCTAGTAATAGAGTCTACTTATGGCAATCCTCTATGTGTTCGTCCATACAAGTCCTCTGTGCCACAGATATTAGTTGACATAGTCCTAGAAGGACTTCAGAGGTTTAAACGGGTCTACGTGTACGCTTATCACGGAAAAATCCAGGAAGCAATAGAAATACTGAGAAACCACGGAGTAATGGCACCTATAGTATTGCCCAGTAAGATCTATAGAGCTACGCGGCTTCTCGAGATGAAGTATGGGTACAGAGTAGGTAGGTACTACGCGGAAGAGCGAGTAAGCACGGGAGAGGGCATTATAGTATTTAAACACTTCAATGAAGCGCGGAGGCGTAGACTAGACGGCTCGGCGCTGCACGTGGTCTTGACTGGGAAATTAGTAGATAGCCCCTTTACGAAAGTAGACGATTATACCTACGTAGTATCTCTCAGTGATCATGCCGACTTCAGCGAACTCGTAGAATACGTAAAGCAGTCAAACCCGGAGCTTATTGTTATAGATGGCTCGCGCTCGGAGAACGCTACTGAGCTAGGAGAGTACTTGGTTAAAGAAGGCTATTGCGCAGTAATAATGCCGTGACCACGAAGAGTCTTTCGATCAATAATTCAATGACTAGTAACCGCTAATAGCAACGTCGAGCAAGAGCCGGTCGGCATGCATTACTAGCTTTATAGGCCACTCGAGTCCTAGTTTATATTTAGATGATGTTGAGAGTCGCATACTCACAGCTGGTAGGGGATGTTGAAAAACCGCGATACCGAGTCATGATGTAGAAGAGCCGTGCTGAACCCTGAAGCCCTAGACTTCCTAACTTATTGAAGTTACATTACATGATATCGTAACTTGCTCGAATAGGAAGTTGATAACTTAATGGCATGTGCTTTTTAAGTCCCGCCGGGGGGATTCGAACCCCCGACCACCCGGTGCCTGCGCCCCCACTACAGCCGGGCGCTCTGCCGCTGAGCTACGGCGGGTAGGGGCGTCTCAGAATATACTAGGTATTGGTACTTTTTAAAGTCTTTACGCGCCCTTCAAATATAGCGCGGGGCTAAAAGCATGAGGCTTGACTTGAAGTTGCTTGAAGAAACCCTCTCAAGAGACATTGAAGAAGTGGATTATGTACTCAAGGAAAAAGACCTCGTTAGGGAAGAGGTCATTAAGCTAACGCGTGAAATAACGAGGCTTAGTAGTGCTGTGGTTTCTAATGTTCACAAAGGCGAGTACGAGGCCGCACAAAAGGACCTCTACGTACTTGAAGAACGCGTTGAACTACTGCTTAAGCTGGTAAATCCACACCCGGACCTCAAGTACTCAGGACTAGTCTACAATGGCCTTAGCGAGTATGTAGAAGCCCGGATGCTCTACTCAATAGTAGTCGAAGGCAAGCTGCCCTCATTAAAGGAGTTAAGAACCCCAATAGTCCCATACTTGCAGGGACTCGGCGACCTTGTCGGTGAGCTCAGGAGGCTTATTATTAGGTTACTTAATGAAGTCAAAGTCGAAGAAGCCGAAAAATACCTAGCAGTTATGGAGCTCATTTATGAGAAGCTAAAAGTCCTGGACTACCCCGATGCTATTATGCCAGGAGTAAGGCACAAAGTAGACGTTGCCGCCAGACTCGTTGAAGATTCTAGAGTGCTAATATTAGCTACAAAGAACTCGCTAAGATGCTTGAAATGATTACTTTCCCCAAGGATGTGCTGGTAATTGCAAGTCCTTACTTTGAGCAAAAAATAAAAATCCATATAGTTTATATGTATACTTACACGATCAAAGTATAAGAGAAGTGGGTAGTCGCGTATGTACGGTTTTGAAAAGAGACGTGTACAGAAAACGGGTTCATCGTCTTTCATAATAACGCTACCAAAAGACTGGGTTGACCTCGTTAAATTAAAAAGCGGAGATTACGTAATCGTGGAGAAACTGGGGAACAAGCTAATTATAACTCCACCAACAGCGGAGCCTGCACAGATGAAGACTACTCTAATAGTGCGTCCAGGCATAAACTCCGCGCAAATACTAAGGATCCTGCTTGGTGCCTACATGTCAGGATACAACATTATATCACTAGTATTTGATACGAACATACAAGACTTAGCAAAACTCGTAAGTGAAATCAAGAACCTTGCCAGAATAAAGCTCCCCGGCATGGAGGTGATCGAGGAATCCTCATCAAGCCTGACATTTAAAGTACTATTAAACATCCAGGAATTACCCCTAATTAGCGCTATTAGGCGGTTGCACGTAATAGTCAGCAACATGTTGAATGATGTTCTTCGACTACTAGATACAGGTGATCTCAGCATAGCTCAAATAGTTATTCAGAGAGATGATGAAGCTGATAGATTTCACTACTTAATAGTGAGAGAGCTCTCAATGGCGCTCCTAGATATTAGAGTGCAGCATGATCTCGGCATAACGAACATCACAGAAGTACTCAGTTACCGGATTGTAGCGAGAAACTTGGAAAGAATAGCTGATCACGCAGTAAACATTGCGAGGAGAACACTAGCAATTAAGGGTATCAAGAGGCCTGAAATTGTGCGCGACTATTTAGCAAGAGACATTGAGTTGTTCGAAAAAGCCATGTCAGCACTCTACACTCTGAGTAGAAAAGAAGCAGAAGATGTGATTCAAAAAGTAAAAGATCATGTATTAGAAATCGAAGAGGTAATATACAGCAAGCTTTTAGAAGCACCAATAGAACCCAGAGAGAAAGTAACACTCGCAATGATACTCGATAGCATTAAGAGAATAGCAAGATACTCTAATGGCATAGCAGAGTCCGCCTTAAACATCAAATCAGCAAAATCAACAGAGCTAGAAATCAAGTAAGAAGCTACCCGTAGGTTTTAAGCTATAAAAGCACGGTCTCTGAATAAATATTCCACGAACCCCGGAGCCCCTGTTACGCTCCCGAGTCCCGGGGGCGAGTGAACAGGGGATGGACGCCAGTGGGCCTGCTCCTACCCGCACCCCTTACAATTATATTACTCAGTATTACAAGATCGCTGAGGACCGATGCTACGAGCTCGAAGCAGCATTGTCGTTGGAATTTGCGGGCGACTCAGTTAAACGCTTTTAAGTGGTTTAAGAGTACTATATTGTTGAGTGGCCGGGGTGGCCGAGCGGTCTAAGGCGGCGGGCTGCAGGGCCTGTTCTGTCAACATTGGGGTTCGCGGCAACCCGCTATACCGCGGGTTCGAATCCCGCCCCCGGCTTCCCCTTCCACGTTTTCTACTAGTGCTTAGGGCTTGTACCGCTACTTACTCTATGTACTTCACGTTTTGGCACTTCAGTTTCTTTAAAAACTCTTCGAGCGCGTTGAGCGGGATTTTTATGGTGTAGAGGTGCTTGCTCGTTCTTGCCTTGATCTTGGCGATGCCTTCCTTTTCCAGCTTTACTACTCTACACTCCTTTGCTCTCTCACTTATTGCAATAAATTCCTCGGGATTCTTGACTTCCTTCGGCATAAGTCACTACACCCGTATCTCTGAACCTGTTAGCACTTTTAAGAGCAATGGTGCTTAAAAACTAGTGTAGTGTCTGCGCATGAGTTACGCTAAAATTAGGCTCGAAGACTACTTAACAACAATTTACAGGCTCGAAGAAGCCCTCGGCATTGCGAGAATCAAGGAGTTGTCTAGCGAGCTTGGAGTATCGCCTGCCACGGCTTCTAAAGTTATTAAGAAGCTCGAAGAAAAAGGACTCGTTACTAGAGAGAAGTACCATTACATTAAGTTAACAGATAAGGGCAGAGGCCTCGCAGAAGCTATTATAAGGAAGCACAGAATAGCAGAGCTCTTTCTATCTAAAATACTCGATTTTAATGACTACGAGGCACATTACTATGCCCACTACTTTGAGCACTTGCCAGACACTATTATAGAGAGGATACACAGGCTGCTCGAGTACCCTAGCGCCTGCCCTCACGGAAACCCACTTCCAGGGACAAACTACACTGAAAAGGGGGAGTTCATAAGGTTAAGCGAGGCGAGTGAGGGCTCTAAGTGTACTGTTAAGAGACTACTAGGTGAGCTAAGAGATGTGCTCAAATATATTGTGAGCGCTTCAATTAAAGTAAATACTTCACTAACCATTCTATCAAAAAGCTCCGATAGTATTCAAGTTTCAATTGAAAATACAAAAGAGGTAACCATACCAACGCGGATAGCTTACTACATACTCGTCAAATGCGAGTAAGACTTGTTATTGCTAGTAGCTAGACTATAACACGATGTCTGCTGAGAGCAGAAAAGAACTATCCCTTACAAGGGATATATTAGCCCCTAGGTAATACATGAATTTAGACGAGTCTAAATTTATGGGGGTCGTGCTTATGGACACCGTAATGAGTTTAGATATGGTCAGAGAAGGCGCGAGAGTTGTCGTCAAAGAAGTAAGTGGAGGTGGGTGGGCTCGCAGGCTCTATCAAATGGGCATAGTACCTGGCTCGCAAGTAGAAGTAGTCTTCAATAGAGGGCGGGGTCCTGTAGTAGTCCGGGTAGGCGGCGTAGAGGTGTCTATAGGTAGAGGCATTGCTAGGAGGATTTTGGTACAGCAGGTGACGTCCCCTTGAAAAAGCGAATAGTAGTTGGACTTGTAGGACAGCCCAATGTAGGTAAGTCGTCACTCTTCAATGTTATTACAAAAGGCAATGCCATAGTAACAAACTGGCCTGGAACAACTGCAGAAAGGCACGAAGGAAGGGTTGCCCACAGGGGTTACGAGCTCGTATTCGTAGACTTGCCAGGCATATACGGGCTTTCGTACCTGACAATGGAAGAAGGAATATCTAGGAACTTTATAGCAGGAGGAGAGTACGACCTACTAGTCGTTCTAGTAGACTCCTTAGCGCTTGACAGAACGCTGTACTTGGCCGTTGAGATCCGCGAATTAACAGGCAGAGTAGTAGTTGCCGTGACCAAGATTGATGAAACACATAGCAGAGGCATTCACATAAACTACGAGTTGCTGGAAAAGAGACTGGGTGTTCCCGTAGTCCCGGTCTCTGCGCTTAAAAACATTGGATTAGAAGAGCTGTTTGACACTATAATAGAGCACGCTCGTAGAGAAGCGCCCCTTCTCAAGGTCGACTACGGCGAGCTAGAGCCTTTCATAAGCTCAATAGAGCAAGTGCTGCAACCCTACCAGGTGCTGCTCAAGTATCCGACGCGATGGCTCGCAGTAAAGTACCTCGAAGACGACCATGACGTTGAAGAGCTGTTAAGGAACACTTTAAAAGATCGCTATTTCGAGCTAGAGGAAGTAAAGAACGAGGCTAAGCGGAGAATTGGCAAGGACCTGGCGGCATTCGCATCCACGAGAAGAATGAGCTTTATTCAGGAACACCTCATTAGGGATGCTGTAATAAAAATTAGTGTTCCCAAGCGCGAGAAACGCCCTCTCTTAGTTTTCTACAACCCATATGTAGCACCAGCTATTTCCATAGCCATTTTCTTCGGGCTCTTTCTACTAGTCTTCACCATTAGCACAGGCTATCCCCTCTCTGTTCTTCTAAGTAGCCTAGGCTATTCCGAATTTGCACAAGTACTTGAAGAGTACTCTATTTCGAGTCTTATGGAGAGGCTTCTCGAGTATTTAGGAGGAGTTATTAGTAGTGCTTTAGGAGAGGGGTTGCTGTCCTCTCTTGTTGTTGATGGAATCCTGGGGGGTGTAGCAGCCATACTATTGTTTATCCCGCTGGTGGCCATAGTCATGGCAGTACTAGGCATGCTCGAAGACTCGGGGTTGTTACCTAGATTGGCTGTAGGTACCCACGTGCTACTCCAGAGAATTGGGCTTTCAGGACACTCATTACTGCCAATTTCACTATCACTGGGCTGCAACGTGCCTGGTTTAATTTCTACTCGAGCTGTCCCGAGCCACTCTGAACGACTCAGGCTGTTACTACTAGCTCCATTCGTGCCATGCCAAGCGCGCCTTGTAGTGCTTTTAGCAATAGCTGCGGCTATTGGTGGATTTGCGGGAGCAATCTTAGTACCACTAGCGTATTTAAGTGCATTCGCCGTCTTCATACTGCTCAACTACGCAATATACGCACTAACGGCAAAGAAGCAGCGAGTAGAGCTACTCCTGGAAATACCCCCATTGCACAAACCTTACGTGCGCGTTGTATGGTGGTTTACGTGGTTCTACCTCAAGCACTTCTTAATTAAAGCTGGAACAGTAATATTCCTAGTTAGCTTGGTAATGTGGTCTTTAGGACACTTTACGTTGAGTGGAGCATATACTGAGGATGTAAGTAAAAGCGTCTTAGCAAGCGCGGCCAAGTACTTAGCACCGTTACTTACACCACTTGGAATTAGTGGTGAAAATGCCTGGCTCGCTGCTTATGCTGTAATAGTGGGATTTCTCGCTAAGGAGCTCGTAATTAGTGCTATAGTAACTGCCACTAGCGCCCTCTCGCCTAAAGAAGCCATTGAAGTACTTGGACTCACCACTCAGTCTGCCGTGTCATTGGCCCTTTTTGTAACGCTGTATGTTCCCTGCCTAGCAACGCTCGCCACAATATATAGCGAAACCAGGAGCGTGAAGTACACGCTGGCCTCTCTTGTCGTAATGCTGGTCACAGCATACATTTACGCTGCAATAGCATATGCCATTGGAACACTACTCGCTTAGAGGAGTAAGTCAGCGCCGGCATGGCTCTTCACGGCTCAGTAATCGGGGACGGGTGTCATCACTCCCGATACACTACTATCGAAATGGCGGCTTTTAGTTTCACACTACGAAAATTCATGCTGCTTGGATTACTACTTAAGTGGCCTGCCCTCGCTCCAGATGCCATTAAAGTACTCTAAAACCAGTTTAGCCAGCTTGCTTGAATTAACTAGTAAAGTGGCCTCGTGGTTTAATGTCAAAGCGCTTTCTGTCCAGTTATGACTACCTATAAAGACGTACTTGCCGTCTATAATGACTATTTTAGCGTGAGTAGTTTTCGCCTTAGACTCGTCTAGTCTTACTGGAACACCGCTTTCCACCAAGTAGCTAATTGTTTCAGGATAGCTCTGGTAGGTCTGGTCGTCAATGACTATCTTCACGTCGACACCTCTACTGTACAAGTCCACTAGCTTTCTCAGTAAGATGTTAACAGGGTCATTTGGTTCGTTTGAGTCATACTTTACAACGTACATTACTACATAAACGCTCTCGTTGGCTAGATCGAGGTAGTAGGTTAAATTGCCGAAGTAGGTTTCATCAGGCAAGAACAAGACGCTGCCTTCTGGTAATACTGCTTGCTGAGCCTGCGGCCTAATTGTTTGAATAGCAATGAAGTACCCAGCTATCACGCCAAGTGTAAATGCAATTACTATGGCTGTCGTTCTCGCGTTTTTCACGAACATCGCCTCTTACGATTATCTATGATATGATTATCATCGTAAAAATACTCGGGGTAGAAAGTGCTAGGCTCTTACGGATTTCCCAAGCTTGGGTGGAGCTAAAAGGCGGGTTTCAGCTCTTTTACAAGCATGCATTGCCGCTAGCATCAATGAAGGTTTATTAGCCTAGATCCCTTAATGATGTCATGGCAAGGCGTTGTAGGGCCCGTCGCCTAGCCAGGATAGGGCGCCGGCCTCCTAAGCCGGAGGACCCGGGTTCAAATCCCGGCGGGCCCGCTACTCCCGCCGGGGATTGCCGCCTCTCATTCCACATACTTGTAGAAGATTAGCCCACGAGACCTAGTGATTTTTCGGCTCTTAATACGAACTTATTATGTGAGTAGTTACCATGAGTGAGCGCGTCTCTTCAGATCGGCTACTGAAGTCTAAGGGCTATAGTTTTATTGAATACATAGAGCCCGGTGTAGAGCCCGAATACTCTGACATCACCTTTAGCGACGTAATCGAGGAATTCTCGCTACTAGATATAGGCTTCAAGAGGTTGTTTAAACATCAATACGAAGCTTACGAAGAGCTCATGCAAGGACGTAACATAGTACTGGTCTCTGGCACGGGCAGTGGTAAGACAGAAGCGTGGTTTCTCTACTTTGCAAAGATGCTCAAGAGCGATGCGGGTTTTAGGGCCCTGGCGTTATACCCAACACTAGCTTTAGCAAATGACCAAATTAAGCGATTAGCTCGCTATATGTCAGCTCTCAAGAGAGAAGTACTGCAACTAGATAGCACCAAGAAAAACGAGTACATAAAGTTGATTGGCAAGCAGGGCTTGCTGAGTAAGATCTCGACTTCAAACTTAGTAGTAACTAACCCGGCGTTCTTACTACACGACATGAAGAAGTACTTTGTAAGGAAAGAGAGTGCCTTGTTGTCGTCAATATACTACGAGATCTCCTTGCTAGTCATCGACGAACTAGACTTCTATAGCCCGAGGAGCCTTGCGCTACTCTTAGCGATGGTTTATCTTCTATCAGCTATATCGGAAAAAACACTACAAGTAGCTGTGCTTTCCGCGGGCATAGCAAATCCAGAAGACCTCTGCAATTATCTAGAGAGCGTTACACGTCGAAAATGCACTGTAGTAAGGGGTAAGCCGTTTAGAGTTGAGAACCGTGTCTACGTGGTGCTTGGCAAGAACTTGTATGAAGTCTGGAATATCGTTAAAAACGTGCTGGCAACTGGCGCGATGCGCTCGGAACTTGCTTATTTAAGCAAACTAGTCAGCGACTTCGAGACCTTCAAGTCTAATGCATACTACGTGCTCTCTGTGCTCGAGGGCCTTGGTTTTGAAGCGCCGACCCTAGGTTTAGACCCTGCAGAGCTAATAGCAGAGTACTTTAAAGACAAGTACGTTACCCTGGTCTTCACCAGGAGTATTAACACCGCCGAAGAGTTTGTAAGAAGCATTAAGACTAAGTACGGCTCGGATGCTCCAATAGCATCGCACCACCACCTCATATCCAAAAAACTTAGAGAGGAAATAGAAGAGGGGGCGCGCTCGGGGCGGTTAAAAGTAATTGTTTCACCGAGGACACTATCGCAAGGAATAGACATTGGGCTCGTCTCTAGAGTAGTCCACCTAGGCTTGCCTGATGACGTGAGAGAGTTCTACCAGAGAGAGGGCAGAAAGGGGCGCAGACCCGAGCTAGAGTTTTCAGAAACCATTATTATCCCGCACTCTAGGTGGGATCGAGAACTACTAAGCAGCGGACTAGAGACCTTTAAGAAATGGCTTGAGTTGGGCATTGAGAAAACTCTGGTAAATCCAGATAACTTGTACATCTACCTCCTCACAGGAGTAGTAAAGCTTAAGTCGCCGTGGTTTAAACTTGACTTAAACGAGAAGGAGCTCGCGGCGCTGAAAAGCGCTGGTATTATAAGTCCCGAGGGTAAAATCAACGAGGCCGCCTTAAACGCTACTTACGAGAGACTTAACTTCTACGAATATGCGCCACCCTATGGCATTAAGCGGTATATTGAAAGAGGTGACAAAGTAGCACCTTTAGAGCCTATAGGGCACGTTGACTTAGTTGAAAAGTTCCAACCAGGTTGCATTGACTATAGTGAAGATGGAATTGTCGTATCGCTCGACTATGGAAGGTCTTCGAGACACGTTAAAGCCGTGATCGAAAAAGACATCAGACAAGTAGATTTCAGGTCTCACGATGGATTAGCCGTGGCGCTAGAGGAGTACAACTACTTGAAGCTTAAATGGGGTGAAAAACCCAATGTCCTGAGAGACCTCTTAGCAGGCAGGCTTACGAGCGAAGTTCTCTGTGTTGTTTACGTGCCTCGCGACGGCTTTGGAAAATACGTGAAAATCCCGGAGAGGTGTACGTGGTATCTCCGCTCAGAAAAGCCGAAAATACTGTGGTCAAGCGGTAAGCCAATAGTATTCCACGAAAAGAGGGCAATTTACGTTCCAATGCCGACTGGCGGCGAGTACAGAGACTTTACCTACGGATATTCCTACTCTGTTGACATGCGAGAAGACGCTGAGTTAATGAGGCTAGCGCTGGCCTACATTATGGTTGTTCTAAGGAGGCGTTTTGGAATTCCGCTCAACACTATAATGTACGACGTTACTAAAATAGGCGAGTACAAGTACTTCTCTCTATACGAGCCGGAGGCCGCTGGAGTTATAAATAAACTAGACTGGCTGCTGGTTAGAAGAGCCGTGGAGCTGCACGAGCCCGAAGATCTCGATAGAATAATGATCTCAGAAGTAGACGACTTAGCCTACTCAACACTCATAACAATAGACTTTAACTGGGACATAGTTAAAGAACAGGCACTTAGAGTAGTAGACTACGTGCTGGCTAGGCAGAAAGTAAAAGCACTACTGTGGGGTAGAGAAGTCTACTTGCCGCGGCCTAGCCCTGCCTTGAAGGTGCTTTCATACGTTATTATGAGCGAAGTTCTCAATGACGGGCGACCAGTGCCTAGCCTTATTAGCGGTCACGGGGCCTTCGATGGCGATAAGTTCATTGGTTCTATCGCGCTGTACCCACCAATACCACTAATAAAGCCGCCCAAAGAACTACTTGAAGTAGAAAACTACATACTGGATAAAGTCTACTATGAAAACTTCAAGCTCCTGGTTGAAGACAGCAACGTAGTACTACAGCAACTTAAGCAAGCAAATATGAGAAGACTTGCTTCACTACTTGAAAACAGCAGGGAATTCGTTATTGATGCTCGTAGTGTCGTAGAACAACTAGGTATAAGAGGACTAAGCATGGAAGAAGTCGCGCGTGCCGCGGGATTCGAGCCCTTAACCAATTATGCTAAGGTGCGCGAAATACTCAAGAGCATTAGCGAGAAGAGCGGTCTTCACCAGAAAGAACAAGAACTTCTACTAAAGTACCTAGAGGACAGGGCCAAAATCCTTTACATAGCATACTTAGCGATAAACGAATTGGCAAAACAGGCTACTTAGCAATATATTTCGGGGATTTTTCAGTCATTAATACCATCATAAAGTAGTGGTTGAATAGCTGAATCGGTACCGAGCACGAATAGTGGTGCTCGCGCTTGATTAGGCTTGGAGGCGATGTACTAGTTATTCAGCAACTAGTAGCCATACTCGTTGTAGTAGCCCTAGTTGCAGCATCTCTTCTCGAAGTAACTCGCTTTACTAAACTACTGCTCTCAATACTACTAGTGGTGGTAGCCATTCTTCACTACATCATAATCATTAAGTTGCTAGGCTACGTTGATGTGGTGATATGCCCTCTCTTTATAGTTGAAAAGGCCTTTATTCAGAGTATTGAAGCACGTGAAGGCGCTCTCTACATAGACCTTGGGCAGGTTTCAATTATTTCACTTGCAATTATTTGGCGCAAAGAAGTGGCAAGGCTTATAAAGCGGGCTTTACACCATGAATACCACGAACTTAAAACCGCTGATAAAACTCAGTGATCTCGTTGAGTGTCGCATCTTAAAGAGAGTCTCTAGGTTTGTAGTACTCGTCGATATAGCGGGCAGAGCCTCCACCGCGTACCTGAATAATACCGGGAGGCTACTGGACTACTTGGTTCCAGGAAAAGTTGGATACTGCATTGAAACAAGAAGCGGCAGACTCAAGTACAGGCTAGTGGGAGTTGGTGACGGCGAATACGCGGCTCTCGTAGATACGCGGTTGCAGGAGAATTCCTTTATAGCGCTCTACGAAATGGAGCTTTTAAGCTGGTTAAGTGGCTATAGACTGTTCAAGAGAAACTACGAGCTGGAAGGAGTAGCCATAGACTTCGCGTTCAAGCGCAATGACGAGCTCTTACTCACCGAGCTCAAGAGTGCTGTAATGAAACTCGGCGGAGGCGCTACCGGCTACCCAGACGCGCCTACGATACGTGGTAGAAACCAGATACTCAAGTTAGCAGATTTTGCAAAACGTGGAAACAAGGCGTTTGTAGTGTTTATTGCTGCCGTTCCTCATGCAACTGTTTTCAGGCTTTACTGCAACGCCGATAAGCAAATCAAGTACGTTATCGATTACGCACTTAATTCTGGAGTGAACTTCAAGTCGGTAAACGTGTTCTTAGATGTAGGGAGTTCTAGCGTGGTCTCAGGGAATTTAGAACTCCCCGTAGACTTATCTTGTAGTAGCGAGTAAACTCTACAAGATCCAAAGCTTGAGTACTACCGCCCTGAAGCAACCATGCTTTGCAAGAGGGCCGGCTTGTTTTCATAGAGACCTGCCCGCAGAAACCATTCTCGCGGTTTTTGCATAAAGGAGGAATGCATACCACGAGTTTATTGGTATAGAGCCCGTGCAAGTGCCGCCGCCGGGATTTGAACCCGGGTCTCCCGCGCCCACGGGCCTTGGGGCGTCACGGGCTCGAGAGGCCCGCATACTTGACCGGGCTATACTACGGCGGCGCCTGGTAGTAGATAGAAACAACTAGTCTTTTAAGCATTTTCTCCTGCGCATATGCCACTAAAATTAACGTAGACCGCTTTCTAATCCGGTCGTGGTGGTGTTACACCGCGCTGCCCTTGGTATTTGCCTTGATAAGGCCTGTAAACTGGGCTGCTTGTCCTCAAGAAGACCACGTGTAGAAAGCGCTGACCAGGATATATTTTGACGGGGTTTGGTCCCCCTATTAGCTCTATTGTTATTTGCCCCTTGAAGCCCGCGTCTATGACTGTAGGCGGTATGTAGAGCCCTGCTCGTGCAAAGGTGCTTCTGAGGTTTACTAATCCCACCAGATCATGCGGTAGTTCTACCCACTCAAGCGTTGTTGCTAATATGTGCTCAGCCGGCCTCACTAAGAAGCCCGCATGCTCATCGGCATCGATGCACTCCAGAACTTCTGATACATTCATGGTCTTAGTGTCTATGATTTTGCCTTCTCCAAATCTGCAGAATTTAGAACCAAACCTCAAGTCAACACCATTTTCTCTCACGGTATCCTCAAAGAGGGGGTCTATAATCAGAAGCTTCTTTTCAAGGTAAACTCGTATATCCCAGTCACTAAGTATCATTTGTGGCCCCCTGCCCTTCTTTTTACTGCAAAATTCACTCGTTATAAACCAAGAAGCCTTTACCAGCGTTGTATAAGCACTCACGTATGTTGTTTCTGGGTAGTTTTTCGGGACATCGCTCAATTGTGAATGAGCACGTGCCCTTTGCTAGCTCTTCAAGTGTACAGGGGCGTGTTCTAACTCTATTTTCTACTAAGATGCAACGAGGCCCTGTGTACTTAAATATTGCGGGGTGCACCTCTACTAACTGCTTCCACATGCTCCATGCAATGAGCCTTATTTCCCATTGGGCGCGACTACACATTCTGAGTGGTAGAAATACCTCTACAAGCTCTCTTGCATTCATTGAAACAACAAGCCTCGTCTTGACTGCTTGTGGTAAAACATAGCGGGCATCTTCGTAGGGTGCGCCCTCTTCTAACGCCCTATAGTATTGTGCGACGGAATTCAGTAACCACGTCAAGAAGTCTCTATCCCTCGACTCAAGGACTCTTGGTGGTAGGATAAATCCTTCACAGAGATGATATACCAGCTCATCATAGCTTAGCTTTTCAATCGCCATTTTGATTAAGCCAACTACTTCATTGTGCGTTTTAGGTGGCTCTACGTTGAGCGCTCTTGCTAAGCTCTCAACAAGGCCTCGCAAGTATTTATCGCTATATCTCTGACTCAGCTGGCTATAACTCGCGTGTCTGTGTCTTACAAGCTGATGACTACACACCCTGCTACACACTATTTCAAAGACGTAGAGGCTGTGCTCTAGCGGGCTTCCATGACCTCTTGTAATAAGCTCTTCAATCCACTCGCGAATATGTTTTTGCTCCATTTTTTCTAGTATACTGTTGTAGTCGCGAGGCGATAGTGTGGCTTTCGCCGCTGCTGCAATAATAGTTTCTGCATCGCTCATAAAGCGAACAAGCCTTACTTGTGGCAAGCACTTTTCGTAGATCAAACTAAAACCCTTGAATGGATCTAACGTAGATCTTTGAAAACCCGTAGGTCTTTAGAATGCTTGCGAGCTGGCGAATCTGCTCGTCACTAACCTTGGACCTTACATTTACCCACTCAGGGCTTCGAGGAGTAGTTAGCGGCTTGCCGATTAGCTGGTTGAGTATAATCACCGTCCTGCCCCTATCAAGATACTCCTCCACGTGCTTGAAGTAACTGGCAAAAACATCAAGAGTGAGGTCTTTGTGTAATGGTATTCTAAGCTCTAGTGGTATACCATAGCGCTTTAGCAGGGCGAGAGACTTGAGAAACTCTATCCATAATTTCTTGCTCACTTCAATGGGTAGCCCGTAAAGTTCCTCAGGGGGTATTTTCAAGTCCGTTGCAACGTGGTCTATTAAGTTTTGCTCCACAAGCCTCTCAAGTAGGCGGTATATTGTCAAGTTAGAATTCAAGCTAGTTAAAAGCCCTATTTTGCGGACTTCCTTTAGTAGATGTTCAAGTGCACTATATTGAATAAGCGGTTCGCCACCTGTTACATGAAAGTAGTCTACCAGTGCCTTCGAGGCCTCTGCTTCTTCAACGATAGTTGATACGTCGGCATATTTACATATGTTGGGGTCCCTCTCGGCAAGCCTCCAGTTGTGGCAAAAAGGGCATTTCAAGTTACAACCACACAACCATAGAGTAAATACGGGGTGTCCCTGAACATCAACTAGTGATACGCTCTTCCAGCCGGCTACTAGCAGTTTCACCAGGTGCACCTAACCCTAGAGAAGCACTAAGCATATGCAAGGAAAGGGGGTTTATAATTTATAATGTTTACGAGACCAGAACTCTCTCCTTCTCTGGGGGTTCCAATTCCGCAGCGGCCTGTAGTAACCTATAATTCTACTCCAAACGTCTACGTTACTACTTCCGCACTTAGGACACGATGTATAGAGCCCGGTGATTGTTGTATCGCAGCTGTTGCAGTGTGTTATTGCTGGTGTGTAGCTCCAATAAATGAGGTCTGTTTGAACTAACTTCTTCGTTAATGAGGCTAGAGCCTCGGGGTCTGCTTCTTCGCCGAGGAATATGTGCATCATTACACCCCCAGTAAAGTACTTCTGAACTCTCTGCTCTACTTCTATTCTATCAGGTAGCTCCATTGAAGCGTAGTAAGGTGCTATGCTCGTAGCATACACTGGATTCTCGGGGTCTGGCAGGTACTCTGCCAACTCCTTGTATCTCTTCAAGTCGAGCATTGCAAGCTTTGGAGACGCAGATTCTCCTGGCACCTCCTCGACATTCCAGGGAACTCCCTCTTCCATCATCCACCTTCTAGCAGTCTTAGTTGCATATTCGACGATTTTCCTCATCAATTCAGCTGCTCTTAGCCAGTCCTTTCTTGACCCATCAAGCCACAATTTAGGTTCCTGCATTAAAATCGCTGCGGCCTCGGGTAATCCTATTAGTCCTATAGTGTTGAAGTGCGAAGCTGGAAATTCTGGCATGTATTCTATTATCATTGCATAGAAGTTTGGATAGTTCTTCATAATGTATATGTAGCGGCTTCTAAACCAATTTACGGCTTCTCTCACAAGCTTTAGTGTCTCGTCGTAGAGCTCCCAGAACTTGTGCTCCTCGCTTCTTGCTTCAAGAGCTAGTCTAGGCAGGTTCACATCTACGACATTAACACTGCCAGTTATGTCGGGTAATGCCCAGAGCCCTCCAAACCTCGTCTTTTCGACGCTTCTGAAGTACTCCTCTTTGAGCTCCTCAACCTCTTTCTTAGCTACTGATAGAGAGAACTTGCTGTTTCTGAGAGCGTACATCATTTCGTTCTTCTGAATACTTAGCCTACAGCACATAGCAAATGTCGCATCGGGGTCGACTATTCTAGTATTGAGCCAATAGAAGCTTCCGCGCCTAGCTGCTGTTTTGAAGACTGCTTCATGTATTTCTGGGTCTTCCCATAACCACTTTGCAGTAACCATTAACGTTGGTATTGGAAATGTGAAGGGTTGTCCTACAGAGTCGCCTTCGTAGTAGAGCTCTGAAAGGGCCTTGAAGAATATCTTAGCTTCTTCTTCGTACTCGCCAAGGAAGCCTACTTCTTCGCCGCCGTAAACTGCCTGATCGCCTTCTAGCATTTTGCGGGGTGCATTCATAGTTATAGTGAAGTTTGTGAAGGGCGTTTGCATGCCGACTCTTGTCGGGTAGTTCAAATTGTAGAGGAGCCTTTGAATTTGCTGCTTGATCTGCTTGTAGGTTGGCTTGTCGTGTCTTATGAAGGGGCCTGCATACCATTCAACACTTGAGAGTGCTTGTGCACCCGTGAAGTAGTGTTGCATTGTTGTGAGGAAGTTTGCTACGTGATCAACGAAAGTATCGAAGTGCCTTGCAGGTCTCGAAATTATTGTTATAGTCTTCAATCCCTTCTTCAGGAGTCTAGCTATGCTGTGTCCAGTGCAGTATGGTATGTATACGCTGTGAGGCAGTTTGTGGACGTAGATTAAGCCGTCTACATGGGCCTTATATATGTGAGGCGGTAGGAGCCTTACTGCGTCATTCTCCATGTACTTGTCTAGCAACCACGCGAAGAAGCTGCTAGGGCCCTGATATCTGTTGGCATTTTCGTTAACGTCAAGCCTGTTCCAGCTTGCATAGACGCTCAGCGGGTCTTTCCATGGCTCTTCGAGTTCCCCAACCGGTTTTTGCAAAAAGCCCCCTAAGACACTGTGTTGTGTTGATCCCCCTAAAACATCTACGCTGAAACTTTTGATTAGCAAGTTTAGAGTTCCATTAAACCGAAAATTTTCTCGGCCGCCGCAATAGTTCTTGAAACAACTATGAGAGTTGGTAGCGGCGCCCTATATATTGAATAACAGTAGTCCGCGTGCCTTAATGTTTCTTCTTCGAAATCCCCATGTGGAAATCCACCTATTCCGATTGCCATTTTCTCTGAAACGGCTTGCTTAACCACTTCTGAAAGCGGTTTGTACTCGCATGCCTCGCGCAGTAGTATGAGGCCGCGCGCACCTAATTCACGCAGAAATTGTTGAAGCGTTAGGGTCTTGATGTGCATCAAAGGCTTTTCACTTCCAGGGGGCACTCTGCCTTCTTTAAATAGCTGCTCTATTAATCCAACAAACCTATTGTAATTCCTTGGTATTCTGGTAGCGGGATCTACGAATATGGCGTGTCCGCCTATAGTGTGTACGGCTATTCTAAGCAATCCACTCTTGCATAGAGGGCTTTCCAGAGCTTCGAGCAGACTGACGTGTACTATGTCAGGCCTACCGCGCTTTTCTTTCTTGGGAAGGTCTTTCATTGCGTGGTAGTGCAGGCTTATGTCGAGTAATATTTCGAGCGGTTTCTTTCTCCTTCTCCTCGCAGTTTTTAGTATAGCTGGGTGACTTGCTATTGAGGGTGGAACCGTTTCGAGCGACGATTCGAGTAGTACTAGTATTAGAGGCCTTGACATGCCACTACTTTACCCTTGGCCTATTAAAGTACACCGAGTTTTTAATGGCATATTGCGAAAATGCTTTCTCGCGGATGTCAATCTACTCTGGTTAAAAAGGTTAAAAATTGTTAAAAATTTAGAGCCCCCTGTTTGTAGTGTTCACGGCATTCGAGCTGTGCTCTAATGAAGGCGCGCTTGCTTAAGGATCTGGCCGTGCAGAGATTCAATTTGCTATTTAGACTCGCGCTAGAAGCAACTAGGAAAGGGGATTACGCGCTAGCTAGGAGGTATGTTGAGATTGGGCTTAGAATTCTCAGGAAGGCTCAATTGAGGCCTCCTAAAAAGTACAAGAGGCGCTACTGTAGAAAGTGCCTTGCACCCTTAATACCCGGTATTACGCTTAGTGTCAGGATCAGAAGTGAGGGTAAAGGTTCAAGAGTCGTCTACAGGTGTTTACTCTGCGGGTGGATAAGAAGGTTCATGATAAAGACACGATGGAAAAAATTAGAGAAAGAGTAGCTGGCAAGGTAGATGTGCAACTTGGAAAAAGAGGGGTTACCGAGGCTTTTCTAAAAGAATTGGAAAATAGGCTGAAACACCAGCGCGTGGTAAAGGTAAGGCTGCTTAAGTCTTTCAGGAGGTCTTCGGGGCAGAGTATTGAAGACGTAGCCTCGTACCTGGCTGAGAAGACCAACTCGAAGGTATATGAAATAAGGGGGTTTACACTAATACTTGTCAAAGAAGATTAGCTTCAAAGAATTTAAGTACTCGAAAAGCTCATTATTCGAGGTGCCTTAATTGGTTACGGCTCTAGAAGTACCCGCAAATCGGCTCATAGCGAAGCTAGCTAGCTACTTAAAGGAGAACGTGCCAGAAGTGAAGCCACCAACATGGTCCATATTTGTTAAAACGGGCTGCTTCAAGGAAAAGCCGCCCGAAGACCCAGATTGGTGGTACTACAGGGCTGCTAGCATACTTAGGAAGCTCTATAAGGCGGGAAGACCCGTTGGGCTTAGCGAGTTGAGAAGAGAGTATGGAGGCAAGAAGAGGAGGGGGTCCGCGCCTCCAAGGACGTACAAAGCACCTGGTAATGCCATCAGGAAAATTCTGCAACAGCTAGAGCAAGCACAGCTCGTTAAGAAGACTAGAGAAGGCAGAATCCTGACTCCTCAAGGCAGGGCCCTACTCGATAGAATAGCTATTGAGATACTAATGGAGCTTGTTAAGGAGAGGCCTGAGCTCGCGAAGTATCTACCACCCTCTATAAGGCTAAAGGTGCCGGCTTAATGCTCGAAGGCGAAGAGTACCTAGCCGACGAGGAGCTCGAAGCCCTGAAAGCACGGAAGCTAGCGGAACTTCGTAGAAAAATTGAGCAAGAGAGGGAAAGACGGGCTAGAATAGAAGCCATTTTAAGACAAATATTAACTCCCGAGGCTCGCGAGAGACTGAGTAATCTGAGACTAGTTAAACCAGAGCTCGCTGCCGCGCTCGAAGAGCAGCTCGTACTCTTGGCACAGAGTGGCAGGCTCAAGCCCCCAGTTACAGATGAATTTTTAAAGAAGCTCTTGCTAGAGCTATATGAGCACTCAAAGCACGAGACAAAGATAACTTTTAAGAGAAAGTAGACAACAGTGGTGGTTACATGGCTCGAGCCAAGCACGTTGCTAGGAAGTTAAGGCTTGCGGCTGCTCACAAAAGTAATGAGCCGATACCAATATGGGTTACGATTAAAACTAGGTTGAGAGTGAGAAGGCTATTTAGGCTGAGGCACTGGAGACGTAGTAAGTTGAAGAACGTGTAACTAGGTGGTTGACATGAGCAAGCCTGCAAGCACCGAGTCGGCAATACACGTAATACCCTTAAAGAGAGTCTACTTCGGGCGTAGAAGCAATAGAGCTGACAGGGCTGTAAGGCTGATCAAGAAATACGTGAAACGCCACTACAAAGAAGCCGAGAAAGTAGTTATAGATCCCTCGGTAAACGCCTATATATGGTCTCGAGGACGTGAAAAACCGCCTAGGAGAGTCGCTGTTGAGATCAGATACGATAGAGAAAACAAATTAGTAAAAGTGCTACTAGTGAGAAGGGCTAAGGCCTCCAAGTAGGGTTACGCGAATGGTAGAAATAATTAAAATGAGCTTTTTTGGCAACGTGAATATAGGCGTTTACGCTTATGTTAACGACAAAATTGCTGTTCTTCCAATTGGTATACCACGCGATGACGTCGAGGAAATTTCTTCGGTGCTTGGGGCTTTGCCCATAGAAGCTAAGATAGCTGGCACTTTACTCAATGGAGTTTTTCTTACAGGTAACAGCTATGCAATTATAGTTCCTCACGTAATATTTAGTGAAGAGCTCGCAAAGCTCGTTGAAGCCGTAAAATCTCACGGGCTCGACATCACGGTATATGTTTCCGAGAGCCGGTATACTGCTCTCGGAAATCTTCTCGCATGTAATAACAAAGGATGCATTGCCAGCCCGCTGATAGAAGAGCACGAAATCAAAAAGCTCGTGGACGTCTTGGGCGTCGAAGTCGTAAAAGCTAGGCTTGTCAACATGGACGTCCCTGGCAGCGTACTGGTTATAAACGACAGAGGTGGAGTAATTCACCCAGATGCAAGCGACGAAGACTTAAAGCTCGTAAAAGATGTAGTAAAGATTCACGTGGAGAGGGCCACCGTAAATGCTGGCATACCCTACGTTAAAAGCGGGCTGTTGGCAAATAATAAAGGTGTTGTCGTGGGCGGCAACACTACCGGGCCTGAGCTGCTTAGAATAAAAGCAGGCTTTGAAGGGGGGCCCGCATGAGTAGTGAGGTGAAGATCTACAGAGTAATAGGCGAAATGTTGATTAGTCACGATAGATTACCAACGTGGCAAAAGTTCGTGCTAGAGCTAAGGGCTTTAAACGAAAAGCACGCTTTAGAAAAGGCTTATTCATTACTGGGGAGCAGGCACAAGCTAAAGCGCTATCACATAAAAATTGAAAAGATAGAGGTAATTAGCCCTGAAGAAGTCTCAAGGCCTTACATTACCAAGCTATTAAAGTTAGAGAGGATTGTTAAGTAATGTCTGAGACGAAGCCGGGCAGCGAGCAAGTAAAAGTTTCTATTGAGGAATTGGTAGCTCGAATGAGTGAGCTGAAAAGTCAGCTAGAAGTACTAGAGACTACTATTAATACTTACCTGAGCCAATATAGAGAGCTCCAGCTAGCACACGAGACGCTGAAAAACCTCCCAGATTCTGTTCAAGATGGCTATGTGGTCATAGATAGACTCTCTGCTGTCATGATTCCATCAAAAATAGAGGAAGGTTGGAGTAGTCGCGTCTTAGTAAACCTAGGGCTAGGCTACTATATAAAAACCACCAGAGAAAAAGCCATGGAAATCCTCTCAAATAGAATTAGAGAACTGGAGAAAGTGCTCAGAGATATTCAAGCAAGGCACCAAATGCTGCTGAGAGAGTACAGCGCGATACAGAGAATATTAAGCCAAGTAGCAGAAGCGCGGCAAAGTTCGACGTGATAAAGCCTTGCTTTCGAGACTTCGCGAAGCCTTCAAGAAGTTCATAGAAGCGGCCTCCTCATACTTCTCATCGAGAGAAAAACTGCTAGAACTAGCAGAGCAATTTAAATTAGAGCTCATTAGTAGAGATGTTGCGTATGAAGTAGCCGAAAGCATCGTAAACAGCATTGTAAGTTATATTGAAAGTGGAAGGATCAAGACAAAAAGTGATCTGGTCAAGGAGCTGAGGGAAACACTACTCTCGTATTTCAAAGAACAGAGCTCGCTCAGCTTAGAAGACTACTTGAAGAAGTACAAACCTCTCAAGATAGTGTTCTTAGGCGTGAATGGCGTTGGTAAGACAACCACGATAGCCAAAGTCGCCGTGTATTTCAGAGAGAGGGGTCACAGGCCGCTAATGATAGCCGCAGATACTTTTAGAGCCGCTGCTCAAGAACAACTGAAGAAGCACTCAGATAGAACAGGTATTCCGCTGTTTACAGGCAAGTACGGCGCCGATCCCGCGGCAGTTGCCTATGACGGCATTACGTATGGTACTTCAAGGGGCTTTGACGTTATGCTAATAGATACAGCAGGCAGAATGCATACAGATGCGAACTTGGTTGACGAACTCAAGAAAATAGTGAGAGTTGTAAAACCCCACCTGAAAATACTGGTTGTTGATGCCCTAACAGGTAACGATGCTGTTCAGCAAGCAAAGTTCTTTGATGAAGCAGTTGGTATCGATGCGTTTATTGTCACAAAGTTTGATGCGTATGAAGAAGGCGGCGTTCCCTTATCCCTAGTATACACGATTAAAAAGCCGATACTGTTTATTGGAACGGGGCAGGGTTACTGGGATTTAAAGCCTTTTAACCCCTTAGAATACGTAGACAAGCTAATACCACTAGACTAGCTGGTGCTCTGCCTTGAGCTTGAGAGAGCTAATTGACATGTGGAAAAGAATATTGCAAATAGCGTCTAAGCCTGATAGAAGTGAGTACTTTACCCTTCTCAAAGTTACCCTGTTGGGGCTCTTTGTAATTGGGCTTATCGCATTCATTATAAGAGTGCTCTTCTACACGTTTCTCTATCCGTACACGGGCTGAGCACCATGAGCGCGCAGACGCCGCAGATGGGGATATACGCGATTAAAACAACGAGTGGAAGAGAGCTAGACGTAGCACTCATAATTGAGAGAAGAGTTCTTGAAAAACTCGAAAAAGGCGAAGAACCGCACATAACGAGCATTTTTATAGCTCCCGGCATAAGCGGCTTTGTCTTTATCGAAGCGAGGAGGGCTGAAGACGCCTACAGACTCGTATCTAATATAAAGTACGTCAAGGCTTCGCGGGCACTCAAAGTTTCACTCGAAGAAGCCGCCCAAATGCTCAAGCCAAAGCTCGTTGTCGAAGAGCTAAACGTGGGAGACGAAGTGGAAATCGTGCGCGGCCCCTTTAGAGGAATGCGGGCCCGCGTAGTCTCTATTGATAAAAGCAAGAGCGCTGTTACAGTTAATCTACTAGAGGCCGCATTTTCGATACCTGTAACTATACAAATCAGCTATGTCAAGAAAGTAAAAGGGTGATCACGGTGGCTAAGAAGTCCCTGAGGTTCATAGTGGAAGGGGGGCGGGCTACTCCGGGCCCGCCTATAGGACCCGCGCTCTCGCCATATAAAGTCAACGTAGTAGAGGTCGTAGATGCCATAAACAAAGCAACAAAAGATTACGAAGGACTCCCAGTACCTGTAGAAGTAATCATAGATGTTGACACACGCAAATTTGAAGTAAAGGTGGGAATACCTACAACAACTGCCCTCTTAATGAAGTTCGCCGGAGCTCGGGAACCAACTGGAGATCCTGCACACAAGAAAATAGGTGATGTCTCAATGGAGGATATAGTGAGAATAGCGATTATGAAGAAAAATCAGTTGACTGCGAAGAGCCTCAAAGCCGCCGTTAAAACTATACTTGGCACTGCAAGGTCTATTGGAGTAACCGTTGATGGAAAAGATCCAAAAGAAGTGACGAGGCTCGTTGATAGCGGTGCTTACGATGACTTAATAGCAAAGTATGAACCTGAATGGGAAAAGGGTGAGTAAGCCTTGTCAACTCTGCTTAAAGAGGCTTTCGCGAAAGCTATATCTAAAGCCCTCGAGTGCGGTAAAGGCAGGAATTTTAAGCAAAGCGTGGACCTCGTAATAGTACTAAAAGACGTGGATTTGAAGTCGCAGCAACTAAAAATTAGAGAACCCGTTTATCTGCCAAAGGGGCGTGGTAGGGAGCTAAGTATTTGTGTCGTGGGAGACTCTGAAATGGTTGAAATAGCGAAAAACGAGGGAGCGCGATTAGCTATACTTGGAGACGACTTGAAGAATTTGAGTAAAAAACAGGCCAAGAAAATTGCGTCTACATGTGATTGGTTGCTGGTAAAGCCCGAGTTTATGGGGCTTGTTGGCCGCACGCTAGGCCCTGCTTTAGGCCCTAGAGGCAAAATACCTGTTCCAGTACCTTCAAGTACTGCACTTAAATCTATGATTGCCAGGTACAAGAACACAGTACTCGTATCGCTAAGAAATCAGCCGCAGCTGATGGTCGCCATAGGCACTGAAAACATGGATCCGCAAGACCTTGCCGAAAATGCTCTAGCCGTTGTGTCAGTTGTGGAGAGCAAGCTGCCTGCAGGACGCGCCAATATCGAGAAGGTTATCATAAAGACTACTATGGGCGTTCCCGTGGAAATACCCCTCAAGGTGAGCTAACATGTCATTTACAGCCACACTAAAGCACAGGAGAATACCTCGCGAGAAAATAGAGCTGGCTAACGAGGTAGAAGAACTTGCAAGAAAGCACAGGTCTATATTAGTGCTAGACCTTAACGGAGTCCCAGCTAAACACGTACAAGTCCTCCGTAAAAAACTCGATAAACACGCCGTGATGAAAGTCGTGAAGCCTAAGGTAGCTTTGAAAGGCCTTGAAAGAGTTCTTCAAAACGCTAAGCAATTAGAAAAATACATGACTGGTCAGGTGATGCTTGTATTTTCAAACAAGAATGCCTTTGAACTAGCAAAGATGGTTGAAGACTTCGTAACGTATGACTACTATGGACCCGGAGATGTTGCAGAAGAAGAAATAGTCATACCGGAGGGCAACACCGGTCTACCTGCAGGACCTATTCTAAGCGTCTTTGGAAGGCTTAAAGTACCAACGAGAGTTCAAGGCAACGTGGTCTACGTAGTTAAAGACACTGTTGTGGCAAAGCCGGGAGACGTTATATCTGCCGACTTGGCAAGCATCTTACAAAAGCTGGGGCTAGCACTCAAGAAGATAAGAGTTAAGATTAAGTGTGGCGTTGATGGGGGCCTGGTTATCCCAGGCGAGCAGTTGAAGCTAAACATAGCCGAGTATGAGGAAAGCTTGAAGGCCGCTGCCTTGGATGCACTAAAACTTGCAATAGAGCTGGTAATTCCCGAAGAGCCCGTGCTCGGGTATGTACTCGCAAAGGCGGAGAAGCAGGCACTCGCCCTAGTTGCTGAGCTAGGATTTGTGACACCTGAGACAGCTGAGCACGTCATAAGAGTGGCTCATGCAAAGGCCATTGCACTGGCACTCGAAATATCGAAGTATGCACCAGAATTAGGGCTTGTTGCCGGAGTACCAAAGCAGGAAGCCCAAGAAGCCAAAACTACCAAAACTACTAAAGAAGAAGAAAAGAAAGAGGAGGAGCCAAAAGAGCTCAGCGAAGAAGCACTTGCAGAAGGCTTTGCAGCCCTCTTTGGTTGATTACTGAGAAAAGCGTTTTGGATTTAAAAGCCCCTAACGATATCCTAACCCGAGGTAAGCGCTTTCAAGGGTGGTCGCTATAGAGTACATATATGCAACTCTACTGCTCTACAAGGCAGGTAAGGAGATAAATGAAGAGAACTTAAAACGCGTACTCGAAGCGGCTGGTGTAGAGGTTGACGAAGTTAGAGTTAAATCGCTAGTTGCAGCAATTAAAAACATCGACATAGCGAGAGTTCTTGAACAAGCCGTTGCCGTACCCATGGCTACTGTACCAGCAGCCGCCGCTCAGGC
>JAGDWH010000014.1:0-36279 GCA_023269765.1 Desulfurococcaceae archaeon
ATTTGAACCCACGCAGGCCTACGCCATCGGGTCCTAAGCCCGACCCCTTTGACCAGGCTCGGGCACCCCCGCGCCTATCCAGATTGATACTGACCAGTATAAGGGTTATAAACGCACGTCTTTGGGCTCTTCTTTACCTCTTCGAGAACGCTCATCGCGTACTCGTATAGCTCTCTCGTTAAGTACCCTTGGCTTAGTGCTTCTTCAAGCTCTTCTACGTCGATCACCTTGACCTCGCCTGATGGATAAATAACGACATCAACCAGCAGGTCGTGGTATTTTACAAGCCCTGGCGAGACTTCTGGGGGCGTGTTTATGTTCACGTATGTTCCAAGCCAGCTCCCGCTCCTGTAGTAGTTGTGCGTAATATATGGCTTACTAGTGTCAACCACCATGTAGTCCACGTCTCCCGGTTTCTTTTCAATGCCCAGTCCATCATACGTGCCGTGTGATTCAAAGACCCTCTTAATTACCAAGGCTATGCTTCCATTTCTCGCGGAGGCGCTTACGAGCTCGCCCGGCTTAAGCCTCAGCGACTCCCCAGTCGGCTTTAGGTGAATTATTTCCAGAGAACCTACTTCCAATGCCTTCTTTGCAATGTACTCTGACAGAGACACTCTAGTGCCGGCTAGCTGGTCGCTCTTGCTCAATACGTGCTCTACTGCGTCAACTAAGTCACTAAGGCCCATGGACTTGAGCGAGTGGTGGTTTTCAATAGTTGGAGTAACGCTTCTCCTCACTTCGTCTAGTGTTTTCTTTGCCAAACTAGTTAGGCTCAGAATGGCTATGAACTCGCCGTCGCGAAGCTTGAGTGGGGCGCTTGAGCTCTCTTCGCGCGCCTTGTTTACCAGCGACTTATATTCGCTCAATAATGCGTCTATTTCGCCGAGTATCACGTCGTCGCTCGCGTATTTAGAGCTACTTCTGAAGTGCACTCCAAGCCCGGTGCCCATGAGCCTTGATGCTGCTATTGCCGAGAGCCTCGCCTTGGTCTTTGCGTCGCGAACATGCTCTGAGAAGGTTATCCTGGGCTCTCCATGGACGAGTGCGATGTAGTTGCCAACTACTCTGAAGTTCTTGGTAAGCATTACTCTCTCGCCCGGCTTAATGGGGGGCTTCTTGACTCCAACAACTAGTTTCTCGCCCACATTTTCTTTACATGGGTAGAGCGTGCCACTTGCCTCGCCAATGTCAACAATGCACAGCTCATCGCGCTTTTCTCTAACAATACCGAGGTATACTCCGTGAAGATCAACGGGGGACTTCCAAGTGTAGACATACTTTAGCTCACTTACGAGTACTTCAAATACCTCTCGTGACTGGCGCGGATGTCCTACTATTAATACTTCGTCCGGGTCTTCTGTAGTCTTTACCGTCACGTCGCTGGGAGATAGATCTTGCTCTATGCCAAGCCTCTCTACAATCTTCTCGCTAACATCAACTAGCGTGAACCCGTGGTTTACTAGCAGTTTCGATATAGCTGTCGCGTAAATACCCCTAACGCGCACTCTCGCCAAGAAAAACCCTCCGCTAGGGGCTAGTCTTTGACTGTTTCAAGTATTGCTATGATTTGCCATATCTTGGTTCTAGCACTAAGAGGCATGTTCGGATCCTGGCTTACTTGTTCGAGTGCCCCAATAGCATTAGCAGCGCGGACTCCTGGGCTAACCCTCTCGTCTCTTAAGTAGTTTAGCGCCTCTGTCGCTGCTCTCCTGATATTCCTGGGTACTGCTGTGTCATTCACGATAGAGAAAAGCATGTACATGGCACTCCTGATTTTAGCTTCGTTGTCCATTACGCGGCTCATGGTATCACCTGCTTTAAGCTTTCTACTAAGACCCCCCAAGAGATATGGAATTATGAGGTCTATAAACTGTAATACTGTCTTAGGGTACTGGGGGGCTAGCCGACAAGGGTGTTTGCCTGTGAGTAGTAAAAGCGACCCCACGAAGATCATGGCAGAGCTGTTGAAATCGGGAGCCGTCATGCTAGCTGAGACGTGCCCAGTTGAGGGCTGCAACCTCCCACTATTTAGGCTGAAAAGCGGCGAAGTCGTGTGCCCGGTGCACGGCCGCGTGTACATTGTTAAGACGGATGAAGAAGCCAGAGAAATATACTCGAGGGCCTACACAGAGCAGGTCCTCGAAAAACTGGAAATGCAAGCTCTGAGAAACATTGAAGTTCTGTCTAAAAACTCTGATGTAGAACCCACCGAGTACATAAAGTGGCTTGAAGTACTTGAGCGCGTGCAGAGGCTTAAGTCGCTAATTAGATCTACAACTAGGAAGTAGAGGCCCCAGCTTTTCAAATACGAGGCGCTTGACGTCTGCGTAGACCGCGTCAATGCCTCTACTAGCGTCAACCATTACTAGTAAGCCCATTTCAACCATCTTTAAGTAAGCCTCTCTGACCCTAACTAGAAACTCCTGGTTCTCGAATTCCGGAAACCTCGTTGAAGCCCCTCTTTTCCTCGCGAGTGCCGTAGTAGGGTCTACGTCTAGGTAAACAGCTAAGTCAGGCTTGAGAGCCCACTTGTTAACCTCGAGAACCCATTCGAAGGGGGCACCACTTGCTGACTGGTAAGCAACACTACTATAGAAGTACCTGTCGGATATCACCACGTAACCTTGTTCCAGGGCTGGCAGTACTTTGGTCTTTATGTGTAGTAGCCTGTCGAGCGCGAAAGTCAGCGCATCTATGTAAGGATCCCTCAGATCCGAGTAGCTAGTTTTTATGAGTTTCACTACTTCAGAGTCTGTAGGCTCGTACGTGTAAAGCACCTTGCAGCCCTTCTCTTCGAGGTCTCTAATTAGCATCTTCGCAATCGTGGTTTTACCAGCACCATCTATTCCTTCAAGTACCAGGAAAACCCCTCTACTCACTACACTCCACCTTGAGAGTGTCGCCAACTACTTTGACATGGCAACCTGCGAAGTCACGTAGCTTGCTGAGGTCTTCAACAGCGTAAAGAGGTATTTCGGCAACTACGCAGCCGGCTATTAACATGGGCTCGGCTTCTTCGACAAGCATGCAAATTGGGCTTTTTCCGTTCTTCTTAAGCGCGTATATAATATAAGGTGCCACGGTACTTCCCCGCGTACCTTTAAATGCTAGTACTACGTTGCTTATGCATATGTTCTCCTCTCTCAGGCAGCCACTTTCGGGATCTACTTCGCCAAAGAAGCTAACGTACCTCTCTAGCAGTAAAAGCCTGCCTTTGCAAATACCCGGCACAATCTGCTTGATTTTAACCATAGACTCCGCAGACATACTTTACTACCTCCTCATCACTTGCTATGCCAACTCTAGTTCTGTGAATTTTCGATAAGTAGAAGTAGGACTTGCCGCTACTGGTAATTATGTAGTCGAATTTACGGCGAGGAGTAGAAACTACGGGACACG
Organism: Desulfurococcaceae archaeon; assembly: GCA_023269765.1. The sequence goes on from JAGDWH010000014.1 coordinate 3,403, forward strand.
TGCCCGCTGCGATGTCCGCTCCCAAGGCCGCGGCTTCTCTGACTAAGGCGCTATACTTTGTAATAAATTCGCGCGGTATTGTAAGCAGCAGCTTGCCTCGCTTAACTGGTCCATATTTTCGAAGCAGCTTAACTACGTAAAGCAAGTCTTCAGGTAACATGTGAGGACACCCGAGGTAGCCAAGAATTTCACTGCTAGTGCTCTTGGGCGGGTTGAAGACGTACTTTTCAATGTCTCCTTTCTCTACGAAGACTCTTTCTTCAATCTCGGCTTTAAAGGTGCGTGGAGGCGTTACCCCCTCGAGCGCTACAAGCGCGTGATTGCCGCTTGCAGCAGCTGCCGCGAGCATGTTCCTGAGCACGTAATCCATTGTCTTAGGTGCTCCGGTAACCAAGGGGGCTTTTCTAATGCTTTCGCCTATCCATAGCCCTAGAGCGCCGTAGTATCCGGGCCTTATCTCGGGGTCTATTTTCAAGAGCACTCTTGCTACTCTGTTTTCATCGAGGTGGAGGCCAGCCCTGTACGTATATCCGGTCAGGGATGCTGCAAGTGCTAGCAGTCCTCCCTCTCGGTTTGTTCGAGCTCCATAAACGGAATTAGCAATTATTACTGCGCTGCTCTCGCTCCAAGCTAGGTGTTCTCCTGGGCTGGGCGGCCTGTAGTAGTATGGAACACACGTATGAACGGGCCTAAAACCCATGCCTTCGAGTGCAGCGTCTATTAGCCTCTGTTCAGACTCGTAGGCGTTGTCTATTAAACGCGAGAAACCAGAGTAGTCTATACACCCGGGGTTGATAGTGGTGAAAACCCTTGCCCTGCCACCGGCTTTATAAAACTCTCCTATAAGTTCTAATCCGTGCTTGCCTATTGTGGAGAACGAAACCCCAGCTACGTGGGCGTGCACAACCTCGATGAGGGAGTCTGCACCCACGGCTTCGCCTACTCTAACGAGTATCTCCATGGCCTTTGCAACGGCCCAGCCATACTCGCCGCTCAGCATCTTTTCCTGCTCACGTGTTAAGTACATGAACGTCACACAGCTACGCGCTTGTACTTCAACGGATCCTCCTTGCGCGGCTTAATTGCTATTAGCACGAGCTTGTCTCCAATGCCATTTTTTGCCCTAGGCTCCAGCGTGCTCCCTCTAACGTTTTTAAGCACTATCAAGTCCTCGCCAGCCTTTAGTCTAGTTGCAATAGCCCATTCCAGGAGTAATGGGTTGTCCGGATCTATATCAGAGTCTACTACGAGAACGTGCTTAACGCTGGGATGGGCCGATATTGCCGCAAGCGCGGCGAGCCTGGCATCACCTTCGCTGCACTTCTCGCCCACCACTACTACTGCATGTAGCCACATGGCTCCGCCCTCTGTGAGCCTAACGGCCTCTGCACAGGGAACTACTCTCTTTACTTCTATGTATATCTGCGCTTCTCTCGGGAACCCCATTAGTAGCTGGTGTTCCCAAAGACCCGGGACTATAGCGTGAACTACCGGAGGCTTACTCTTGGAGGCGTAAATGGCTTCAACATTAAAGACGGGTTGCTCTCTGGCTTCATCTAAGAGCAGTAGCATGTCGGTAAACGGGCCCTCGACGGCTTTTTCATTGCGCGATATTGTGCCTTCGACAACTACGCTGGCAGATGCGGGAACTGGTATTTTGTAGAGTGGGGTTTCCGCGACTTGCCTACTCCCACCCAGGGCAGCCCCGACGCTTACTTCAAAAACACCGAGAGGCGGTGATAGGGCTGCAGCCAGCTCCTGCAGGGGGTCTACACCAAGGACTAGTGCCACAGGAGCGTCTCTGCCTCTCTCAAAGTGCTTTGTAATTATGTAGTGCAAGTGCCTGGGAACTATTCTCAGAGTTGCTTTGCGCGGCGACAAGTACATTGTTCTGTGATAGCTCGCGTTGCATATTGACTCGTAGCAGGCTATGTATATTGAGCTCGTTAAGTAGTAACCGCCGTCTTCACCGTAAAACTTCAAGAAAGGCAGGTCACTAAGCTGCCAAGAGGTATCTTCAAAGTAATCATAGAAAGCGACTTTGTGCAATTCGGTGGGAGAACTCATGGCTTTATCTAGTGCATAGTAAGACTCTTCGAGGGTGCCCGCATTTACTAGTCTTTGCACGTCGCGCCTGCTTGTAACTAAGTTCGAGTAGATAACAAAGTCGCTAGGGTCTTCCAGCCTGAACAATAGTACCTTATCTCTATTATGCATGCTATGCATTGTTACTGCTCTTTCTCTCGGCACTAAACCGACGTCCTTGACTTCCTTGCCCAGCCTGCGTGCAAAAGCGAGCAGCTCCTCGAGATTCAAAAAGAGCTACACCTCGACGTACTCTTCTAAGTAGTCTTGCGTCAGCCTTATCTTCGACACTTTTATCACGTCTATTTTACCTGTGTACTTTGTTCTTAGAACCGCTTCTCCTTTTTCGAAGTCTAGCTTCTCGATTATGCATGGGTACTCTGATTCCCCGTAAGCCCCAACTGCACAGTAGAGGCTTTTTTCAAATCCTGCCTGGTACGTCTTGATTTTCTCGAATCCAAGTTTCTTGAGCTCCTCGGCGTTGAAGCTCTTAACAAAGCCGTAAACGTAGAGAGCGCCCGGCATTCGAGAGGCGTAGAGAACCTTGCCCTCGATGAGGTTGGCTATGCTGGACCCCTCGACGGGTATTCCTTGAAGTATTGGAAGCCCATAGACAATGACTTCGTCGAGCCTAACTCTGACAAGAGGCGCGTTTTCAAGATACTCTCTATACTTGAAGCTTCTCAGCATTCTCCTCTCTTCTCTACTCCTGGTCTTTCTGTGGACGGGCGGCTTCACTGTATAGACGGCGGTACCGAGCTTTGAATACTTCGAGAAGAGCTTCTGAAGGTCTTCGCCAATAGCAACTATGGCATCAGGTTTCAATTCCTCCACTATTCTATGCTTATAAGCAATGGCGCTCTCGTCTCCCACCCACCCATCAGTATCTATTACGACTTTGCTGTAGCCTAATACAAGGGCCTTCTCGGCGAGCCGCGAAAGCTCCTTTGCAATAGTGTGCGTGAAGTGCTGCGGCTTGATGTCTCCAATGAACCTCATTGCAATGGGCTTCAATTCGCTTATCCAGCAAACCGTGCCTTCGCTAGTACCAGCTGTTACGAAGCCCGGGGGTCCTATATCTGCTTGTCCCACGTCTCCATCTATTACTGCGACTTTGTGACCCCTTCCTTTCAGCACGTTGTAAATCATTGTGACGAGCGCTGTCTTGCCGCAGTCCACGCAGCCCAACACTACTATCTTTTGGTAGCCGCGATCCGCGATTTCTTCGACAACCTTCTTCTTTTCCCAGTACGGGTCTTCTAGTTCAAGCGGCTGGATCTGGGACTCGTCTATCATGGTGACTTCCAGCTCGCACGTGCTTAGCGCCTCGACAACGTAGTTCCTGGCTTTGTGAACTACGAACCTCTCCCCAGAGCTAACGACTTTTCCATACAGGCCCAGCTTACCACTTAAGACAGCGACCGACATAGGCCCGTAGAGCTTTACTCCCTCGCCCTCGGCAAGTTTAAGCGTAACCAATTATAACACCTCTACGCCTTCGCTAAGGGCTATTCTGTAAGCCGAGTATACGCCTTTATGCCTAAATGACTTAAGCCCTCCCAGCCTCTTCGAAATGTACTTTACTTCATTTATCCTACTAGCACTTGGAGAAGTGGCTGACTCGTCTACTAGCTGCAGTGGCGCGCTGAACTTCCTCTTCAAGTGAACGATTATGTCTCCAGACAGGTGTCCCGCGCCGACTTTTATTGAAATCTCGTCAAAGTACATGCACTTTAGGACGTACTCTATGCCGCGATCGAGTTCCTCAAGCGAGCCTTCACCATAAAACAGCAAGTCGCCATCTCCTACGACGGCATAGCTTATGGTGGAGCCGGGGTCTACACCTATTGAGATGCTGTTGTACTTTTCTCGCATGTATACCAGCATAATGGCTTTTTCAAGGGATCTACACGACTTCTCTTCGTCGTACAGTACTAGCAAGTCGCTTCTATGAACCAGCTCGTCTACAATGGGCTTGTAGTCCGTGTAGACAACGCTACCTGGTGGTACCTCGCTAGGAGTGTAGTAATGGTGGAAATTTACGCGCCTCTTTTTGAGCAACTCGAGAACCCTTATAAACCATTGGGGGTCATAGATAGCAATGACAAGAGGCCTTCTCTGCACCTATTCTTCACCGGTGCGAGTAGCCTTGTTGTTGTTCTGCCCCCTTACTGCGTGTTTACTGTAGTTCAAGCGACTTTATATAACATGCCGTGCCGCGTGTGTATTAATAGCAGCAGACTACACAGAACAAATTGTAGTGCGCAAAACAGCTCAGAAGTCCCTGGTGGTGCTTATAGAAGAGTCTTACTTGGGAAACCCCGTACTGGACAAGATTATTGGGTCGTCTAGCTCCGTACTATTTTATGGTGTTGCAGGAGCTGGAAAGACGACACTACTGCTTGCGCTAGCCAGCAACTTATGTTCACGCTACACGTGTATTTACGTTACAACAGAAGATACTGCACACTACGAGCGGGTCGCCAAAAGCCACGACAAGTACTCTAGCGCCTTATTTACTGAAGCCTACGACCTCGACTCGCTAATTAAAGTGGCACTAGCTACCGCGATGATAAAGCCGAAGTACGTGTTTGTCGATAGTATAAACGCGCCTTTCAGACTTGAAGCCATGAGCGAGGGGGCGCTGACAAAATACGCCTTTGTCGTGGGCTTACTACTAGAAGTTGCCGAAAAGACGAAAGGCAAGCTCTTCGCATCAGCGCAGGTTAGAGCTGGGGAGTCCGGTGATCTCGAGATATCGGGATCAAAAGTGCTCGACTACTACTTTGATGCCATAATAGGGGTTTTCATAGGAGATGCTGGAAAGAGGTACTTGAAGCCATTAAAGCTCCCAGAAGGGTTGCTCTTTGAGCAGTTGACATTTAGAATTACTAGCTATGGTGTTGAGTGGGTTTCATGAGCATCGATGTCTTTGCGCGCTGGTTTATCAAGTACTACTTACCACCTATGATAGCTAATGCCATGCCCGTCTTGGTCAAGGGTAGTACTCCAATAGACCGCGGAGCGCTGTTCATAGATGGCAAGCCATTACTGGGTAGTAACAAGACGTGGGAGGGCTTGTTACTGGGGTTACTCGGAGCCTACTTGTCAGGTATTGCTCTATCCGTAGCATTTGAAGACAGCGCGTTCTTAGTCATGGCACTAGGCTCGGGCTTCGCGGCACTCATGGGCGACTTGCTTGGAGCCTTTATAAAGAGGCGTCTTGGGATAAAACCGGGAGATCCTCTCGTGCCCCTTGATCAGCTCGACTTTGCTCTTTCCTCGACTATATTCTACTATTGCTTAGACGTGCCCGAGTTCGTCTCAAATCCGGGTTTCGTGGCACTAGCACTCCTGCTTATACTAGTCCTTCACATTACGACCAATTACGCAGCTTACCTAATTGGATTGAAGCAGACGAAGCTTTAAATTTGGTTGAGGTTTAAAACCCGGAAATGGCATAGCCTTGAGCACAGAGCACTAGGGATCCGCAAAATGGCCAAATTTCCAAAGGTCATAGTCACGTATTGCCCGAAGTGCAAAACTCACACAGAGCACAGCGTAACGATATACAAGCATGGCAAGAGAAGGAGCCTGGCAGAAGGCGAGAGAAGGTATGCCAGGAAGAAGAAAGGCTACGGCTCAAAGAGAAAGCCGGAACAAAAGAGATTTGCAAAAACAACAAAGAAAGTAGTGCTAAAGCTCAAGTGCACGAAGTGTGGTTACATACTCCATCGAAAGGGCATTAGGCTCAAGAAAGCCGAGTTGGTCGAGGTGGCTAAGTAGTGAAGAAGAGGAAGATACCAATACCTATGCCGAAAAGCCGGTTCTACAAGGTCGTGTGTAAGAACTGTGGTGCTGAAAACGTAGTCTTCAGCCACGCAACCTATAGAGCTCGGTGCAAAGTCTGTGGAATACAGATAGTCGAGCCTACTGGAGGAAGGGCCAAGATAATAAACGCTGAAATAATCGCCGAGCTTGGCTAATTCGGGTTTCTGCTCGCTTCTGAAAGCACGTACTTAAACTACTTGAACCCCTTGCCTGCTAATTAAGGCTTATTAACTCGGTGGAGTCATATCTACCCGCCGGAACATTTTGCAAAGTGATTTAAGATGAGTAGAGACCAGCTTGTTGGCTGGCTTTTAGTAGTCGCGTCAATAGCAGTTATAGCAGTATATACGTGGCTGATGTGGCTTCACGAAAGCCTCTGGGTAGTGCTTGCCAAGCTCACGTTAACGGTAGCTGTAGCAGGAATCTTTGGAATACTAGCTTGGATAGGGTATACACTTGCCACGACGCCTCCACCCAAACCAATTGAGGAAATAGAGAAAGAAATCGAAGAAGAACTAAAGAAGCTTGAGCAAGAAACTAAGCAGCAAGAAACTAAAACAGCGTAGCTCGCTCTAGCGGGCGACAATACTTCGCGGCAGACAGTATCAGGAGATACTTCTTTTTAACTTTAAGGCACGTTTCTGTCTCTCGGAAAACTGCGAGGGTCATTTCGGTGACCAGAATCCTCGCACCACCTGGGACTAGATTGGCTCTCATGGGAAATGAAGCGATAGCCAGAGGCGTCTTGGAGTCGGGCATATACCTAGTTACTGGCTACCCTGGTACGCCTTCAAGCGAAGTAATCATGACACTTCAAGAATACAGCAGCCAGCTCGACGTTTACGTAGAGTGGGCTGTTAACGAAAGAGTCGCATTTGAAGTTGCCCTGGGGGCCGCGATCGGCGGCGCCCGTGCCATGGTCACCATGAAGGCCCCCGGCCTAAATGTGGCTTCAGACCCCCTTCTTTCCGCTGCTTACTCAGGTGTAGATGGTGGGCTAGTAGTCCTCGTAGCAGACGACCCAGGGCCACACACTACTCAAACGGAGCAGGATAGCCGGTGGTATGCTAAGCTAGCAAAGCTCCCAATGATATCACCCTCGAACCCTCAAGAAGCCAAAGACTACGTTAAAATAGCTGTACTACTTAGTGAAGAGCTCGGCTTACCCATTATACTGAGAACCACTACCAGGGTTAATCACGCGGTTGGCGATGTCGTGCTGGGCGAACTTGAAAAACCACGTAAATTCAGGAGCTTCGTCAAAAACCCTGAGCGGTTTGTGCGCGCAGGCATGAAGTGGAACCTTGAGAGACACAGGTGGCTGAATAAGCAGTTGGAGCGCGTGGAGGAAGTGGCTGAAAAGTATGGACTCAATAGAGTCATGGGAGATGGGGGCCTTTGCATAGTCACCGAAGGTGCAGCCTTCAATTACGTAGCTGAAGTCCTAGATGAGCATGGATTGAGAGCCAAGGTCGTGAAACTCGGGCTTCTCTTCCCGCTTCCCAAGAAATTTCTCACCAATGTGCTAAAGGAGTGTCGAGAAGTCGTCGTCATTGAAGAGCTAGATCCCTACTTAGAAGAAGGTATAAAAGCCGTCTTATACGACGCAGGGCTGAGCATGCCCGTTAGAGGCAAATCCACGGGACACGTTCCACTCGAGGGCGAACTGAGTAAAAGCATTGTGGCTCTCGCACTAGGCGCTACCCCGAAGAAGCGCATAATTGAGCCGCCCGAGGTACCACCGAGGCCTCCACCTCTATGTCCCGGCTGTCCCCACCGCTTTACGTTCATAGCACTTAGAAGCGCTATTTCGAGAAGGGGCTACAAACTGAGCGAGGTCCCGGTAATTGGCGACATTGGCTGCTACGCGCTAGCCGTTTACCCACCCATAGGCATGCTCTGGACGGAACACAGCATGGGAGCAAGCATATCTATGGCTATGGGGCTCAAGGTTAGTGGACATGAAAAGCCCGTAGTTGCCGTAATTGGCGACTCGACGTTTTACCACGGCGGCATTCAGTCGCTTATAGAAGCCGTAAACAAGCGCGTAGACTTATTAGTACTCATTCTGGACAATGGAGTAGTTGCAATGACAGGTCATCAATCAACCCCGGCTTGGGAGACTAGCGAAACGGGAAGGCGACTGAAGCCTGTTTACATTGAAAAGCTCGTTGAAGCGATTGGCCCAGATAGAGTCGCCGTAGTTGACTCCTACAACCTAGATGAGCTCACCAAAGTAGTAGAGGACTTCCTAGACATGCCGGGAGTTAAGGTTATTGTATCGAGGCATCCATGTGCCCTCTTAGAAGCCAGATTAAGAGGTGTTAAAAACAGATACACAGTCGAATTAGAGCTGTGCATGGGCTGTAGGGCGTGCATTGCCGCAACGGGCTGCCCCGCTATATACATGGAGTCGGGCAAGGCGCACATTATAGTTGAAGACTGCAATGGATGTGGTCTCTGTGCTCGCTTCTGCCCGTATGGAGCTATCAAGCCTACTGGTGGTTAGGAGTGAAGACAGTGAACATCCTAGTGGCATCCGTTGGGGGGCAGGGAGGCTTAACGCTTGCCAGGGTTATTGCTGAAGCGGCCGTTATCTCGGGGATGAGCGTTAGAACTGGCGAAATTCTTGGAATGGCTCAAAGGTATGGCAGCGTTGTTAGCTACATCAGACTCGGCGAGAAAGTGTTATCTCCCCTTTTTTCCGAGGGAGAGGCCGACTACCTGCTTGGACTAGAGCTATTTGAGGCCGCCCGAAACCTAAGCTACCTCTCACCACAGGGCCTTGCTATACTAGCCGATGAGTATAGGCCCCCTCTGCAGGCAAGTCTCTCAGGTAAGCAGTACACGAAGAGCGAGTTGATAGCCAAGATAAGGTCCATTGTACATAACACCATAGTAGTTCCAGCAAGGAGCATTGCCCTAAGCTCAGCTGGTACTCCAAGGGCCATAAACATGGTGTTACTCGGCGTCTTAAACGCCAAAACCAACCTTTTTAGCGAAGACGCGGTAGTAAAAGCCATTAGTGAAGTCTTAGCAGGCAGAGCGCGAGAAGCCTCTATAAGCGCGTATAGAGCAGGCGTGCTCTACGCTCAACAAGCCCTGCGACTCCCGTTCTAATTTGGGTATTATCTTGAGTATTGGGCTATTGGCGGGCTATATGCTCGCTAAAAACCCTAGAAGAAGTTCTCTGCCCACTATAGAGTGGCAACGCCTCGTAGTAGTAGGGACTTAGAGAATGCTCGTGGACGATTTGTAAAGCTCCCGCGGAAGGGCTGTACTAAGCTAGTTTCAGTTTCGCGTTACCTCGAAACCGGGTTTTTAATAGCTATATATTCTCACGCTTGCCTTGCACAGCCTGAAGTACGGCCTCACGCACTTTCTCGTCGGCTCTACCTTGAAGTAGACCTTTTGCACTTGCTTGCTCAAGTCCAAGTAACCTACAGAGCTCTTGGCGAGTTCAATGTTACACATACCTGGGTGCGTTCTACAGAAATCTTCACACGACTTTGCGAGCTCTTCACTCTCGTAGAGCAGTCCACATATTCCACAAGCATAGTACTTAAGCCCATCTACTTCAACTATATAGACCATGTGAATCAGCCTGCCTGGAGCCCCGCCCGGGTTAGACTAATTTTACCAGGGATATAAGAGCGTCAGAACCTGGCTTTTCTTCACTCATCTGCGTTCGGACTCTTCATCACGCCATTACTTATTAGCACGAGGGGGCTTATTATACGGGGGGTCTGCATGTGCAGGATTTTAGCACTAAGTGCTTCCGAGATAAGCTACGAGTTGCTGAAGAACATAGTTGACGCCTTTGTAAAGAGTAACGAGCACGACCCCTACTTATCTAAGCTGACAGGAAAGTCTCCGGCATCTCACGATGATGGCTGGGGTCTTGCGGCTGCTGGATTGGTTGGTGGGAGCCCCACAATAGCTTGGTACAAGTCCGTTGAACCCATATTCTATGAGTCCTCGAAGCGCATCCTTGAGCTATATACTAAGAGGATCTCGAGCTACGACACCTTGTACTTCGTAGTACACGCGAGAAAAGCCTCGAGAAGAGAGCCGTACGGCATTGAGTACGCGCACCCATTCATGAGGGCTTCCGAACAGGGGATTGCGTGGTTTGTCCACAATGGGGGAGCGGACAAGAAGGCTCTTGCGGAGAAGCTCGGAGTCAATCCATGGCTTCGCGTGGACTCGGAACTGCTTGGGTACTACATAATGGATAGCGTGTTGTCGTGCACGGATGCTGGTAGGAGCGTTGATGACTGCGTAGTAGAGGCCTATTCGAGCGCTAAGCACTACGTTGTCAAGGGAAGCGCGCTCAATACTGCACTACTGCTACTATATGAAGAAAGGCCCTATCTCTATGTGAGCTACTGGGTTAATGAACCTGCGTCTAAACTACATGAAGAGTACTACTCGTACATAGCACTCAACCGGAATAATGCTGTGCTCGCCGGTTCTATTTCAATTAAAGACTATCTACCAGCAGACGTGTCGGATAAAGTCGTGTTCTTGGAGCATGGAGTTTACAGGCTAGAGCCGGGTAGAATTACTAAGCTGTCTGGACTATAATGGGGCAGTAGACGTTGAGCGGCAAAGTCATTGGGTTTATAGTTAACCCCATTGCAGGCATGGGGGGTAGCGTTGGGCTTAAGGGCACTGATGGCGATGCTTACTTTGAAGCACTAAGGCGCGGGGCAAGGCCAGTTGCACCGTACAGGGCGCTCGAGTTCTTAAATAGCATTAACATTAAAGACTTTAGCATGGTTTCTGCGCCAGGTGTGATGGGTGCTGATATAGTCAAGAAGAGTGCCGTGAGAGAGCTTCTTGGTGCTGTTATTGGTGAAATAGGTGGCGTGACATCTAGAGAAGACACTATAAGAATCGCCAAAGAGATGTCTAAAGCAGTAGACTTGCTGGTTTTCGTCGGCGGCGATGGAACAGCCCGCGACGTGTATGAAGCAGTGGGGCAGTCCGTGCCCGTTATCGGCGTGCCGAGCGGCGTGAAGGTATACAGTGCAGTTTTCGCCGTAAACCCGTTTTCGGCCGCGAAACTTCTAGAACACTTCTTGCGCGGCGAGACCAAGCTCGTGGAGAGAGAAGTCGTCGATGCAAACGAAGACGCGATTAGGAGGGATAAAATCGAGATACGGGTTTATGGCTACATGCTTGTGCCTGTATACGAGGGGCTTTTGCAAGAATCTAAAACACTCTACACAAGTGCTGACGAGGAGGGGGCTAAACTGGCAATTGCTAAGTATGTCGTCGAAAACATGGAGCCGGGGGTGCCGTACATTCTTGGACCCGGCACGACTGTTAAAGCTATATGCAACCTACTTAACCTGCCATGCACGCTACTTGGTGTCGACGTTATATTAAATGGGCAACTGCTAGTTAAAGACGCGTGGGAAAAGAGCCTCCTAGAAGTCCTCGAGAAGTACAAAAAAGCGAGAATAGTAGTTACGCCCATAGGCAAGCAAGGATTTATCTTTGGAAGGGGCAATCAGCAGATATCTCCGCGGATAATTAGGCTCGTAGGGCGCGACAACATATTAGTAGTTGCGACGAGGAGCAAAATCGAGGAGCTTGGGTATTTGCTAGTAGACACTGGGGACCGCGACGTTGACGACTACTTGAGCGGCTACATCAGGGTCTTAGTGGACTATAATACGTACGTTGTAAAGCGTGTAGTATCGCAGCCCATTGACTAAGACTAAACTATTTAAGAGCAATGGAACTAGTTAGAAGGGTGGTGGTGCATTTTGAGCAAAACTTACGAAACGGTAGGAAACTTGAAGATTGGCGGCTATGTCATAATTGACGGCGAGCCTTGCAGAATAATAGACATAAGCAAGGCTAAGACTGGAAAGCACGGTAGCGCAAAAGCCACAATAACAGCAGTAAGCCTCTTGACTAAGAGCAAAAAAGTGCTTGTAGCCCCGGTGGATGCCCAAGTAGAAGTCCCCATAGTTGAAAAGCGCGTAGGCCAGATAATCTCGGATCTCGGCGATAGGTTCCAGGTAATGGATCTAGAGACTTTTGAAGTATTCGAAGTAGCAAAAGACGCTGTTGACGAGACGATCAAAGACAAGCTTTCTGTCGGAATCGAAGTAGAGTACTGGCAAGTTCTTGGTACGAGGATTATTGTGAGGCCTAGGTAGTTACCCCCAATCTGATGCTAAAAATCGCTCTTCGAGGCTGCCGAGCCCGATACTCGGTTCTCATATGTCGTCTGGTATAAAGACCGGTTTTTCAGCTAGCGTTATTATGGGTATGGATGAGCCGGGCTTTGGCTGTCGAGACAGCTCGTACTTCTCCTCTCCAGTATACACTATGATATAGTTTGCTTCTTCTATCGCCTTATCTCCTTCTTCAAATGCATAGTAGTAGAACAGGGGGACACCATAGTACTTGTAGTAGTCTCTGAATATGCCGAGTAACCCGACTACTACTTTATTTTTGTACTTGAATTTCACGAGGTATGCAAGTAGTTGATGTGGTATACTTGTTGATACCGCTAATCTCACTAGGTCCCCAAATGTCGCAGTTTTTATTGGTATAACCGTCGGAAGTTTTTCTTCGAGCAATCCTGCACACCTGTTTCAAACCAACTTCACTCTACTTATACCGCGTCTGCGCCTTAAGTACGATGCGTAAATTTTTGCAATTTTAATTAGTTGCTCATCAGCCACGCCTTTCGAGTGCATGTAGATGACTTTGTAGGGCAGTGTTAAAATGAAGTTATGAAGACTGCTGTCTGAGTACGTAGTGCCTAGGTCAGGCATTGCAACTGCTATGCTACAACTCGATGCCTCGTGCTCGCTAGATAGGGGGCTTTCGCAATTCACTCCTATTGTTGCTAAGCCTGCAAAAAAACTGAGAGAGCTGACGAGTTTTTCTAAATTATGGTGAGAAATGCTGCCCATAGGAGCTACTAGAAGTAACTGCGCGCCCAAGGTAGCCGCGAGCCTCGCGAGTTCAGGCATTAAAGCGTCTTCTCCGAGTAGAACTGTGAGTCTAAGACTACCTTCGCTGACTACTTCCACGCTGGATCCCTGGTTTATGCCCAGTAGCGCTTCTCGCTGAGAAACTAAGATCTTCCTCCCGAAGAATGTGCCGTGCCCGCTGTCATTAATTAGCATATTTGAGTAGTAGACTTTACCTCCACGCCTCTCTAGAACACCAACTAGTACTATGTTAATGTGCTTGAGCTTTGCAAGCCCCGCGAAGGCTTTTACAAGCGGGTTTTTCGAGTGAAAGAAAACCTCTCTAGTATTCCCGGCCGCCGTGTTTTCGGAGAGCCTATGCAGGGTGTTAAAAGGGAGCACTATCGTCTTGACTCCTATCTGGCTTGCGTAGTCTATCAGTACCTTAACGTGCTTTACACTTTCACGAACAGAGCTTTCTTCTATGAACGGGTTTGCTACCCCCAGCCTGTAGCCACTTACGTTTTCTTGTAAGGTAATTACCTTAATTGAACTACTAGACATTACGATCACACACTTCGAGCTCGTTCTCTAGGCTCTTTTCAATTGCTTCACGCCTGTCCTCGCCCAGTATTCTCGCTTCAACTTCGTTGTATAGCTGGTTTAAGAGCTCTTGGTAGTCTAGTTCGCCTCTTTCTATCCTGTCCATGTTTTCCTCGAGCTTGCGCGTTACTTCGACGCTTACAATATCACCAAAGAACTCGCTCAAGAAATTGTACACTTGTATTCCCCGCTCCATGGCTACCAGCGCCTTACCTTTCTTTGAAGTCTTCACGTACTTTCTGTCTACAATGGTCTGGATTATCTTGGCATAAGTACTCGGTCTTCCAATGCCGTTTTCCTTCATCCATCTAACAACATCGTGGTACCGCGGAAGCGGGTGCTTTAGCACTTTAACACCTTCTTCTATATAGCCTGAAAGTGTGGTCCCCGGCTTGCCTAGGCTCTCGCACTGAACTTCGACGTTCTCGTATATCTCGAGATATCCCTTATCAACTATGTCAGTTATGACCTCCACTTCAAGCGGGTGCTCTAAGCTTCCTATCTTAACTTGGAGCTTCTGCTTCTTAACAGTGGCCGGCTTCATCTGACTTGCAATAAACCTCCTAAAGATGAGGTCGTACAGCCTTAGGTGATCTCTAGTTATTCTACCCACGACCACTATTGCGCCTTCGTGTATGAGCTCTGAGAGCCTGTCAGCGTCTACAGGCCTTGTGGGTCTTATTGCCTCGTGTGCGCCGCCGACGCCCCACGTTCTCGGCTTAAATACATCAGTGTAATTTGGTCCATACCTATCTTCGAGGTACTGCCTTGCCACATCAATGCCTACGTCGCTTACTCTCGTGCTGTCCGTTCTGTGGTACGTTATTAGACCTGTCTCGAAGAGGTCTTGAGCTATGTCCATAGTCTTCATTGCTGAGAAGCCCAGTAGTCGCGACGCTTCTTCAAGTAGCATATCTGTTGTAAATGGCGGCGGCGGATTTACTACTTCCTCGCGCTCTTCAACTACTTTTATCTCTACAGGCGGGTAGTCCTTGACCTTTCCTTTTAAGTCGATCATTCCTGCTTTCAGCGCATCTTCAAAGTTGAGTGTGACGGTTAGCCTCCTGCCACCTTCGACAACGACGTTCACGATGTACTTAGAGTACTCTGGCTTCTTGCTCTTTTCAAATTCTTCTACAATAAAGCCCAGGACAGGGGTCTGTACTCTGCCCGCACTAAGGTTTCTGTTAGGATTGCAACAAACTTCTTTCACGTTTATCGACTCACCCAGCATTTCGCGCTTCTTATACAAGTAGTTCATGCAGTACTTTAACCACGCATATTTCTGCACGAGTTCTGATAGAGAGAAGCCAAGCCACCTGTCTTCAACGCGCCTTACGATTTGAGCCTCCACAAGCCTGACATTGAAGTCTCTTGGATTAGTAAGTGCTTCGAGCAGGGCTCTTCTCGTGACTTCGTGAAATTCTACTCTCCGGACTTCATTAGCATATGGCTCCAGAAGGACTCTCAGATCCCACGCAATTTTCTCTCCCTCGGCATCCGGGTCTGTACCTATGAGGACTTCGTCTACCTCGCTCGCCAGCTTTCTCAAGACCTCAATTATTTTCTGCTTTCTCTGCGCAGGCAACTCGCACTTGGGGCATTTATCGGTCTCGTCGGTAAACTGGTGCCCAGCTGGGCACTTCTTTATGTCTGTGTATATTGGTATGAACCTTCTAGAAGGCCCCCCGCCAATAGTAATTACCCCGTACAAGTGCCCGTGCTTTTCTGCTTCTGGCGGCCTAGGATCCACGACAAGTTCGTACACATGCCCGCCACTAGCTACTATAGTTAGCACATAGTTTCCAACAGTAACCTCGTATGCTTGCAGCCCCTCGCCAAAGACCCTTATGCTTGGCTTGCCGAAGAAGTTTGCTATGGTCTTAGCCTTGTTAGGGGATTCCACAATTAACATTGCTGTCTTGACTAACTCAAGCTGCTTCTCGGGCTTGACCTCACCTCTAGTGATTCTCGCGACTTCGGCTCTTTCACTCTCTATCTCCTTTACGAGCTCGTCTAGATTAAGCCCGCTGAAGTCGACGAATTTAAAGCCCTCGAAAATCCACCTCATTCTCCTTGCAAGACCCCTGAGCAATCTCTCGTCATCTACAACCACGACTGCGAGTCCCTTGGTAATTCCACCTGGATATAGTCTCGAACACCTGCCGCTTGCCTGTATGTAAGTCGCGACGTCAGGAATTAAGATGTACATTTCTTCGCCTTCTCTGACTATCGCGACTTCGCCAATACCACTCAGCTTGTCCCAAACCTCTGGTTCTTTGAGCACTTCTCTCAGTAATTCGTATGCGCGGTAAAGGTCTACGAGAACAGGTGGCTCATCGCCCTTCAATCCCGTTGCTACGACTTGGCTAAACAAGTCCCTCAACTTGAGGAGGGCTCCTAGACTTAGAGTTCTGAGTCTTTTTGAGAGCCTGCCTACTAAAATATCTACTGCATTTTTTCTTTCTCCTTCGAGTACTTCTCTAACCAGCAAGAGCATTCTCAAAATATCTAGTGGCGAGACGTTCTCGAGCCTTGAGCTGAACTTGTGCCTAGGCACGCCCACGAACACAACGTACTTGGCTCTTTCTGGCAGGTCAAGCCCTCTAACCATTGTGCCATAGTATGTGGCTACTCCAACGAGAGCGTTTAGCTTGCCTGACGCAAAGTCCTCTATTAGCTTAATGCTTTTCTTAGCGTGAAAAGCCTCGGCTGCAATGCCTAGTTCCCTAAGCTTCGAGGCCAAGTGCTCAGCATACTCAACTCCCTTGTCGATCGGGACGAAGACTAAAATTCCGTCTTTTAATCTTAGGCACACCTCTATTGCCACGTCTTCTACGCTCTTACCGGCCGGGTATAGGTAGGAGTCTACGACGTTCCTAATGGCCTCGGGCTTTGAGCCAGCTTCGAAGTCTAAGAATACTTTAAAGAGCTTTGGGTATACGCCGCGCGGTCTCCCAGTAGCGCTGTTAACTATTAGAATGGTTTCAATGGATTTCTTGGCCTTGTTGACGGCTTCATGCAGTTCCTGGATCCTGGATCTAAGCTTTTCTGCTTCTTCCTCTCGGGCAAGCGCCAACTTGGCTCTCAGCTTAATTAACTCCAAGCCCAGGTCTATGTCTTTGTCGTCGAATCCAATTATGTTAAGCAGTCTTCTCACAGCCTTGCCGCTCCTTAGAACCGCGTCGACGTCGTCCATTACTATGAGCTCGTAAACGCCTCGCGGCATTTCTCCAGCGTGCTTGTGGAGGAACGCGCTTGTTGTTAGTAATATGTCGAAGTCGCCTTTCTTTATTCTTTCAATGAGCTCTTCGCGCTCTTTCTTGCCTAGTTTACCGTGGATACATATTACTCTAATGCAATTTCCCACTTCCTGTGAGCCTTCACTACACACTTGGAGCCCGGCATTTTCAGCAAACTGTAGTAGCCTCTTCCACGCCTGAAGCAATAGGGGTGTAGTTGGAAAAGCCAAGTATATTTTTTTGTTCTTCGACTTGGCTTCTTCGACTTTGTAGAGAGATGCTATTAGGGAAAAGACCGTCTTGCCCATGCCTGTTGGAGCAATAATACTGAATGACTCGCGCCTCAGTAATCTCCTGGCCCAAGTCTTCTGAGCACTCCACATCTTAAAGCCTCTAGTGGCCTTCTCGAAGAAGTGCTCGAAGTCCCTGAACTTTTTTTCTTCTTCTAGAAGAGCCCTCAAGCGCCCTTCGCGCCTAATCATCGAGTAGAGGATTTTCATCCTCCTGAGCTTGTCACGGGCGGCATCTAAAATATCCCTGTAGCGTCTAAGCTCTTCCTCGGGTATGCACTCTTCACACGGTACTTTGAGTAACAGCCTAGAATCCGAAATAGGGCCCCCGCAGTTGGGGCACGCGTGCCTATATATCGCTCGAGTCGTGACTTCAGGCATGGCACCAATTGGGGTCTCCGTTTCTTTGACCACTACAACACCTCATTCCGTGAAATCTGCTTGATTAATCAGTTTTAAAGCTTTTCGGGAATTTGGCCTTCGGTGCTACGCTACTGCATGCGGCAGCACTCAGCAATCACTTAGCAGCCTGTTTGAGTAATCCATGGCGATTGCGCAATTCTATTGCTAGATGTTCTATTGTCCTTGTCTTTTAATAGGGACGCCAACGACCGCTGATTGAGTCAGCGAAATAGCCGGTCAACAGTATAGTAGTGGATGTTGCTAAGATCCACGCAGATATCGGAATGCCGAGCACTTGGCCTAGCAGGGTTCCACGAGGACCCAGCTTTACCGCAAAAGCCACCGCCATGATAGAGCCTGCTATAAGTGCGGCTTTACTTGCCACTTTCGTCGCTTTTCTGATGTTGCGGTAAAAGTAAATGCCGAGGATCGTTACGGGTGCGAGAGGTAAAAGTATTACCGACGTCAAGACAGACAAGTCGACAATAAAGCCTGGGCGCGTGAAGGCTACGAGGCCCGCGAGCGCTACGAGCACGGCATCAAGGATCCTGGCAAGCCATAGCCTCTCGCCGCTCTTAATGCTAGAGATTATGCTGCCCGAGACTGCTAGTACTATGCTGTTAGCTGTCGACACGGCTGCTGCTATTATTGAAACGGCTACTAGCGATCCGACAAGCGGGTGCATCAAGCCTAACAGGTATGGCGTGACCATGTCGTGCTGCTCAATTCTAGGCAACACACCCAGCATTGTTAAACCCGCTGTAGTTAATCCCACGAGAACCACTATTATCGTGTACGCGAAGCCATAAGCGAAGAAATACACCGCCCCCCTCCTAAAGCTCCGGTCGTCTTTGGCGAAGTAGAGCCTCACAACCACCTGCGGGTTAGTCACCGCGAAGAACATCCATGGCAGTGTGTAAGCGATGAAAACTCCTGGTCTCCAAAAGCCTGCTATACCGAGGTGCCCGCTTTCAGCTAGCACTGAAAACACCTCGCTTAAGCTCGTGCCACGAGTTGGAATGAAGAAGTAGAGGATCCACACTACGTAGATTGCAGCAGACGAGAGCATTATGATGCCCTGGTAGAGGTCTGTTAAGGCTACGCTCCACACACCAGCCACTACTATCCACGCGTAGATAAGCAATAAAGATGCGAGAAGCGCTTCTGCCTCGCCTAGCCCACCATAACTGAATATTACCTTCAACCCAAGAACTTGCGCTGATAGGTACGGTATCATAGCAAACAAGTAAATAACTGATACGAGTAGCGAAAGGGCCCTGCTACCATAGAGGTCGCCTATCATTTGTGAAGGCGAAATCCATGCCCTTTCTCTCGAGAGCCTCCATATCTCATAGCCCACAGTCGACAACAGAAACATCGTTGCAGCGAGATAGGCCAGCTCGAATCCAAGTGCACCAATACCAGTCTTGTAGGTTAAACCAACCAGACCTATCATCATGAACGCGCTGTAAGTAGTTGCCGCGTAAGTCCCAGCAAACACTACTGCGCCCAGCCGCCCACTAGTAGTGTAGTAGTCTCTTAGAGTGCCCAAGAAGAACTTTCTCGACAAAATAGCAATGAGCGTGCCGAGTACTATGTAAGCCACGAACAAGCAGGCGAATTCCACGCTCACACCGCTCACCTCGCCTTTGTTTCTTGCTGTTTAAGCCACGCAAGTGCTAGCAAGCCGGATAAGAGTGTTGTTGAAATCCAAAACAAGGCCAAAGAAGCACTTCTAGTATTTGCAAGAAAGACGTAGGGGATTATGTAAAAGCTCACCAGCACGAGTAGCTGAATGATTAGGTATGTCCTTTGATGCATTCGAACATCGAACATGTGTTCGATCCCAAATGCAACATAATAGGGGGCTCGGGTTTAAAAGCTTTGACGACAAGGCAGGGGGCTCGATGAAAGGCCTTGTTCGAAAGCGCGTCATAGAATTGTTAAAGAGTCACCAAGGCGAGTACGTGCCGCAGTCTTACATCCACAAGGCAATTAACGCGTCGAAAAGCAGGGTTTCGGAAGTCCTCGGCGAGCTAGAAAGAGAAGGGCTTATTTCGAGAACTACTATTGGCAGAAGCAAGCTAGTTTACGTGCACCCAGGCATAGCCGAACACGAACCAAACTTAATCACGAAGAGGGAGTTAAAACTAGGACTAGTTTACTCAAGCGAGTACTTGTACCTGGGTGGCTTTGCCAAGCGATTAGCAAGGCGCGGCATTCGCCTAAAGATAGTAGTCTTGAAGAGCGGTATTGAGGCTGCAAGACTTCTCGCTAATGGCTCGCTCGACCTCGCATTAGCACCCCTAATCAGCCAGCTCTACCTCTACCCGATGTTCAAGACGTACAAAATAGTGCCCAAGGGCTTACGTGGTGGATTCAAAGTGCTGCAGAAGCCCGGTTCCGAGGTAGTGTACTCGAGTCTCATTAGCACTATGGACTACGTCAGGTACCGCGTAATGAGGGAGGGCCTCGTTAGTGCCAGCAAAACGGTGTATTTCAACAGCTCTGACGAGCTCTTTCAGCTTGCAAAAAGAGGCGGTTTTGCGGTCGCGTGGCACCCCCTCTACGTGCTTCTCGAAGAAGAGGGATTCAGGCAGGTGCTGTCTCACGAAGATCTCGACTTGGAGTTTTGCTGCACGCTTGCAGTATCCAATACCCTGGTTAGCAGAGTTCGCGCACTAGTAGAGAAGTCCTACGAAGAAGCCATTAGAGAGTACGAAAAACAGCCTGAGAGGTACTTAGAGTACTACTCTCTAGTCACGGGCATAAGTTACTCTACGCTTAAATCGGCTACTAGGGAGTACAAGCCAGCGGAAGGCATTAATGCTAAGGTAGTCGACAGGATCGTGGGGTCTTTTGCACCGGTGGTTCCCGACAGAGAGGCGTATTACCAGTCTTTCACCGAGATCTAAGTGTTAAAAGCTTGTACTAGCTATTTGAGAGAGCGGGGCTTTTTGTTTGAGTTGAGAGTGGTCAATAGAAAGTTCGCACAAAGCATTTTAACTCAGCTTAGAGACAGGAATACGAGCCAGATAGACTTCAGAAAGGGGCTCGTGAGGCTGGGCAGAATACTCGGACTAGAGATAATTGAAGATTACGAAGCCGAAGAAGTAGAGGTTACCACGCCTCTCAATGCTAAGTACAGGGGTATTAGAATCAAAGACCTCGACAATACGATCATAATAACCATTCTAAGAGCAGCATCACCGCTAACTGAGGGATTAATTAAAATATTCTACAATGCAAAGCAAGGCGTTGTAGCAGCCCGGAGGGTAGAAGAAAGGGGAATGCGCAACTGGGAGTTCGAAGTCGAGATATCCTACATTAAGACCCCGAAGATATCTAGTGAGAGCATCATAATAATAAGCGACGTGATGGTTGCCACGGGGTCTACAATAGTAAGGGTGCTTAAAGAGCTCATCGAGAGGGGAAAGGCAAAGAAGTACTACATAGCATCAGTTATAACAACGCCACTCGCCATCGAGAGGATTAAAAGAGCCTGTAGCGAGCTCGGCATACCGCTAAAAATGTATACTGTTGCTGTAGATCCAGAAGTAAATGACAAGGGTTACATAGTGCCGGGTCTTGGTGACGCTGGAGACAGGGCATTTGGCTCTTGATCATCGCCTTCTAGCTCAGCTAGGCTATTAGCATCGAGTTTTTTATACCTCTCGAGGCTCCCCACGTCGTACCAGGCACCGTCATACATGTAAGCGTAGACCTTAAACCCCCTTTCTATCAGCCAGGGGACCATCTCCCCCATGAAGTCAAAGTTCTTCCCGAGAACCCTCTCCAAGTCTTCGGTGAATATGCTTTCCTCGGCTACGGCTATGCCTATTGTTGCCTTAATGTCTAGCTCGGGCTTTTCCTGCATATGCACTACTCTGCCTTCTTCATTTGCCTGAACAACTCCTACAGGAACTCTGTACCTGCGCGCAACCACGAGAGTTAAGTCAGCTCCCTTCTCCTCGTGATAGGCTACTAGGTCCCTGACATCTACTGTTGCCAGGATGTCGCCATACCATATCAAGCTCCTCCCCTCAGCCAGGCGCGACCTGTATGCTTTTAAAATAGCCCCACCAGTCCCCCTATAGCCCTCCGGCTCGTCGAGCGAGTACTTTATTTCGACACCAAACCTCGATCCGTCTCCGAAGTAGTTGTATATGTAGCGCCACTTGTAGTCGACTAGAAACACGAACTTTCTAACACCGCTTTTCTTCAGCCACCTGACAATCAGCTCTACTACGGGTTTTTCAAGCCTCCCAACGGGAATCATGGGCTTGGGTATTATCTCCGTGTAGGGGTGAAACCTCGAGCCAATGCCGCCGGCTAAAATCAGCGCCTGAATGTCGTGAATAGACATAAGAGCTCCCTAAGTGAATATCTGCGCACCTCGCGAGCCTATATATGCCTGCTCAGGTCACACCTTTATTCCAAGCTCGCTTATCAGGCATCGCACTGTTTTTACGACGGCCTCTCTTGAGCGCATTTTGGGCTTCCAGCCAAGGGTCTTCAACTTGCTTATGTCCAGCGCTATTTTCTTTACGTCTCCGGGCCATCCGATGCCGTGAAGTACGGGCCTGTAGACAACTCTGGTTAGGTCCCTAAGCCCCAGTTCCGACAGGACTATGTCCACCACGTCGTTCACAGTTATCCAGTCTTCGTTGCCAACGTTGTATACTGAGAAGCCGCTGGGCGCCTTTCTCCACGCCACAAGCGTCGCGTCAATGGCATCCTCGATGTAGAGGTAGCTCCTCACCTGGGTTCCATCGCCGAGGACTTCCAACACGTTCTTGTTTTTCGACAACTTGAGCAGAAAATCGTATATTACCCCGTGCCTCAACCGGGGTCCAACGATGTTCGCGTACCTAAGTATAACTGAGTTTATCCCGTAAAGCATGCTGTAGGCGTGAGCTAAGTTCTCGCACGCCGCCTTACTGGCACCATAAACCGAGACTGGCTTTATAGGGGCTTCCTCATTCACTGGTATTACCCCGGGTTCTCCATACACGGAGCTTGACGACGCAAAAACCAATGACTTTATGTCTCTGCGCCTCACGACTTCGAGAACATTGAAGGTTGCAACGATGTTTTCTTTAAAGTGCACTTCTGGATCTGTAGTGCTGACTCTAACCTCGGGATTGGCTGCTAAGTGGAAGACTGCGTCAATGTCGGTGACTGCGCTCTCGAATTCTTCGCGGTTCTTTAGGTCTACTTTGTAAAACTCTATACTACCTGCTTTTAAGTGCCTCTCAATGTTCTCGAGCCTTCCAGAGGATAAGTTGTCGACTACAACAACCCTGCAGCCCTCCTCTACGAGTCGGTCAACGAGGTGACTTCCAATAAAGCCAGCACCACCGGTAACGAGTACCCGAAGATCCTCGTTTGGCACCAGCTTCACCCCAGATTCATCACACACTCACACGACATAAAAATGACCTGCTGACTAAGAAAAGAGTCGGTCGCTCTTACGCCTAATAAGAACCTAGGGCGAGAGAAGTGCTCGCCTTCTACTAAAAGTGCAGTGAGTTTTCACGCTATCGTTGACTGGGGGACATTACTAGTAGTACACATAGCTAAATCAGCCGCTTTAACAACGATTAAAATCAGCGACAATAACAATAGAAATGCGCCAACTACGATCAATAGCAAGACCCAACCCGCTATTAAAACGTCAACTACTGGAATTCTGCCTACTATTTTGAGGCAAACAAGAGGTCCTCTTAGAGCGAGTAGTGCGAGTGCTACGAGGATCCATGAGAGCAAGAAGCCCCACTCGTATAATACTATTACAACTGCGATAGCTGAGAGAAGCAGTGCTGCGACTAGTACAAGTCTAATTTCGCTCAATAACTTGAGCTCAAGTAGAGAGTGCGCTATTAGCACAAGACCCAGTAGTATCACCAGTAATGCGACTACTAGAGCATTATGCAGTACGACAACTGTAAAGCCCCTTAATGGGACAAAGCCGCTGGCTAGAATCACCAAGGCACCTAATTGAAGCCTTGATAAAGTGCTACCCAGGCTCTTGCTAGATTGGGAGTAAAAGTAAATCAAGTATGCTATGGGCCCTGCCACTAAAACGGCGTCGTATACTATTGAAACTAAGTCCAGCAGCTCGCTGCTGCTATACAGCGAGAAGGGATTGTATTGAAGAGGCGTGAGTGGTTTTATGTCAGAATATAAAGGAGCGTCCATTAGCACGTGCATTGCCCAGCCCATTATGCCGCCTGCAATAAAGCTCCTTAGAGAACTAGCACTCTGCTGTACCAGGTAAAGTGCTCTGTAGAAGGGCTGCAGATGCTTATCCAGGTATTGCATCAGTAAACCTACTAGTGAGCCTAGTAGCAATGATGCTAGAAAAGTGTGCGCATAGCCGTGGAGAGGGTACGCAAACCCCGTAGTGAAAACGAGAAGGGGTTCAACGTCAACTAAAACCGTTGCCATGATGAGCGTGGGCCAGTGAACTTTCTTCCTAGTAAGTAGCCCTATGAGAATTCCAGAAGCCAGGTGGTACGTCGTAAACGGCACTAAAAACCCCTAAGCTCTTCTAAATTGTTGCAGTATTGGTCTATAGGGATCTGCCTTTTAAATGCTGGTTATTGTTTTAATGGATGTGCGAACTCGCGTAGTACTCCTTGACACCGCTTTGGGGCTATACTAAGGGATTTCCATAGCGCCCAGTCAGGGGCTCTTCTACTACGATTGCTCTGCTAGAAAAGAGCGCGTTTAGAACTTTGAGGGCCTTTATCTTTGATAAGACTCTGTTGTTGTTGCCACAGAAGGGGCTGTAAATACACCTGGGACATCCATCGTAGCAGTTGCATTTGCTCATTATTTCATATGCTACTCTGATCGTTCTTTCAAGCCTAGTATATAGTAGCTTGGCAAGTCCAGAGCCTCCCGGTGCTGCATCGTATATCACAATGTCGCCACTGGGATAGCTTATACCACCCAAATCTGAGATGCCAGAGCCGCAGGTTATTCCAGCAGCCGATATTAGCGCATGCTCTATTGCGTGGTAAGCCTCAGCTGAGCTTATTAAGTCGAAGTCCTGGTGTTCCGGCATTTTAAGTAGCACTGCCCTAGTCACGTACTTATACAGCACGGGCGATTCAAGCTCGTTAATGCTGAGCGTTTCACCGCTCTTTAAGTCCTTTACTACATATCCGTATACTACCTCTTCTAGCAAGACCTTAGCGTAGGCCGCTTTAATGCCCAGCTCACTTATTCTCTCGTCGTAGATTGCGTAGTCTGCCACGTCTACTCTGTAAAGGGGCTTTGTGTAGACCTCTACAAGCTCTTCGAGCTGCCTTACCCACGCTTTCTTCTCGGCTAAGTCGAGCTTTAAAACCCTGTAGGGCTTTGTAGCGTAGAAGTACACTGCGCCTGGGTAGAGTTCCAGCACGGCTACTGGAAGCTCTCTAGTGCCAATGACTTTATCTGAGGCTGCATCGATTATGCTCACCTGGTCACTAAAGCTTCTAATGCTTTCTCTTTCCGAGAAAAAGCGCCGCGCTACTCTAGCTATTGGAACCACATAAGGCCCTACCCTCTTTACAACTCCCTCCGCCGCGAGTTCGTCAATTACAAGCTTCCACTCTCTTGGCAAATCACGTAACTTCGCCTTTCGTGCTTGAAGCAAGTAGGCCACTAAGTGAGTCTTGGACACGTCTTCGTTTAAGGGCTCAATAACGCTCGGGACGAGTTCTTGGTTAAAGAAGGCTTCTGGATTCCTCGCATAGTAGGCATCTATTGGCTCGTTTCCCAGCACTGTTATGACGTATCCCTTTCGCCTCCTACCCGCCCTGCCTGCTCTTTGCAGGTACTTAGCGTAGGAAGGCGGTGGAGAAGTCATTACTACGGCATCTAGAGAGCCTATGTCTATTCCAAGCTCTAGCGTCGGCGTTGCAACAACGCCGCTTATTGCACCATCTCGTAGTTTTTGCTCGACATCTCTCCTCAAGTCGTGTGGTAGCCCGGCCCGGTGCACCATCACGTTCACGCCGAGCCTGTGCAATAAGGTGTTAGCAAGCATTTCGGCGAGCTGCTGACTATCTACGAACAAAATGAACCTCATACCGCTGTCTGCGAGGAACTTAGCTATAGACGTTGCAATACTCCACCTACTCAAGTAACCAGCACTAACCAGTATGTGGACTGCTGTACCCCTTCTCCTGAGTCCCCCCTTTACTTCAACAAACTCTTCTTCGAAGATAGATTCAGCAAATTCTTTTGGATTGCCTATTGTAGCAGAACACGCCACAAACTGAGGTTTAGAGCCCCTCACCATTTTGACTCTGTGGACTAGGTGGTGTATGTGTGAGCCCAAGACCCCCTCGTACACGTGAAGTTCGTCAAAAACAAACACACCTGCTCTTTTCACAAACTCCTGTACGTATGGGCTGTAGACCAGCCCTACGTGGAGCATATCTGGGTTTGTAACAATTATTGGTGGCGGGCTGAGAGCTAGTCTTTTCCTCACGTGCTCTGGCGAGTCTCCATCGTATATTCCAGCACTAAGCTTGCCGTAAACCATGTACTCACTAAACCTCTTAACTTGGTCTCTAGCTAGAGCCTTAGTAGGATATAGTAGGAGAACCTCGGGGTTTTCGTGCTTTTCTTCCAGAATTTTCTTAGCAAGCGGGAGGAAGAAGGCCTCTGTCTTCCCGGTTCCCGTGCCAGCCGAGATAACCACATTTTTGCCATCCAGTATGTGCTTGTATGCCTCGTACTGAAACTTGTAAAGCCTGGATATTCCGCGCTTTTCAAGTACTTTCAAAAGCTGCTCTGGTATGTCAACTGAGTATATGCTGGGGCCCTCCTCCGGTTCTGCTGCCTCTTCAATTTTCTCGTATATTACTCCAACAGCTGATCTCGGGTATTGCGACTCAATGTGCCTACTTAGCTCGAGTGTAAAGGGATCTCTGAAAACCACTGAGAAAGACCCCGCTTAAAGCACTACGCGTGGCGGCTACCACAGGGCTTAAAACCGAGTACAGCTGTTTGCTAAATAGTAGTGGCATGGCCTCTTACTCCTCATACCCGAGCTTTAACACCTCGTTACTACTAAGCTTTAAACTGCCCGCGTCAGTCTCGATAATCAGGTCTCCTGTTTCCGTCACGGAGCTGGCAACACCCTTTACAATAGTGCCATCAGCCTTCAGGGCTCTTACTTTCCTACCAAGAGTGTCCAGCATTTCGAGGTAGAGTGCTTGGTATTTCTTGCTGTTTTTAGCAAGGCTCTCGATTTTCTGCGCTATGCCAGTTAAGTAGGCAATAATGCTGTTTCTCGGAATAAGCCTGCCTAGTAGCACTTTTAAGCTCGTAGCTTCTTCGAGTGGCGGCTCGTTGTTAACGTTCATTCCAACGCCGACTATTGCGAGGATTTTCCCTTCAATGACTTCTCCTTCTACAATCATGCCTGCAAGCTTCTTGCCTGAAACTATTATGTCGTTTGGCCACTTAATCGCGGCTTTAACTTCCCATTTTTCTCTGAGTAGCTGACACAGTGCAACTGGCAAGACTACTGGCAAGACTTGTGCTGTCTTATCTGGGAGATCCATTTTAAGCGAAATCCACGCTCCACCCAGATTACTGATCCACTTCTTGCCGTGCCTCCCATAACCCCTCAGCTGGTACTCTGCTACTACTGCAGTCCAGGGCTCCATCTTTTTAGCAATCAGCATTGTCGAGCCAACTAGTTGCTTATACACGTAGTTCCAGCCCCAGGGCCTTATCCTTGCTGGATTATCGCCTGCGAGCCACACTAAGCGCCCCTTCTCGACTTTAATTAAAAAGTTTCTGGAGAGGTCGCTTATGAGTTCTCTTACCTCATCTTCGCTTACTCCAAGCTCGGTTACGAGCTTCTCTAGTTGCAGGCTCTCATATTCTGTAAGTAGTCTCAGTATTTCGAGCTTGTAGTAGAGCCTGCCTAGTAGTTCTTCGCCCAATTTCTCACCCTGGCAACTACTTTGTCTATGCCTATCACATTTGGTAAGTCGGGGTAGAACTGTCTTAAGAGCTCGTACAGGTTTGCAACTGGAGTGTTTTCCCTGGCTGCCTGCAGCTCTACTAGGCCGTCTCGCCAGAGCTTTGAAAGTAGCGAGAGAAATAGTGTCCTCACGTTCTCGGCTTCTCTAGCAGCCATGTACTCGTTTTTAAGGTAGTAGTATAACACGACGCTGTTTCCTCCCAGCCTCTCAAGCCACTCTCTATCTTTCTTAATTATGTGGCAAGCAAGGCTTACACCATAATCAGCTGAGGCCATTATGTACTTGTTGGTTTCGTCAACGCTGTACCTTACGTGTTTTGGTATGTAGGGAAAGCTCCTGCATATGTATGGCTTGTAGATGTAGTGTATACTGCACTTATTGCCTACTAAAAAGGGGCACCTCCTTTCATTTGTTAAGTGCATGACGTAGCTAAGTGCCAAGTTAACGCCAGATAATGCCTCATACACTTTGTAACCTGGTGAAAACTCGACATCGACTCCCAAGATTCGGGCGAGCCTCTTCAATACAACTTCTTCGTGTGGTAGCAGCGATATGGGAGACATTCTGCAGCACTCGCCACACATATCGCACTGGAATGTAGGTATGCCTGAAGCCACTCTCTAAAGTCCCTCTAAGCAGTTGCATAGTACCCGGGTAACCTCTCTCTAAGGAGCATTTTTACTCTCTCAACACCCCTTATTTCTTCGATGTACTCCGCTACAACGGGTGGTACTAGGTCCCTCCACCTAGGGTCGTCGTGTGCCATAAGCCTCCTCACTTCTGAGCCTCTGTACTCTTTCCTATTGTATAGTGGTGGTTCTACGACTTCATAGCCTTCTTCTACAAATATCTGTCTTATAATTGGGTTGAGCGTAACTACCAACTGGAAAGGCGGGCTGTAGAGTTTTACGTAGTGAACAGCAACTCTGCTAACCTCGAGTGTTGGAAGTGTTACCGTGATTACACGCGATAAATCGTGGTTTCTCCACTTGAGGGCTCGCCTAATCATTTCTATTCTCTCGCCAGCTGTAAACGGGTTTTCGGGGGTGTGGCTCTGGCTCGCCATGCCCACGACAACTACCATTTCATCGGCCAGGGAAAGGCAGTACTCTAGCGAGTATAGGTGGCCGTAGTGTAGTGGCTGAAACCTCGCTATCATTAAGCACCGCTTAGTCAATCCGCCCCCCATACAAATCGTTCACGTAGTTTATAAAATGCAAAACTCGTGCCCAGTAAGTGAGCAGTCTGCATATCCTACGTGCTAGTGGCTGGGCTCTCGCCCCGCCTTCAGCTTAGAAATGTAGCTCTCGAGTTCCGAGGCTACCTTCTTTGCTCTCTCTGCTTCGAGGCTAATAATGCACTGCTCAATTAGCTCAGTCTTGTACTTCTTGTACTCGTTGTGCGAGAGCTCGCCGCGCGAAAGCATGCTTTCTATTCTCGTAACGCACTCCCTGTCTAGCCCTCTACGAGCTGGCACTACTGCAAAGATGTAGGGGTATCTTTCGTCAACGGGTCTTATCTCCACGTACTTGTCAATTCCCGCTTTAACCACCAAGTCCCTGACTTTCTCCAGCTCGCCCGCCTCGAACACGAAGCACTCTATCTTCCTGAATGCTTTGAGCATTCTATCTGCTAGTGCGAGCAGCTCGCTCACTTTCGTCACCAAGCTTCGTGCCAGTTATGGGTATTTTTTGAGAACTTATGAAGAGCCTGACGAGCC
Organism: Desulfurococcaceae archaeon; assembly: GCA_023269765.1. The sequence goes on from JAGDWH010000014.1 coordinate 32,515, forward strand.
AAGCGTAGATGGGGTCCCCTTTACTACGCACTAAGTAGCCATCGAGGTACTTAGCCCTGTAGACCAGCTCGCCCTTGTAGTTGTAAACCGATATGTAGCCCTTAACTTTGTTCTTGAAGTTCTTGACGAACCACGCATATATTGCGTAGTCCCCACGCTCCAGCTCTACTAAGACGCTTTTTGCTTCTCCACGGGAATAAGTGGCTTTAGTTTGCTGCTCGGAATACCTGACTTTAGCTTTTGTATAGGGGAGCAGCCCTTCTTCCTTGTCATACACAAACAGCGCGCTGTAAAGCACGTGTTTGCCCCGCCTGCTTCTAGACCTCTCTATCTTAAACGTAAGTGCGTCCATGTCGGTTATCCCTTGTCGATGATGTAGAGGAGGCTTCCACTCCTCAGCTCTATTTCCGGCCTGCTGGCCTCGACAAATAAGGCTATTTGCTCGTGAAAAATCTGCCTGCTAATACGTACCTCAGACGACTTTATGACGATTTGCTTAACGCCTCTATACTCTTTGGATTCGAGGAGCTTGCCCTCTTCGCTGTAGATGTAAAGAACAACATCGTACTCCTCTGGTTTCGGCGTTAAGTACACCAACACCTTAGACAACGTGCACACCCTAAGCTGTTATTCTCACGCGAGAGTAGTCTAGTCCTCTGTACTCCTCGTAAACGCTCTTCAAGATGCTGCCAAATTTGGCAATATCAATTCCAAAAGTGCTGCTCACGGCATCGATTAGCGCACGCGTTACTGGCGCCTCCAGGTCGAGACTATACTTGGTTCTCGGCACGTAGACTCGGAAGCTAACTTCGAGTGGCAGGTCCTCAGAGGCTATATCCAGCTCCTCGCTAACCACGAGCTTCTTGCCGAGCCTCTTGCCCAGGTACAGCCTCAGTTTAGTTTCAGGCTCTTCGCCCGAGGGGTATATAGTTGACCTTGGTAAAGGCGTTATTTCGACGACGTCTATCCACACATCTTCTTCGCTTAAACCGTGCTTCTTGAGGTCTTCGGTGAGGGCCTTCTCTACCCTATTAATAGAGCTCTTCTTGTAGTTGCTATCAAGCACTAGTTTTAGCACTACACGGAGCGCTTCGGGACCTTTCGTAGCAGATATTGAGACTTCTCTTCCAACACGCTTCCACTCGGGCTTTCTCTCAATCATTAGCTTACGGCAAAGCCTCCCAGTACGCGTGTCCTCGTAGAGGGCTTTTTTCATCATTACGGTGTAGAAGAACGCGTCTGTCAACTCGAGATAGCCCCTTACATCGCCTCTGAGAATGGCTTCTACCCTATCTAGTAGATTAAGCTCGTGATTAAGCTCTTCGAGTATGTCGTATAGTATCTTATCAAAAGACCTGCAAACACTGTGATAGTAGACGTGCTGGTACATGCTGGCCTTAGCGCGCATGTACTGTTTGAACTCACCAAGCGCTATTCTATCAAGAACGAGGCCGGCGTCTTTGCCATTTATGAGGGGGTATGTGTTCTTGTAGAGCCTCTCATGCATTATTGACCCGTATTCGGCTGTTCCTGCGTAGTAGCTGTCTCTCTTAAGGAAGTCGAGGACATCTGCTGGGTAGTAGCCCTCCCTCACAAGCCATCTAAATATCTTGAAAACCCCCTTCGGTTCAGGCTCGCCCATTATAGACTCTAAGAGCTCTTTGAGGCCACCTAAGTCTCTATCGAGTTTTTCTACGTATTCCCCAATAACGTGCTTTATCAAGAATCGCCCGATTTTTTCGTGGTTCGAAAGCTCTGCAGGAGCCTTACCTCTCCACAATACTGCGTACTCAAATGCGTGTCCAAAGGCTGCGTGTCCTACATCGTGCAGTAAGCCTGCAAGCCTTGCGGCCTGAATTATAACGAGTGGATCAAGACCCTCGAGTGCTTCCTTGCCGTACAGGGCAATTATCTTGTGAACAGCGTCCTCGGCCATTAGTCCAGCAAGGTGCATAACGCCAAGACTATGCTGAAACCTGGTGTGAACAGCACCTGGATAGACCAAGTGAGCCGTCTGGAGCTGCATTATGTACCTGAGCCTCTGTAAGAGCACGCTGTTTATAATGGGCTCTTCAACTTCTACATTGAAGTAGACATAGCCGTATAGTGGATCACTTATCATTTTCCACGTGAATTTCGTTCTCAGGTCTTCGAAGCTCATGAAAGCCCCTCCAAATCGTACTGTTAGGGTTTTATCTATCCGTACTTATAACGCAAAAGTAAGGAAAAAGCGTGTTCTAGGAATCTTCGAGCTGCCCCTTTACTCTTCCCGAGTTGCTTTAAAGTCGCTTTGGGTTTTCCGCGTACTAGGGATTGCCGCCTTAATCGCGACCAGAAAATATCTTATGACTTTAAGAGAGATCAAAGGCTCATTGTTAATCTGCATTACTGCTTTGCAATCCATCCTTCAGGAGTTCTCTCGACTCGCCCTTCTTTTTTGAGATCGTGTAGCCTTGCTCTGACAGTGCTGTAGTTAATTCCCGTAAGCTTAGCTATTTCTTTAGGCATTATGGGCTTGCCATATTGCTTAAGAAACTCTAGAATTCTTTCCTTGGCCGTTTTCGCCGTGCTCACTTTCAACCCCACATTACTGTTCATCCACTGAAGGGGTTTATAAAAGCCCGTAATGATAGGATTTTGAAACCCCATGGATGAGATCTTGCAAGCTATCATAGCTCACACCGATATCGATGGTGTCGCCTCGGCCGCTCTCTATGTGTATCTAGCTAGTGTGAGCGAGTACAGACTGTTTTTCACAGAGCCATTTAGGCTTGCGAAAGCACTTGACAAAGTATCCTCGGCCTACTACGAAAAGGTCGTCATACTAGACCTGGGCATTAATCCGCCTACATACAGCGATGTGTTGAGATACCTCGAGATGCTGAAAGAAGGCAATATTGAAGTAGCGTGGTTTGACCACCACGTATGGAACGAGGAGTGGCTGAGAGACGTTAATAGCCTTGGGGTAAAGCTTTACGTCGACACGTCAACTTGCACTACAGGTGTAGTTGCCAAGCACGTTACACCCCTCAGAGACAACATTGACTACTCATTTGTAGACAACCTCGTTAAGGGAGTTTGCGCGGGCGATCTCTGGAAGTACGATCACTGGTTAGGGGGGTACTACGTGAGGTTGGTGAGGAGGAAAGACAAGGACTCCTGGAGGAAGAAGGTAGTCGAGGTTATTTCTTCGGGAAACCTCTGGGTAAGAGACTTCGACGCGAAAGTAGAGGAACACATTGATGCAGAGTTGAAGCTGCTCTCGAGCGATCTTGAGCTGGCAGAGAAGAGCGTGAAAAACACGAAGATAGTGGCTGCCATGAGCTCCGAGCTCGTTGAAAACAGCTTTCTGGCCGCTTATATCATGGGCAGGTATGGGGCAGACGTAGTGATCCTTGTATCGAGGGATGGAAAGTTGAGTTTCAGAAGCAGGAAAGTTAATGTAAGAGATCTTGCACTAGCACTAGGAGGTGGTGGCCACTTATATGCCTCCGGCGCTAAGATCGAAATACCCTGGTTTGTAAGGGCTTTCTCAAAGATAAAACCAAGGCTTCTCCTCAATTATGTCTCGTTACTAATTTCGAAAAAGCTCTCCTCTACTTCCCACCAAGAGCCGTGCTTGTGATTCTTCCAGCGAACTCCACGCTTCGAAACACGCAGCCTTTTAATAAGTCTTAAAGGGGCCGTATACTTCTCAGGTGCTTTTACACGTCATATTATGTGAAACCTTAGTGGCATAAAGTCGGTAAAAGCGCTATCGAGCCG
>JAGDWH010000014.1:36379-38029 GCA_023269765.1 Desulfurococcaceae archaeon
GTCATATTATGTGAAACCTTAGTGGCATAAAGTCGGTAAAAGCGCTATCGAGCCGTCTTCGGCACAGATGCTCTTGCATAGCTTAAAAGCACAATACACGCAGACTACTGCTGCAATAACTGCATCTTTCTCGTGCTTGCTTAGCGTGCTACTTTGAAGCCTCGCCCCTGTAGCCTCAAGTAATTCTTCGAGTGATCGGCACCCACTGGATTTTAGTGCACTTAATGGGTGCGTCTCAACAACATTGATGTTCATGTCTTGCAGGGCCTTTCTAATGCCAATAGCTCTTAATGTTAGCTTCTTCATGCTATTCCAACCAGGAGGCAGGACTCTAAATCCCGATTTTATCATCTCTAAGTCGACTCTCCTGTAGCCCTGCCCACTACTGGGAAGAGATAGTGGGGAGTCTATGGCAACGGACTCTACGCCATGCGACTTCACGAGCCAGATAATTTCGGAGTCCTTGTAGACCTCCTTAATGAGCAGAAAAACCAGCTTCGGAAGCGCTGGTGCATTGACTATAGCTATGCCCGTTGGCCTGTGCTCGCTGGCAGCGAGGTCTATGCCAGCACATATTACCATTTAACGACCTTTCCCCTGTTGTAGCCTATTATTTGTATATACTCGTCAAAGAGGCTGTTCACGGTTATAAGCCACTTGCGTAATTCAGGGGGCTTGCTGGGGTATTGTTCCAAGTAGAGTGATTGGGCTTTTTTCATGTAGTTCCTGACAACTCTAAGCTGGTTTAATAGGCTGGGTCTGCCAAGCAACCGTATGAGGGCTGCCACGGCGTGAACTACTGCGTCTGCCAGCTCGCCCTTAGTGCCAATTTCGTAAACCGATGATCCATTAACGATCTTGTTCTTGATTATCCACTCGTAGTCCTTGTTACTTAGTTTCTGCATGTACATCCTCAGCACGTCTAGCCCCGCTTGCTTAGCTCCATATGCTTTCATGTACTCTAGGTTCGCGCCCCACATAGACTCTTCAGTGACGACACCTGCTTCGAGAGCCTGGTTTAAGTGCTTTGCCACGATATTAGCTGAGAGCATGGACGACCCTATGCCGCCACCGTGCACGGGATTGACGGTGTAGGCTGCATCACCGATTGTTGCCACGTTTCTCCACACAAGTGTCGGGATGGGTCTTCTAGTTGGAACAACGCCTCCACCTGCGTGCAAAACCCTGCCCTTGAAGACAGGCTTTAGGTATGTCTCGTAGTTTCTCCGGGGGTTGTAAAAGCCGTTGTTCACTACTCCTAGCCCAATATTGGCCACGGACCCGTTGCTGGATTTTGGAAAGAGCCACCAGTACCCGCCGGGCGCTATTTCCACGTCTATGTAAATCACGGCGTAGTTCCTGTCTTCTTCGGGCACGGGCTCTTCGAGTTCTACTACTTCGCGGTATGCCAAGTTGTAGTCTGTCTCGTAGGGCCTCTCGGAAATAGGCCACTCGAGTGGCAATTTACTTCTAACCGCTGGCCTGTAGCCAGAGGCGTCTACGAAGGCTCTTGCCCTTAACTCCAAGCGTCCTCCACCAACTTTCGCTGCCTTAATAGCCCTTACCTCGCTATTCTCGATCACCACGTCAACTACGTAGTGCTGATCGTAGAGCTCTGCTCCGCTGTCTAGTGCTTTTTTCAAGAGCCAT
>JAGDWH010000005.1 GCA_023269765.1 Desulfurococcaceae archaeon
ACTCTCCTCGGCATACCCGGGTGAACTACTTCCTTGTCAAGGACGATTCCGTAAATGAGCTGAGTATCTAGTACGTTTCCGCCCTTCTTCTTCTCTATCTTGACATCGTCGACTTTGAAGTCTCTCGTTCCGTCAGGACGCTGCTCTGAAACTGTTAACGCTGCGTCGATTGCCATTTCAACGAGCTTATTTGAAACCACGTCGCCGCCTATGTACTTGCTTGCAATGGCTGTTCTGGCAACTTTCTTTAGTTGTTCTCGGTCACGTATGTCAACGGGTTCTGAAATTTCGTGGAGGACTTCAAGTGCTCGCTTTAGTGCCTTGGTATAGCCGCTGATAATTATGCTTGGGTGAATGTTCTGGTCGAGTAGCTCTTCCGCTTTTGATAGTAGAGTGCCTGCTAGTACTACGGCACTAGTTGTCCCATCACCAACTTCAGCGTCCTGGGCCTTAGCAACTTCAACAAGCAGCTTTGCAGCAGGGTGCTGTACCTCCATCTCCTTGACTATTGTGGCGCCATCATTAGTAACTGTCACGTCTCCAAAGCTGTCTACGAGCATTTTGTCAAGTCCGCGGGGTCCTAGGCTTGTTTTCAGTACTTCGGCAAGGGCCTTTGCAGCTGCAATATTTGATCTCAGCGCGTCGCGACCAACAGTCCTCTTCGTGCCTTCCTTTAATATAAGTACTGGTATTCCATAGAGGGCCATTTGCTTTCACCCGGTCTTAAGACCCCGTACAGGCTATTTCAGGGGTTCTATAAAAACCTTCTTTACATGACTACTTAAATAGCTCACAAAGGGTCCCACTTCACTTTTATCTAATAAATGCTTCGCCTTAAAGTAAGAGTGGAGCCGGTGCAAAAAATGTATGAAGTAAAGTCCAGAGAGGAGCTAACTAGGGCTTTAAAAGGCAACGAGCTCGTGTTAATTGAGTACTATGAGCCAGGTAACAAAGACTGCGACATTATGGGCGAGTCAATTAAAGAATTTGCAAAACATGCAGGCCAGGTCATGTTATTTTGTAGAGTAAATGTTCGAGAACATCCTGAAGTAGCAGACGTAGACGTTGTACCAACAATTAGGCTGTACTACAGAGGCGAGCTGGTATTTGAGCAAATAGGAAGCCTCAGTACAGTAGACTTAAACTTAAAGGTCATTAGAAGAAGTATTAGAGAAGTACTCAATGCGAGGAACATACGGGCAAGGATATAGCCCGGTCAGAGGGCAGTTGGAGGCTCGCGAAGCCCTATATGGGTAGTTTACGCGAGCTTATTTCTTCAATTATTTGTGAGATCTCGGACTTCCTCAAGCTAATTGGATAGAGCACCGGATTTTCGGTACGGGCTCTTTTAGACCTCGGGCTGTAAATTCCTCTTTCGCCGACAAGGACGTAGCCGAATTGGAGAACCTCGTTAAGTTCGGCGATGCTTGCGGTTTTTAGAAACGTGTTGAACTTTTCGTCGAATCCAAGCACGCTTCTAATGTAGTTGCTTGACACTACGTACCCACATATAGTGCAGTAACCGTCTGGAGTCACGGCATTAAAGCCGCACTTGGGGCAAGTCACGAACCCCTTGCCCATGTACGTGTTCCACGTATACCTGAGGGTGTTTACAGCATCTTCCATCTTGTAGGCTATTGCGAGTTTGTAAAGCTTCTGTGCTTCCGGAAGTACCGCCCTTCTTCCTCTCGCTATGATGTATTCAAGCTGCTGTGGTGTTGGCTTGTCAACGAGTTCGAGAATCTTTGAGACAACTACTTCTGAGAGCTGGTCAGAGCTTCTCTTAATACGTTTTATAATAGCTTCAGCAGAAGGTTTGCTTGCGTAGCTGGAAGCTATGGGGCCCACCACCTCCTTTACTACTTCAAAAGCAGCCTCTCGGCTAAGTCCCAGCACCGTTGTGAGCCCAAATATCGAGTCTACCTGCTCAAACACTTCATTAACAAGCGTGTCTATGTCTAGCTCCTTAGCGCGCTTAGCCTTCTTTTTTGCTGGTTTTTTCGTGGTCGCGGTTACGGGCTCCTGAGTACTGCCACGAGGCTTTTCTTGAGCTACTTCTGCTTTTCTGCTTCTGGCAGATCTCCGGGACTCGGTGGTTGTCTGTTTCTGCTCACTTTTCTTTCTCGGAATAAGTACCCCCTAGTACTCGTTGAGTTATAAGTTGTAGTTAAGTGAAAACAACGAGGCACTCAACGAGCTGGAGGAGTAGGGCTCTCTTCAAGGGATCTTGCTATTAAGTAGCTTAGAACTATTCTCGCCAGGCTCTTCTTAGATTTGAGCTTAGCTAAGTAATCCACAACGTCGTTTAGCGAGGCCTTGCCCCCAAAGACTTCATGTTTTATTGCCCATGCGATGTAGTAGAGTATTTTTTCATAATCGTAGTCTGTTTCCACGTAGTTGCTGTAGTACTTGTTAATAATGTCGTTTACGATGTCGCCAATTACTTCATCAACGGCATCGACAACTCTCCTCTTGTACTGGCTTTTCATTGAAACCCCTCGCTAATGTGGAATCGCACTAGGAGCTTATAAAGTCAGATACAAAGCTCGAAGATCTCGTAGCCTACGTGCCGACTCCACTTAAATAGCAGCAAACCTGCGCAGCTCAGCTCGTAGACATTTGGAGAGCTGAAAACCGTCAAGACTCTGCCACCGTGAGATTTATGTATGCCATTCACGGCTTCGTGGCCCCTCACAATGTACTCGACTCTTAGAACTCTGAGTGCTCTCTCAGTAACTATTGTTCCATATAAAACTCCAGCGCCTCTTGGTGACGGTATGTACTCGATGCTTGCTTCTACCGGGTCGCTCCAAAGTACTTCTTCGAGAAGCTTCTCGGAAGCCCTAGGCTTGCCTACTTCGAATACACACTCGAAGCTATTGCACGTCAAGATGTTTGTAGGGGGGCCACCATGAACAGCGAGAAAGGCTCTTTCTCGTAGAGCAGCGATTGGCATGGCTTCGAAGAGCTTTAGTGAAAGCTCATAAAGCTCCTCGGCCTTATCGGGGAAAGATTTTTTCAAGTAATAGGGGTAGTCGTGTGGATACGGTGTAAGCCACTTAGGTGGCTCGTGATTGCCTCTCAACAGGATAACCCTATCGCAGTACTCTTCTTTAAGTAGTAGCACGGTTGCAAGTGTTTCGAGCTGGTAGAGGCCTCTGTCAATGTAATCGCCTAAAAAGACTACAATACCTTCTTCTCCAATAAAACTCCACGCTGTTTTCAAAACTTTTTTCAGAGCTTGAATATCCCCGTGTAGATCACCAATAAACGCTAGTGAAGGGTTGCCACTTACTTGGATAATTCCTGGAGCAACGTAATTGCTATGAGCAGGTGGTTTCTTGACAAACTCCACGGCGCGCTCAAGTAGCTGCTCGAAGAACTGAGGGCTTTTAGAGGCAGTATAGGCGCTCTTGAAGACTTTCTCAATCTCGGAATCTAGCTCGCGAGTCTTAATACTCGACACCTAGTACGTTATAGACGCCGTAGGCAATATTACTAGTCTTCTTGTGAGCTCGCGTGGGGTCGGTGAACAGCTCGTAGTAGCCCCACGCATGTGTAATTGCGACAAAAGGGGTTTTACTAAATAGTAGGATTTGCCACAAGTCGGCTATAAAGCCTGCTTCTACTAGGTTATTCAGCAGTAGCATGAAATCGCTTTCGGAGGGCGCATAAGAGTGTAGTAGGAGGAAGTCGTCTCCCCTAACCGCGTAGTGCTTCTTTATGCACTTGTACACGTGCTTGTAGAAGTGTGTTCTAACATTAGGCAGACCTGTTCTCTGCTTAACTAATTTTAGTAAGTGCTTGGTTTTCGAAACTTCTGGTGTGATGGGGGGGTTAAATAAGCGGAAGAGTTCAACAGCTATCACGGCATCAACATCGCTACAGGGGGTGCAGAAATCCGGCTTAGCAGCCTCAGTTAGCGCTAGCTCCGGCTTTTCACCGCTTACGTATACTGGTACTAAGAGCTTGGAGACGGTATCGCAGAACTCTAACTTGCATAAGCTACCGTTTACGGCCTCCTCGACAACGTCTGCTTCCTCGTCGAGGTAGTAAACCTCAACTAGGTTCTTTGCATATGAGTAGTACTTAGTTATCACGCGGAAATGTCCTTTCAGGCAGGGTTCTCCGACCTTCTGGTTAGCGCTTAGAATGGCTACAGTGAGTCTTACTCCAAACGCGTTTAGCGGCACAACTAAGTGCTTAGCAATCTTACCCCTTCTCATGTGCCTCCAAATCAAGCTTGATAACTTCGAGGCGGTTAAGCCTAGGATCTTAGATGCCTCGCTTAAGCTGTAGCCGGCGTTTAGTAATCTCACCGCTTTCGTTACCAGCAACAGGTCATTAGCCGGCAACCGAACCACGTCGACCAGCGCTCTAGTACTTCTCCTCGCTTTAGGGAGTTAAGCTTTCCAACTCCGGTTCTCCATGAGCAGCTTTGCAGGCCACTCCTCCTAGCTACTTGCTGCTTAAACTGGCTGCTTACCAGAAGCAACTAAGCTACGTGTGAGATTAGTGAGTCGCGCGAGGAGCTCAGCGGCTACCAAGTTAACATCACTACTCAGTAGCGGCCAAGGTTCAGCATTCCCAGGAAATCTGGAGTTAGGGGAGTTATTATGTTTGTTTCTGCGTAATCAGCACGCTCGTGCGCAATCACTAGGTCATTAAACTATGTGCTCATCACGCGTGTGAAGCGCTCGGTCTAATGCCTTCTAATCACTGTTCATTGCCGGAGGCACTCCTCATCGCTGCTAGCCTATATTGAGAAGCTCCCTTAATTTGTTTTTCACACGATCGGCAACCACTTCTCCGTCTACTTTACCTCTGGCGTACTTCATTACCTCGCTCATCACTATAGAAAACGCTTTATGGGGTCTTTCACGCAGCTTCGCTTCATTGTCTTTGATGACCCTTACTATCAGCGAGTCGAGCTCCTCTAGGCGAATCCTCTTCAAGCCCAGTGCTTCTATTGCGCTTGAGACGGTTGTACCCGGATTCTTTGCCAGGTAGGCCAGCACGTCAGGTACGGCTTCTTTAGATATTACACCATCTCTTAAAGCCCTGATGACGTCCTCAATTACGTCTTCCCCTAGTTCATCGACTGGAACGCCCTCTCTTCTTAGTGCTGGAATAGTGTTTACGAGCATTGAGGCAATCACGGTGTAGGGTACTTTATCACCATACTTACCAGCTAAATACTCATAGAAATCAAGCCTTAATTCGTTTAGCAAGGCTATGGCCAGCTCCTTGCTTAGCTTGTGGACTTCTATTAGCTTCTTTAACTTGACATCGGGGTGTTCGGGTACCAACTTATCAGCTTCGCTGAGAAGCTCGGGAGTTATGGCAATAGGTGGTATATCTGTCTCGGGGTACATTCGCGCAGCGCCAGGCCTGGGCCTCATGTACCTCGTGGTTCCATCCGGGTTGGAAGCGCGGGTTTCTTCGGGAACGCCGATAACCGCGTAGGCAGACCTCTCCGCGACTGCTCTAAGCGCTCTTTCTGCTTTAAACCTGTCATCAGCTACAATGACTATGGCGTCTCTTTCCGGGTTAGCTCCTGTGCTTGAATAGAGCTTCTCGACTTCTTCTGGCTTTATACCATAGCCTGGTAGTTCATCTGTGTGAAAAATGCCCCCAACGCCTCCCCACACTTTCGCGTAGTCGCTGAGCTCTGTTCCAAATCGTCTGCCTGGCTGCACGGTTTTTCCCAGCAGTCCCTTAAATCCGGGTAAAACAAGGGCTAACACAGTACCGTTCGGCGTACTAAAGGCTTTTTTGATGATCTTCGATTCCGTGTCTTTGAAGACTTCGCCTACGTCGACAAACTCCGGCTTTATGTCTTCGGGTGCCACGTTTCTTTTTCGGAGCTCATCTCTTATTTCGAGGAGCTTCAGTTGTCGCTGAACTTCGTACTCGACTACCTTGGGTATTAGGTACAAGTGCTGTATACCCTTTATTTCTACTTTGGCTCCGCCAGCTATGCTTACGTTGAGGTCTTGCCTAATGCTACCAAGGCCTCTTTTGGCTTTTCCAGTTAGCCTGATGAGCTGTCCTATTTTCAAAGCTGTTTTTAGTGCGAGTTCTGGCGAGTCTATGTCGGGTGCTGTTGAAACCTCGATTAGTGGTATGCCCAGCCTGTCTAGGGAAAACCTGACTTCACCCTCTTGCTCACTTAGCTTCCTGGCTGCATCTTCCTCGAGACACAGTGTTTGTATGCCTATTTTTCTACCCTCGACTTCGATATAACCATTCAGAGCCACGAGCGCTGTTCTTTGAAAACCACTAACGTTGCTACCATCAATTACGATTTTTCTCATTACGTGAACTTCGTCAACGATTTTCATGTGTAGAGCCTTTGCTACGGCAAGAGCTGTTAGGAGAGATTCGTGATCGATCGCGTGAGGGGGCTCTTCGTCTGCCTCCACAAGGCACGATGCATCGAGAGGAGCTTGATACGCGTACGCTCTTCCACGCTTCCACTCGAATATAGCTGCCGGATCTACTTCGCCTGTTTCACTGCGCGCGGGTCTAAGATACCTCGTAAACCCTGTCTGACTGTCTTCGCTCGACGATGTTGGACAGTGGCAAAACAGCTTTCGTGCAGTATTCAGCTGGACGTGTATTTCAAGGCCTACTTTTAGTCCTAGCGAACTGTAGCTCGTGCTCAATGAGGCCACCTCGGGTATAAGTCAGGAGTGTGTCTTTCACTTAACTCGCCAACCAGATTTGTCTCCATTACTCTCTTGACTTCTTTCAAGTCGCGAGTTACAGAGCCTAGAATCCAGGACAGCTTGACGTAAGCGGTTTCGGGGAGCATATCGTGCCCAGGAATAACACCTGCTTCAAGCAGCCTTCTACCAGTGCTGTAGACGTGCATGTTTACTCTCCCAAAGAGGCATTGACTTGTCATGACTACTGGTATGCCCGAGTCGACAGCCCTCTTAATGGAGTCTACAAGTCTATTTGAAACGTGTCCCAGGCCCGTTCCCTCGAGAACTATTCCGTGGTAGCCTCTGTCTACCAAGTAGTCTATAATCTCGGAGCTCATGCCCGGGTAGAACTTCACGAGAGCAACTTTTTCGTCGAACTTTGCCTTTAAATTGGGCACTTTCTCGCCGCGGTATTCGTAAATCTTGCCAATTATGGTAATTTCGCGCCTAATGACGTTCACCAGCGCTATTGGCTTGTCGTTTATTGACTGGAAGGCGTCTCTACGGCTTGTGTGCATTTTTCTCGCTCTCACACCTCTGTGTACGGCCATTACTTCATCGGATAGAGATGCATGCATCGTTATCACAGACTCTGCAAACGGCGCTTTAGCGGCAACTAAAATGGCGGCAATGAGGTTTGTGGCGGCATCTGTGCTTGGCCTATCACTACTCCTCTGGGCACCCACAAACACTATTGGAACAGGTTTGTTCTGTACGGCAAAAGCCAGGGCTGCAGCCGAA
>JAGDWH010000013.1 GCA_023269765.1 Desulfurococcaceae archaeon
CTTCGAGACAAACACTGGGAGGATTGTCCTCGGCTACTACTACCGTAGGAAGAGGATTCAGGAGAAGTACGATAAGCTCTACGGTGTGAAGTCCAGAAGAGCTGGAGGAATTTCTGAAGCTTCTACATAGAAGTGATGGATATAGCTATTGTTATCGAGTTAAACGTTCTCTCAGACTGGATAATTCGACTTGAGGATAAAACCAAGCTCAAAGAAAGAGTCCTAGTTCTCATGGATTTAGAATTAGAAAATGCATCGAGAAAATTATCGGAATTAGTAGATATGGAAAGCTAAATATAACATTTTATAAGGAACGAAAATTCAAAGAACACTAAAGGTTAACTCAGCCTGTAATAGGCTACCTCGCCTACACACTCTAACGCTATTATAAGACACAAGGTTAGGCGTGGAGTTGCTATGTTCCGGTGAGATAAGGCGTCAATTACGAGACAGCATGTGGGATAATACACTTAATAACACATTGTACGACCATGTGTTGCTATAGCAATTGAGGAATGGACACTATGTAATAGGAGTCGCCTCTGCCTACAAAGCGTTCCTCGCAAGAAAGAAGCTTGAACTCCAAATCCAGCCGTTGAATAAAAGGAAGTCAGACTCAAGGCACGTGATGGTGTCTCAAGAGCTGTTGCATGAGAACTTCAACAAGGGTCTCTACCTGCTGAAGATCTCCCGATGATAAGCTTGTCCATAAGGTTAAAGCGAACTGCATTAATATATATGGGCTCAGCACCTGCAGCCTGAGACACGCTGGAATAATGCACATACTCAAGAACATTATAAGCCCATTAATAGCAGCTGAGATTGCTAGGCACAAGAAACTCGACCACATATCGAAAACAGTAGAGAAGGCCCCAAAAGTATGAAATGTTTTGAGTTCCGTTGGGCTTGATCACACTTCACCTTCCTTAATAGGCAGAACAAAGTGCTGAAATAAGTCTTAGAGATTCTCAATTAACACGCGCATCATTGATGAAACCGTTCTTGCTGCAGTGGGTTTAATTATAGCTCCTCTACCTCCACAGCCGTACTTTAAAGTGCTCAGATCGATAGCTAGGTCAACAAATACATTAAGGTACTTTGATAAAGGTGCCTTTCCCGCTAGGAGTCTCTCTAGGAAGTACAACCACTTATTCGGTTCTTTGGCATTATATGTTAGCAACAGGTAAATAAGTACTGCATAGCCTACGTCGGCGGGAAGCTCTACGACGGTTTTGCCCCCGTCCTTCGAGATACTATATTTCAAGGCGTACGCGTCTATCACAGACATTACTCCATTGAACAATTCAGCAGAGCGTTTTCCACTTATTCTTATGAAATCTCTCGAATCCGGGGTCAATCCCCGTAGGCTCAGCTCACCTCTTTCACCATCACCCACGTATATCAAATAGTACAAGCCCTTGCCCATACCGTCACCCTTATACTATTAGTAATGAAGCAATTACGCTAAGAGACCGAGGGCTCCAGGAGTGATTTACATCGTACAACCCTCCTTCCTTCTCTACAATATCGTAGCCGTGATCTGAGAGCATGATTATAGTGCTGCCAAAACCCCCCTTCAACTGAGTAATCTTGCTGTACAACTTAGAAGTCAGCGTGTACATTGTCCCTATAATATCGCTGGCACGGACGCTCTTTAACTGGTGAATGAACTCATCGTAATCTCTAAAAACGATATAGTCCTTTGCGCGCATTTTTTCGGCTATTCTACGAGCAATATCGTTAAGAGTGAGATCGGCATTTTGAATATAGCTATGCGGTTCGAGTATGAACTTGTATGTCTCCGTAGCACCACCAGGATTAATTATTGGGGCTATGAAGAGTTCCGCCCCTTCTCTTTTTAATCTGCAAGCTATGTACAAAGCGTCGATAATAGATAGTCCATCGCAAACGATCACATATTTCGACGCGCTTTTTGAGGCCTCAGCAAGCTCGGCACTAGCTCTTCGAAACATTTCACGCGCTAATTCGAGGACATCAATGTTGCGCTCACTAATTACTTCATAGACATCGCTTAGGAGTTCTTCAGCGTATTGTAGCATTCCCGATAAGCGAGCATCTTTATGTAAATTCTTCAGTAAAAAGGGTTTGTGACGTGAAGCTTGATAGAACAACTCAAAAACAACTTTGTACGCCTCCTCAAGGCTGTCAAAGTTAACGTATTGAAGAAGTATGTTGAGAAGGGCGCGAAGCTTGTTCATGAGTAGCGTTGTTGTTTCTAAAACCGCGTTCACGTACTTAGCGCCTCGAATCACTGCTCTCGACTTTCTATAAGCCTAACCCCACCAGGCGACAGTCCCATGCTCTTAACCATTTGCAAGGCTTCATCCTTTTCATATAATTTAGCTAGCTGTACTACTAGTCTGCAAGAAGTAATACTATTCCTGTAACGGTTGAGGTATTTGATGAGGACTTCAAGGAGCCCTGAGATTTTATCTAGAGAACCCCTGACCTCTATTTTGGCATCAGAGCCTACTTGTATTTCAACGCTTAGCAGTCGCACAAGTTCTTTATTGCGAGCAATACCTCCTAAGGCCATGTTAACGTTATCTACCCCTGACGTTTCAAATCCTGTAATACCTATGCCTTTAGGCGGCGGTAGCGGGGGTGGTACTTCCTTCGGCCTTATGATAAGGTCGTCCTTCTCAACATCTACTTCGATTAGTTTAAATTCTTTGTCGTCTGTCTGAATAACTCTACCACGAAGGAGGTTCTTAATAGCACTTTCCACGCTCTCCAAGGATTCGGGTTTTATCGGTATGTCGCGCCACCCCCTAGCGAGGCCGTCTACAATTGAGCTTATTGAGTACCTGTATTCCCCTCTCTCGCGCAGCTCCTTCCTCACCCTGTCGGCGCTAACTATGCTCTTAATCCACTCTGCGATGCTGGCACTAATCTCCGTTGCGCCAGCCACCTTCAGCCTCCCTCCAACGGCATTAGTAATCCACACAGGTAGCGATGCAAATACTCCGCCGAGCGTTTCAGGCTGCTTATCGATCGAAATCGCAAGGTCATGTATCTCGATATTGCCCGTGGAGGGATCGAACGTCACAACTTTTTTGAAGAGGCTGATAAAGTCCGAAGTAAAGTTCTGCACTGCGGCACTGCTGAGCTGCTGGGCATAGATCTCGAGTTTTTCTCTAAACCGAGCTACTATCTCCATGACGATACGCTTGAACTCCTCTTCGGGCTTTCTCACGAGCTCGAGCAGAGACCTGTGGCGCTCTGCTGTATGCTCAGCAAACTTGCTCATGCCCATATCGGACTTTAGCATGTTGACAACTATCTCGCTGGCTCTGATTTCCGCTAGTGAGCTGACTAGTCTTTCCAAGGTCTCCTCATTTACGTAAGGGACTACTACGGCAAACATATTTGGACTTTTTATTTTGCCCATGTTTTTACTTATAGATCTTTTGATGCCCTCTAGAATGTCTTCAAACCTTGCATTCTCTACAAGTAACTTATTGGCCATGTCTATTGGGGAGACCACCAGTATGGTAAACTCGTTCTTGTTCAAGTATTCAGTGAAATGGGCGGTGACTTCTTCAAAGTCCCCGACCTTCACGAATTCCATGCTCAGCGGGGTGTTTTGTTTGAACTCGCTCACTAGTGCATACTCCTTAAGCCTCTCCCTCACGTACTCGATGGCATCTCCAACCTTTAGCCTCCCTTCCTCATCTCTAAGCCTGCGAATTTCGCCTTCGCGAGTGTCCTTAAGTAGCTGGTATGGGTTTCCGAACAACGACGCGTAGTAATACTTGCTTTCGCCCCGCTCAACGCTATGTATGTATGGCGCTACGTTAAGCCTCTCTAATACCTCGGGATACCTGCCGAGCTTGGCTATGTCAACAATGCCCACTAGGGATAGTATGAGCTTTCTCTGAGGTAAAGCCCTCCTATCAAGCTCTCCCGGTAGAAGAGCATCTGGGCTCTTGGTCATCATTAGTAGTAAGTCCCACATGTTGTTAGTAACGGATTTGAGGTACACCGATGATATAGCGCCTTTAACCATCTTAACTAGGTCGTGATCCTTGGTTTCGGCTTCCACGAGCTCTAGAAACCTGTTCCACGAAAGCGTGTTTCTACGCCACTCATTTGCATAACCTTCATCCAGCAAGTGCTTAATGTCGTCGTGTTCAACATGGGCTATGCTTATCAGGTACGCGTCCTCGCCGCTTTCCAGCACCTTTCCGAGAATAACAGAGCTGATCTTGATTAGGTCACGTAGATGCTGCAATCTCTCTGAGGCGAAGTCAGCACTATAAGCTGGAACTATGAGCTTTCTAACAAGCTCTCTATACACCGGTGAGAACGGATATGTCTTTTTGAGGTCCTCAATAAACTTTGTAGCTTCGGAATCTCCCACGATTTCGGACAGCGCGCGTCGAATCTCTTCGATCACATCATCAGACAGCACTTCACTTATCGGGGCTTTTAACCTAACGGCTCTTTTCTTTACAATTTCCAGAGCTTCTTCTTCGCTTACATCTCTCACGTTAATAGGTGCGACTCTACGAGTTCTATCCTCAAAGTACTCTACGGCCTTCTTAAGTAGCTCTCTTTCATCACCAACGCGCAGCCCGATTATGCCCCTCCATCTTTGAACGTCTTGCATGGCTGAAGCGTACACAAGTACTGCCGGGAACGTTCCTCCGAGCTCGTCAATGAGCGATGTAAGAAACATTAAGACCTTTCTCACACTATCAACGTACTCTCCGGAAGCCCCTGCGAAGGCTTCAAAGGCGGCTGCATAAACCTCGTCGACTATGATCAGTAAGGGTATGCTAACTGCAAGTTCCGACAACGCCTTAACAAACTCCCTTGCCGCATCCTTTGGCTCGTACCTGCTGATTTCCCGTAGGAGCTTTTCGAAATTGCTCAGCTCGGCCTTGTGTATTTCTGCCTCGAGAAATCCCTTCTTGTATTTTTCGAATATCTTCAGCGTGTTGAAGAACAGCGCATCGTATGGCATGCGTTCTCTTGGTACGTGCTTTAGATCTATAGCTACAACTAGGGTTCTCCTAGCAGTATCGACCCTGTAGTTAGCTTTTTCGGTGAGAAGCCTAGACTCTTCAGGCAGCCTTTCTTTGATGCTATTCCATATAATAGGCACCTTGGTGTACAAGTGGTACAGCAGCGTTAAGAAATGGGTCTTCCCGAGGCCCATTGCGTGAGTAAGCGAGAGGACAGGTACGGCTCCCGAGACCCCTTGCAGGCTTACGTTTACAACTCTCAACGCGTCTACCAGCGGCTCCCGGAAGTACGTTGTCGCGAGGAATGTTGTAGAATCTAGGAACTCTTCGCTAACTTCTATGTCAGCTATGCCGAGGTCTTTTTGCAGTATCATGCCGAGACTAGGGGCCAGCCTGCCGATATACTCCTGTGGTTCAAGGTACCGGTATACTTTCGATGCCAGCGTGCTGAGCTCAACAACTTCTTTGAGCCTCGGAAGCGCCACGCTAGACACCCCGATATATTGTCACCAACACCTTGTCTGCAAATTCACGAGTGAGCTCAGAAAGCCCAACGAGCTCGAGCTCGCTGCTTCTAGCAGTGTGCAAGAGGAACAGTGCCGTAGCAGCCACCCCGCGGCTCACGGGCATTGATGAGATCACACCCTTCGCAGCCCTGGAAACATCTTCCCTGGGCTGCCCCCCTATAAGCCTAAGCAAGTGTATGGCCCGCCCAGCAGACGTCTTAGTGAGCAATTCAATGCGATGGCCGACGGCGCTGTAACATTCGCTCCCAAAGAGCACCTCGTACGTATTTGACGAGGATCTAGCAGACTTTCTAAGAAGTCCGAAGTTTACTAGTGCCTGGTGAGGTACGTTCAGGATCTTGCATATCTTCTCGACAAAGTCGTAAACCAGCTCCCTAGAACCCGCGTATCGCGTAGCGGTCCAGAGCACGAGGTACGCGCGAGTATAGCTGTCTGTACTAAGCACTTCACTTACTGCTCGTTCATCCAGCTTAGCCCTCTTGAGACTGTCCTCGAGC
This sequence comes from Desulfurococcaceae archaeon, assembly GCA_023269765.1. The sequence goes on from JAGDWH010000013.1 coordinate 6,016, forward strand.
AGTATTGTAGATGCGAGATATACAGCTGCGGGATAAAGCACCTTTTCATAGAATGTTAATGCCTTCTTAAACCTAGACTTATCTAGAACCCCCTCCACGGCACCAAAGTGTTCAAGAAGGCTCTTCTGGGTTGGGATCTCCAGCTTATCGATGTCAGGATTCCAGATTCTGGTAGCACCCGCGATGCCGCCGGCAAGACCCATTATGAATATCTCCGGCCCCGAGACCTTAGAGTTGTACGCACTGGCGAGCGAGTCTAATACGGCACTAGCAATAGCTTTCTTGAGGGCTTCGTCCTGCACGATCATGGATGGGTTGTTGGCTCCGGTAACCAGCTCTTCGACAACGCCTCTCTTTCTAAGCACAAGTATTAAGGATGTGAAGAAAGCTGACTTTAGTAGTTCAGCACGCTTCTGCTTCA
>JAGDWH010000007.1 GCA_023269765.1 Desulfurococcaceae archaeon
GCCACGTCAGAGTGGCTGTGAGGTCCGCGAGGCCTCGCAGCCAATCTGAGCTGGGATCGGGCGCCGCGCTCCCGCCGCTTATTAACTAAATGAGCAATTGAAGCCTGTGTAAAAACCCGGTATAATAACCCCTATCATGCCAAATATCAAGGAGTGTTAGAAAAGTGGTGACTTGCTAGCATGGTTAAATTGTGCCCGAGATGCGGCTCCGTAATGGTTCCTGTGAAAAAAGGCGACGACGTTTACTTAAAGTGCCCTAAGTGCGGCTTTGAGGTCAAGCCCAGAGAAGGCGTAAAGTACGGCATGAAGTATCAAGTAGAAAAATCAAAGAGAACAGCAACGGCCAGCGTTAGCGAGGGGCAGGAGTCGAAGCTAACGCCTGAAGAACGAGAAATGCTTAAAGAGTACTACGAGATCTTCTTAGAGGAATTTGCACGCAGCGAAGTCGAGGAAGAGTCTGAAGAGTAGTAGCTATGGTCAGTTGAGAGAAAAACTCCTCACCACTCAGAGCCGTCGCCACACATCATCCACTAAAGACAACATCTTCTCCAATATCCTAATAAGTAGCTCCTTAAGGCGGCATGCAGCAATTCCGAAATAACTCGAGAATTTTTGAGGACTGCCCGTCTTTAAGGTGAAGGGGTTAAGTGTACTTAGGGTAGCCACGGGCTTAGCGATCACGCGACAGGGCTTTTAATACTGCTCGCCGAAGGGTATCGAAAATGGTTAGAGTGGCGGTTGTCGATAAGGACTACTGTAAGCCTAGCAAGTGCAATTTAGAGTGTATAAGGTTTTGTCCTATCAATAGAAGTAAGAAGAAGAAGGCAATAGACCTCTCAGAAGACAGGACAAGGGCAGTAATATACGAAGACGTCTGCATTGGCTGTGGTATATGCGTCAAAAAGTGCCCATACAACGCTATTTCAATAGTGAACTTGCCAGATGAGCTTGAAAAAATTGTGGTACATAGATACGGCGAAAACGCCTTCAAGCTATATGGGCTTCCAATTCCCAGGCTAGGCCAAGTACTGGGCATTATAGGCCAAAACGGCGCGGGAAAGACAACCAGCATAAAAGTGCTATCCGGGCAGCTCAAGCCCAACCTGGGGAGGCTTAACAACCCTCCTGACTGGGATGAGATAATTAGGACTTTTCGAGGCACTGAATTGCAGTTTTATCTCGAGAAGCTTGCGAACAACGAAATAAGAGCCCTTGTCAAGCCACAGTACATAGAAGCAGCAAGAAGAGTTTTAAAGGGCACTGTAAGAGAACTTCTCGAGAAAGCCGACGAAAAAGGGGTTCTCAGAGAAGTCGTTCACGACCTGGCACTAGAAAGAGTGCTTGACAAAAAGGTCAGTGAGCTTAGCGGTGGCGAGCTCCAGAAAATGCTAATAGCAGCATTACTCGTTAAGCAGGCAAACGCGTACTTCTTTGACGAGCCCTGCAGCTATCTCGACGTGAGAGAAAGACTAAGAGTCGCGAGGGCAATTAATAAGCACACAAACCCTGAGAAAAACTACGTCGTAATAGTGGAACACGATCTCATGGTTCTAGATTACATAACAGACAACGTCGTCATCATTTACGGTGAACCAGGAGTATTTGGCATATCTTCAAAGCCCTACAGCACTAGAGCTGGAATAAACCACTATTTGAGGGGCTACTTACCCGCCGAGAACATGAGAATTAGGAACGAGGAAGTAAGGTTCAGAATAACGGCGAAGTCCGAGGTTAAGCCCGAATTAACATATCCGCTACTAGCGTGGGATAGCATCTACTTCCAGTATCCTGGAGGCTTCAAGCTCCATGTTGAGAGTGGCGAGGTACACACAGGCGAAGTTGTAGGAGTCGTGGGGCCTAATGGAATCGGAAAGACGACTTTCATCAAGATCTTGGGAGGAGAGTTAAAACCCCTGCAAGGAGGGGTGCTGATATCAGCGAGCTCTATTAGTATTAAGCCGCAAGAGCTCTCTCCCAAGCTGTTCTCGGAAGAAACCGTCGCAGCCAATTTAAAAGCAGCATCGCCCCAAGCCCTAGACCCCTCTTCCTGGCTTTACGTGGAGCTGGTTAAGAGGCTAAGGCTCACTAAACTGCTCGAAAGGAGAGTAGATGAGCTGAGCGGAGGAGAACTACAAAAACTCGCCGTTGCTTGCGCTCTTGCGCGCGAAGCGGATTTGTACTTCCTCGACGAGCCGTCCGCGTATCTTGATGTCGAAGAAAGGGTAACTGTGGCGAGGACTATAAGAAGAGTCGTAGAAGGAAGAAACAAGGCAGCACTAGTTGTAGAGCACGACTTGCTACTTCAAACATACGTAAGTGATAAAGTAATGGTTTTCTGGGGCGAGCCTGCTATTGAGGGAAAAGCAACAAAACCCCTAGAACCGCGGGAGGGCTTCAATATATTGCTGCGTAACCTCGATGTAACTGTCAGAAGAGACCCAGAAACATGGAGACCTAGAGTAAACAAGCCAGGCTCGGTACTTGAGAGAGAACAAAAGTCGCGCGGGGAGTACTTCGCAGCAGAAGCAATTTAAATAAATATCTTAAAATTTCAAATCACACATAAATGAAACCTTTATTAGCCCTTGACATAATTACAGTAAAGCGGGGTTAAGTCCATGCCTGAGAAAGTAACCCTGTCCGTCATAAAAGCAGACGTAGGAAGCATAGCCGGACATCACATGGTGCACCCTGATCAGCTAGCAGCGGCGACGAAGGTCCTTGCTGAAGCTAAGCAAAAAGGTATACTAATAGACTTCTACGTAACGCACGTAGGTGACGACATACAACTAATAATGACTCACACCAAGGGACCCGATCACCCAGACATACATGGACTAGCGTGGGAGGCCTTCAAAGCAGCCGCCAAAGTCGCGCGCGAACTAAAGCTATATGCAGCCGGCCAAGATCTCCTGTCTGAGGCCTTTTCAGGTAATGTTAGAGGACTTGGACCCGGCGTAGCAGAGCTTGAAATGGAGGAGAGAGCTTCAGAGCCTGTTGTGACTTTTCACGCGGATAAAACAGAACCAGGCGCATTTAACTTGCCAATGTTCAGGATATTCGCAGACCCGTTCAATACAGCGGGGCTTGTTATAGACCCTAAAATGCACGATGGCTTTATATTCGAGATTTACGACGTGTTTGAAGGCAAGAGCGTATTAATGAAGTCACCAGAAGAAATGTACGATATTCTTGCACTAATAGGAACTACTGGAAGATACATCGTTAGAAGAGTCTATAGAAAAAGCGACAACCTGCTGGCAGCTGTTGTTAGTGTCGAGAGGCTTAACTTAATAGCAGGCAGGTATGTTGGGAAAGACGATCCAGTTGCCATAGTTAGGGCACAGCACGGCTTGCCCGCGCTTGGCGAGATACTAGAGGCATTTACACTACCTCACTTAGTAGCTGGATGGATGAGGGGCAGTCACTACGGACCATTGATGCCCGTCCCGATGAGGTACGCGAAGACAACGCGATTTGATGGACCACCAAGAGTCATTGCACTAGGATGGAACATTAGCAAAGGCAGGCTAATAGGGCCTGTTGACTTGTTCGACGACGTAGCCTTTGACGAGACGAGAAGGCTTGCACAGCTGATTGCAGAGTACATGAGAAGGCATGGCCCATTCATGCCACACAGACTAGGACCCGAGGAAATGGAATACACCACCCTACCACAAGTACTTGAAAAGCTCAAAGACAGATTCGTCAAACTAGGATAAAAGACGAATAATGACTTAGAAGCAGCGCAACGAAGCCCATTGTAATTGGTTTTTGTCAAATCCCCCTTCTATAAAGCATGAGGTGACGTAATATCGATGTCTGCCGAGAAACCCATTTTAGCAGTCAACTACAAGGCCTACTACCCCCACAGCTTCGGTAAACATGCAATTGAAATAGCTAGAGCAGCCGTTAGAGTAAAGAGCGAGCTGGACGTTGAAATAATACTGGCTCCGCCCTTTACTGAGCTCTATAGAATACTCCAAGAAGTAGAAGGCACCGGCATAAAAGTTTATGCACAGCACGCAGACCCTCTAGAGCCGGGGGCCATCACGGGGTATCTGCCCCTTGAAGGACTAAAAGAACTCGGTGTACACGGCGTTATTGTAAATCACAGCGAACACAGGCTTAAACTATCTGAAATACACTACATCATTAAGAAAGCCCGTGACTTAGGCCTCGAAGTTCTCGCCTGCGCAGATGTGCCTGAAACGGGCGCTGCAATTGCTGTTTTAGAACCCCATATGGTAGCTGTGGAGCCGCCGGAGCTCATAGGTACGGGGGTGAGCGTTAGCAGAGCGAAACCAGAAGTTATAACAAGGAGCGTGGAGCTGATTAAGAGAGTGAACCCCCATGTAAAGATCCTCACGGGTGCCGGCATATCAACAGGCGAAGACGTATACAAGGCAATCAAGCTGGGAACCGTTGGCGTCTTAGTGGCCTCTGCCATAGTCAAAGCAAAGGACGTGTATTCCGTAATTAGAGAAATGGCTCAAAACGCCCTTAGAGCGTTTGAAGAAGATTAAAACCCCATACACGCATTTTTCTTCATTAGAAGCCGCCGTAGCTCAGCCAGGTAGAGCGCCGGCCTCGTAAGGCCTTATTGGAACCGAAGTCGGGGAAAGCCGGTGGTCGCGGGTTCAAATCCCGCCGGCGGCTTTACTCAAGTCGAGCTGCTTCCCCACTATTACTAGTTGCTTGTGAACTATAGTGATTAATCAAGCCTTCTCGTCAAGCCATCCTAAAGCTCTATTTCAGGAAAAAGCTCTTAATTTTCTCAATTAGCTTAGCGCTTTCCTCGACTGCTTCGCGTGGTTTAAGCTCAATTACATCGAATTCTCTGCACTTTAAGTTGCTTAGGAACCTTTTAACTTCCTCGCTTTTGGCCCCCCATCCATAGACATTTATAAACAACACCTTATTACACCCGGTTTTGTGAGCAGTAATTTCTAAGACCCATCTCACTAAGGGGTTTAGCTGGTTTTCGTAAACAGGGGCGGCCACGAGCAGTCCCTCGGCACCCAGGGCGTCTGAAACTACTTCGCTAACCAACGATCTTTCGGTATCCGTGAACTTGTATGTTTTAACTTCAAATCCTGCTTCGGCGAGCGACTTAGCGGCATCTTCGGCTATTTTTTCCGTAAATCTGTACATTGAACCATAGATTACTACTATTCGCTTTTCCCTCTTAGAAGACCAGTCCTCGTACATCTCCAGGAGTTTGAGCGCTTCATCCCTACTGAGCACTAATCCGTGTGCTGGTGCAATGTAATCCGACTTCAAGATTACTTCCTTCAGCTTGCTGGCAGATCTCAGTACAAACTCCCTATAGTGACCTACGACATCAGCAAAGTACTTCTTAGCAATCTTGAAGTACGCTGCCCTTTCTCCCTCGCTTAATTCGCTCAAGAAGACCTGCTCGAAACCACCAAATGACCCAAAGACATCACAGGTAAAGCCCACTCTCAAGTCTTCAACGAAGGTTACTATGGTTTCTGGCCAGTGGAGCCAGGGAGTGTGCACAAACTTGAACTTTAGGCCTCCTATAGCTACTTCTTCGCCGTCTGATACGGGCTTGAAGTCCGGCTCAGCACCGTAGAAGTCTCTAATCATGTTCTTCGCCATGATGTGTCCCAAGACTTTTAACCTAGGGTTAGATTTCAAGAGCTCCGGTAGCGTGCCTGCGTGGTCTGGCTCTAAGTGGTTTGTGATTACGTGCGTCAGCCGGTTCAAAACCCCAAGTTCTTCGAGCTTCTTTAAGAGAAGCCCGCCCCAACCCCTTTTCCAGCCGTCAATTAGTACAAATCCACTAGACGTTTCAACTAAGTAGGCATTGTACGAAACTCCCTCTGGTATTTCCCATAGCGCCTCGAAGTACCTCGTAGCTCTATCTACGAGCTTGAGGATTTTCACGCCCGGCTTAACATCTCTTATTAAGACTTCGCAGCCGACCATGCACTTGGACGCGCCTGAAATGCCGTTCAAGCCCAATCCCACGGCTAGTAGATGCGACCTGTAGCTAAAAAACCAAGCACACGGTAGCCAATAGGTCTCGGCAAAAAGTACTACGTGCTTGTGCAGCGCGGCTTCAAAGCTGAGACTATTCACCGAAAAGCACGCCTAGCAGGATAAATTTATATAAAATAATTTTTAAGCGTGCTCAGGAAGGTAATTGGGGGGACGAGACTTGAAGTGGCTTGAAGAAGAGTGGGAGGAGGAGTGGGAGGAAGAAGAGTGGGAAGAGGAAGAGTGGGAGGAGGAGTGGTAGCGAAT
>JAGDWH010000012.1 GCA_023269765.1 Desulfurococcaceae archaeon
CCAAAAGAGCTCAGCGAAGAAGCACTTGCAGAAGGCTTTGCAGCCCTCTTTGGTTAGCCGAGAAGTTTTGGCAAAGTACCTGGGTCGTCGCAGAAGCCTGATTTTTAGCAGTCTCACCGCAACTACCCCTAAAGAGCTATATATTCTTGTAAGCCCTAGTAACCTTAGTGAGGATTGCCATGAAGCAGGTCGGTGACGTAGTAAACTACAAGTACCTTGAAGAAGTATATGGATATAAGAGGTACAAATGCAAGGTTTGTGGAGGGTACTTCTGGAGCACGATTCCTCGCGAAACCTGCCCCGATAGACCCTGCAGTAAATACGAGTTCCTCTACAAGAGCTACAAGCGAGTATTGCCACTCAGCATAAAGGACGTGAGAGAGAAGTTCATCAACTTCCTGGCTAGGAAAGGACATGGTGTTGTAGATCCTTATCCCGTTCTCGCTAAGTGGAGAAACGACCTCTATTTAACAATAGCATCTATAGTAGTATTCCAGCCAGTCGTCACAGATGGGGTTGCTGATCCGCCTCACAACCCCTTAGTAATAGTGCAGCCCTCAATTAGGCTTACAGACATAGACAACGTTGGGCTCACTTTCGGGAGACACTTAACTAGCTTTGAAATGGGTGGAATGCACGCTTTCAATAAGCAAGGCAAGATCATTTACTGGTCAGAAGGCATATTTGAAAACACCATAGAGTTCTTCAACAAGGAGATCGGCATAGACCTCGACGACCTAGTATTCAAGGAGGGCTGGTGGGAAGGGGGTGGAAATGCGGGCCCAGCTCCAGAAGTACTAGTAGATGGAATGGAGCTTGCGACACTAGTCCACATGGCCTATAAGACCGTAAATGGGAAGCTCGAACTTAACCCGGTTTTAGTCGTAGACTGCGGCTACGGCGTAGAGAGGATTGCTTGGTTTACGCAGAAGACCCCCACGGGCTTTCACGCTGTGTACGGTAGGCTCGTAGACACGTACAAGGACGTCCTCGGTGTTGAGGAACCTCCGCATGACGTCTTAAAGAAGCTTGTTTATGAGCTGAGTGATAAGGAAATCGCCAGCATAGATGAGCTAGTCAAGTACTTAGAAGGAACGGCGTTTGCTGAACACTGGAAGGGCCTCGTAAACTCCATTTACTTGTACAGCGCCCTAGATCACGTTAGAACACTGCTACTCATGTTGTCTGATGGTATAGTGCCATCAAATAGCGGCGAGGGGTATCTCGCTAGGCTCGTAATTAGAAGGCTTCTCCGCAACTTAATAAAGCTAGGCATAGAGCACCACAGGCTTGGCGACGTTGTACTGGAATTAATAGACAAGCAAATATCTTACTGGAAGGGAGACTACATCTATGGCAAGTTCGAGAAGCACAGAGACTACATCACGGATGTCGTTTCGCTGGAAGTAGTGAAGTTCGTGAACGCGCTTCAGCGCGGCATTGAGGTAGTAGAAGGCATCCTCAAGAGGAAGAAGAGGCTCGAAGTCGAGGACTTAGTTGAAATATACGATTCTCACGGAATACCGCCCGACATCGTGGTTGAGAGGGCAAAGGAGTACGGTATTAGCATTGAAACGCCACCGAACTTCTACTCGATAATAGCGTCGAGGCACTCCGCGCCAAGGATTCTAGTTAAAGAAAGGGAGCGCGAGCTCCCCGAAGAAGTAGTTAAGTGGGCCTCGGGGTTCAAAGCAACTCGCCTACTCTTCCACGAAGACCCGTACTTGACTAGGACGGAGGCCACAGTGCTCGGCGTAAAGGACAACTACGTTGTACTCGACAAAACAGTCGCTTATCCCTGGGCCGGGGGGCAGGATCACGACGAGGGCTACCTAATATTTGGTGATAAGAAGTACAAAATCGTCTACGTTGGTAAAGCCGGAGACGTAGTAGTGCACGTTCTCGACAAAGTCCCCGAGTTCTCGCTCGGCGACTACGTCCTAGTTGAAATAGACTGGCGTAGAAGATACCAGTTAATGAAGCACCACACAGCCACGCACATAGTACTAGCTGCTGCCAGGAAAGTACTTGGAGAACACGTGTGGCAAGCAGGCGCTGAGAAGACTCCGGTAAAGGCAAGACTTGACATAACACACCACAAACCACTAACAGAAGAAGAAGTGAGGAAAATCGAAGACTTGGCGAACGAAATTGTCAACAGCAGGATCGAGTTGAGGTTCAATTACCTGACTAGATTTGAAGCCGAGAACAGGTATGGGCTGAAGATATACCAGGGAGGTGCCGTTTACTCGCCTACTTTGAGAATAGTCGAAATACCGGGCTGGGATGCCCAGGCCTGCTTCGGAACGCACTTACATAGCACATCAGAGGTGGGTGGAATAAAAATCACAAATGTTGAGAGAATACAAGACGGCGTTATCAGACTGGAGTTCATAGCTGGTACTAAGCTCGTAGAAATGCTGCGCTCTCTCGAAGAAGAAATAAGCTCTGCGCTTTCAATACTTGGCAGCAAGCAGCAGAACTTAGTTGAAGCCGTGAAGAGAGTTCAGAACGAGCACGCAAAGGCAAGCGAGCTGCTAAGAAAGTATAGAGAGGCCTTAGAAAAGGTCTTAGTCTCGCAAGCCCTCTCAAACAAGACAAAGATATGCGACATTGAGGCTACATACATAGAGCTGCCATTTGCAGACGAGAAGCTGGTAAAGCGCCTGCTCGAAGAGCTCTCAATATCGCGTGGCTTACTAACAGTAATTAGCTCCGGAGACACGATTGAAGTAGCAATAAGCCCCGAGAAGGCAAAAAGCCTTGGAATAAACCTCAGGAAAGTGGTGGACGCGCTCTCCGAGAAGGGAGTCAAAGGCGGCGGCAAGCAAGACCACATAACCATGAGACGAACCGGCGAGCTTACTATAGAAAAGCTCTTCGAAGTGCTCAAGAGCACTTTATGTACGTAGAAACCCTTTATAAGTAGGAGTAATTCTAGACACGAGACCTGGGCTTGCCGACTGCTGCCAATGACTGCTGGAGACGTAACAGTAGGCTTTGCTTCGAACTTGTCTGCAAGTAGCCCTGGTCTGGTTATAGTGTCTGGAGGTAGTTTATTGCGTTCATTATCTTCTCTACTTCGCGGGGATCGAGTCCGCACTTATCAGAGACCTCGCTTATTGTTTTTTCATCGATAGAGAATCCGCTGTAGCCTTGCGCTTTCGCAACTAGCTCCCATACGCATTTAAAGTCCTCGTCTTTAGAAACTAGTTCTTGTACTATATTATGCGGTTTAGAGAAGTCTACAACATACCTCTTTCTCCCTACTCTGAGCTCTCGTACTAGACCATACTTAACTAGTAGATGTAAGTGCCATTCTGTTGTCCCTCTTGGTAGCTTTAGTTCTCTCATTAAATCTGATAGCCTCACTACTACTTTGGAAGACACGTAGTCGTATATGGACTTTCTTAGTGGGTGATTTAGCACTTCTTCTCTCTCCAGCTTGACTCTGAGAACTGGGAGGGCTATTAGCCCAATTAATTTGATTAAAGCCGTTCTCAGTTTTTCAATAAATTCTCCAACGTGTTTAGACAGTAAGTAAGATGTAGCTATAGTGCCCACGCTTAGTGCGGCTAAAAACGGTAGTAGCTGGCTCAAGGACTGCGCAGGCTCGCCATTGCTCCTCCAAATGATCTCGGCTATGTTATACAGGGACTTGTCATCTCTGTAGAGGCAGTACTTCCAAATGTACTCGTCTGGGACATAACTAGATGCTTTAATACCATAGTATTCGCCCACGTATTGCGAGACTATGAGGGTCTTAGGTGGGTCTTTAGTGAGTCTCTCAACGACTTCGCTGAGCTGTCTTTGCAGGCTTGCACTAGTTCCCAGGAAAACGACTTTTCTATAGGAGCTAATTTTTATGCCATTCAAGTCGGCTAGTATAGCAATTTCTCCCGTTAAATTGGGATATGTCTTCATGAGGTCTCTGTAGATTTCATATGAGCACGAGTCGGTGGATATGTACAGTGTGCCTTCTCCATAAACCCTCGGAAACAAGAGTAGTAAAAGCAGTATGATCATTAGAATTATCAGCATCTCTGCTAGTGTTCTCTTCAAAGTACTCCGTCCCTTTTCGACTACTTCTGCTTTTTCTGCTTTATAGTTATATATAACCTAAAATACGAGTACGTAGAGTTTGCGGAATTCAGGGATATTCAAAGTAAAACCCGATTCTAACAATGTACGTTCCGCTCTCGTAAACGCGCAGTAAAATTGATAGAGTGTAGACGTGCAGCCCCTTAGAAATTTTCAAAATGCTCTCGGACCTACTCGATAAATCCACGGTGAGGACGCCACTGCCTGTGTTTATTAAGAGGAGGGCTTGCCCTGCCTCTACGTGCTTTTCAACTGTAATTCTAAGCGTGACTTCTTCGTTGGTGTAAACGCATAGTTTTGCTACGTTATCCAGCCTCCAAGTACCAACCGGGACGTTGATGAGCACTCTGATGTCTTCGTATAGCTCTTGATCGCCGATGCTACACGCCTTCGCCCCATATACTATGCTAAGATGTGTAGTGTGATGCAGAACGGGAGCAAAGCCTCCGCAGAAGAACTCCCTGTCGTATCTCAACCTATTAATGGTTTCCTCTTTCTCGACTTCAGCTAAATTAATCGGCTTAATTGCCTCGTATGAATAGACATTGGCTGCTACAATTAATAGAGCGATCAACAAGCCCAGTAGTAAAAGCAATGTTGCCCTAGGGCGGCCAACTTTCGGGGTTATCTATATCACCCCTCGGGCGACCTGATTACGAGTTGAACAGGTATGTAAATACAGGCTGCCTGTGTAGGAGACGCGCAAGCAACTACGTAGATCTTTAGCGAGCTACTAGACCCCGGTGCCGAGTATCTCCCCTCGATGTAAACGTAGCTACTAGATCCAGAGACTAAAATGAAGGGGGATGTTTGAGCAGACAGTACTGCCCCACTAGATATGCTAATCGTGCCCGAGACGGCTCCACTAGAGTTAACGAGCGATATATTGATGCTCAAGCCCGGGTCTATGATGCTTTCTGAAGCGTCTAAAAGGAGGCGGGCATAGAGCGAGTAGCCACTGTAAATGGTCACGTTAAATACCGGCGCATAGGTGGTATTTCCTCCATAGCCGATGTAGAAAGAAACGCTTTGTAGAATAGGATCCAGGTATATGGGTTTCCACGACATGTTGAAGACATCGCCAGCTCTAATAGCTTCGGCTGGTGGGTATTGAGTGGCGAGGCAGGCCACGTTGCCAGGATAATAGACCTTGAATACCCCACCATATATTGGCGCTGTGGGATCTTCTACCGGAAGCTGTATTACCCCGCTAGCGTCACTTACTCCACTTGATACCAATACGCCAGGGAGGCTCCAAAGCTCTGCCCTGTAGTTTGCTCCAGGAATATTTATTAAAGTAATCGGCAATCCGGTTGCGACTATAAAGTTGTCGTAGAGTACGTCTACATATAAGAGGTTAGACGTGTAGCTCCCTAGACCAGCGAATCTCGGCTGGAAGGAGGCGTCGGAAGCGCTCAACCGAGCCACTAGGTTACCTGACACGTCGTATAGGTAAACGCTGAAGTAATTAGTTGTGCCTACCCTAGAGTACGCTACTCTCAATCTATACCATGTACTATTAGCGTACCCGGGTACTAATGTGCTGTTTAAAACAGACCACCCAGTACCCACATTTCTCAATATACTGAGGTAGCCGCTTGTATTCAGTGCGATTGCGTAGTAGTTGCCAACTCCGTCAGTAAGTATTACTGAGCCCCACCCGACCCCGCCTCTTATATTTAGGAGAGTTGAGACCTGAACGCCCGCGTCGGCTGCGTAGCTGCTAATGTCTCTGTTATAGTACATGGCAGTAAAGCCTGGAAATCCAAAGTTCAAGTAACCGTAGTCTCCATATGTACGGCTTCTCTCCCTTACGACGCTGTAACTACCATAGGGGAAAGTGAAGTTGTAGATTAATGAGCCCGTAGAGTCGTACAGGGCGACCCAGTAGACATCAAAGTAGAGGGTTTGTAGAATCCAGTAATCTGTCATCGTTATTGCATAGGTCATGTAGGGTCCGTAGCCCTGTAACTGGAGGAGGGTGCTGTTGAAGTTATAACTTGTTGTTCCACTCGTGGCCTTGTATATTGTCGCTATTCCTATATAGCTGGGGGTTCCGTACTTCCTCCAGTAGGGAGGGGCGTCATTGTA
>JAGDWH010000010.1 GCA_023269765.1 Desulfurococcaceae archaeon
CCGGGTGTTGCCCGGCCACTATGGCCGGGTCGGGCGCCGCATGTGCTACTAGATTCTTACAGGTTTTTAAAGCTTGCTCTTTTCAACGGCGTATATACCCCTTATTTTCATTTGTCCACCACACTTAGGACACTTGCCTTTGAGAAGCCCAATGAAGTCCCCTGCTTCGTAGTCTCTTTCTAGCTTGTAATTGCACTGCATACATGCCAGAACTTCCCTAATAGCATATTCAGGTTTGCGTTTTCTTCTAGTTCGAAGTGCGTTGTATAAGTAGTAGATTAGTATGAGTGCTAGGAGTATTGCAATAATTACGTTTGTGACCTGCTCGCCGTTCATGACTCGTCACCCGGGTACGCCTATGGTATTTCCAATGCAAGCTACTATTACTGTTGCATTGGGCTTCGTGTGCTCTTCAATAAGCTTTTCAAGGTACAGTAGAGTCCTCTCTGCCGCTTCAAACACTTCTTTTTTCATGACTGTTATGGCATCTCTCAAGTCCATTTTTATGACTATGGCTCTTAGCGGTATGTTGTACTTGGCTGCCGCTCTCTCTATGGCTATTTTCTCGGGCCCGGGATCTCCTATTGCCGCTCCATATCCCTCAGCGACAGACCCTACTTCCTCGCCCTCAAGTTTTAATGCAGCATCAATTGTCACAATTAAATCCACCGCACCCCTTAGCTCTTCTACGAGCTTGTTAATGACTGCTCCTGGATGTCCCACATTACTGCCAGGGCCCTCGGCCTTTACTAAGAGTATCCTCCTCTCCTTGTAGAACACTTCGAAAACGCTGGTGTCATCTACTACTCTTCGTGATCTAACCTCGCCCTTTTCTGCTAGCATGTAGGCTATCAAGGGACCTACGCTGTCTCCTATAGGCATGCCCTGCGTGAATGGTGTGAGTGCTTCGTGGTATGTTTGAACGATTTTTAGAATTTGCGGCATTAAGTATTGGAGCTGCATTATCAGTATATAATTGTTTTCCTTTTCTCCGACGAGGATATAGTGCCTAACTATCTTGTATATGTAGTTAAGTGCTGCAACTATTGCAAGAGAAGACTCGATAAGGCTTCTCTCGTGCTTACTCAACTTAGGCAGGGCTTCTGCCACTATAGACCTTGTGTGATTTTCGTAAACTCTTATCAGGTGATCGAGCCTCTTTATTATGTCTGTAGGCTCTATTTCTACTGGCTCGATAAAGAAGGCTTCAGTAATTCTGTTAATTAAGACTTCGGGATTACTTGACCCGAGGCCGTGAAGAATGTTTCTTACTTTTTGCTTGTCTTCTTCTAAAATAGACTTGATAACACTGAGCTTCGTCTTCAGCTCTAATATCCACAGCTTGAGTTGTATTCTCTGGTAAAGCCCCGTTATGAGCAATATGAACAGTGCTAGCCAGATTAGCTGAACCAGCACACCAGTATCCAGCAAGTACAACCCCTTAACCACAATTTAGAGGGGGTTTAATAAAGAGTAGTGCTAAATGGACCGGCCGGGATTTGAACCCGGGACCTCCGCCTCTCTTCGACCCCGGTATTCCTTGGGACCATGCAAGGGCGGCGCTCTTCCAGGCTGAGCTACCGGCCCACCTAAAAGTACTTGACTACTACTGGGCTTTTAAAATATTCACGAGCCGATTACCTAGTAATCTTTGCCTGCAGTAGTTCTTCTAAGAGCTTGGTTGTCTCCTTGCTTGAAAACAGCTTTATTTGTATGTTACCTACCAGCTTAATGAGCGCGTCTGCTGTGGCGTTTTTGAGATCAAGTGGGTGTATTTTACCCTGCGCGTACATTGCTTCGAGCTCTTCAATGCTGTATACATCTATAGGCCCTCCATATTGAGCGGGTCTCTCGATGTGTAGCACAAAGCCGGGTTGTTGAAACAGCAAGTACTTGTTTATTTCTATAATTGGGTTGAACTCGATAACTCTTGGTGGACAGTAGGCGTCCATGAGTTTCTTTCTAATGATCTCTGGCGCGTCGTGGACGAATATTGCTGTTTCTGGTTTGCTCTTGCTCATTTTGACTTCCGACGCTGCCTCATCTACTTCTAGTTCTCTTAGCTGTGCCGGCTTCTTCTCGGGTCCTCTTATACCTGATATTAGGGGGGTGTGTATGGCCACCGGCTTTTTGAATCCAAGCTTTTCTGCTAGATCTCTTGCAAGCATGTGTGCTTTTCTCTGATCTAGCCCGCCTAGGGCTATGTCGAGGTCTAGGTAGAATATGTCTGTTACCTGCATTAGCGGGTATATTAGCTTAGAGAAGTCCGTTTCTGCCTCATTAGCCGTTCTACCCATTATTGTGAGCGCTCTCTTGACTCTAGCGAGACTAGTTCTCTTCGCCGCCTTTATCAGTATCTCCCAGTACTCCTTGTCGCTGACCAGGTCTTCCGCATCTATGTATTTAACCCGAGTTTCTGGCACTCCTACGGCTTCGAGAACTTTTCGAGTATACCTGGCCGCCTTTCTAATAAGCTCCATGTCTCCGCCGAGCTTGTCATTTATATATGCGTGCCACGTGGCTTCGAGCACGTAAAACTCCACCCCTACATCAACGAGGTCTTTAACCTTGTACATCCAAACAAGCCATCCAATGTGGACAAGGCCGCTTGGCTCAAAACCCAAGTAGCCTTTTACCCTCTCCTCTCTCGAAAGCAGTGCTGCGAGCTCGTCTCTAGTTACAACCTCAACTGTATTGCGCAAGACAATGCTCAGCTTATCAAGGCTTCCCGCGCCCACGTGAATTCGCCTAAAGCTTCTATTCCCTTAATTCCCCGGTAACTTTTATAGCTTGTAGTTGCTCTGCCCCTAGAGTCATATGTGCGCGCTGAAAACACGGCTAACTCTTCATAGTAGCAATTAATTGGGGTAGAAAACAACTAACCGATTTAAGTGACTATTGAGGAGGGTAGGTGTAAGATTCGCCTGGTTTCAAGATGACTACTTTAACCCCGGTTTTTTCCTCGACGAGCTTCTTGAACTCCCAGGGGTCGGCCTGTATTACTGGGAAAGTATTGTAGTGCATTGGAATGACTACTCGAGGTTTTATGAGCTCGACGGCCTTGGCTGCTTCTTTAACACCCATCGTAAAGTGCCCGCCTATTGGTAGCATTGCTATGTCAGGGTTGTAAAGCTCTCCTATGAAGGCCATTTCAGCAAATAATCCTGTGTCGCCCGCGTGATATATCTTGACGTCAAGCCCGCCAACGACGACTCCTACGGGTGCCCCCCTAGTACTGCTGTGCAAAGCAGGAGTCAGTACTACTTCGAGGTCACCTATTTTAAGCCTGCCTCCTATATTACCGCCAATGCTTTTTACTCCCTGTTCCCTGGCGTATTCCGCCAGTTCGTAGATGCCTATTATAGTCGCGCCGGTTGCTTTTGCTATGTCTATTGCGTTACCCAGGTGATCCCCGTGGTCGTGCGTTACAACTATGTAATCTATTTTTTTGTTTAAGTAATCACTGAGCTTTGCAGGGCTCTGTGGGTTTTCGACCCACGGGTCTATTAGGACTGTCTTGGGGGATCCATCTAGCCCTGTTAAGACCACTTCAAAAAAGCTGTGGCCTAGGTACTTTATGAGAGCCATGAAACCCCCCAGTAGCCAATTTACCTCATTAAAGCTAAAAAACTAGAATTGAGTGTGCAGATATCATCTTGAATGAGTGCGGGGGGCCGAGCATGATTGATGAAGAGGCGCTCAAAAAACTAGTAAAGGCAGGCGAAATTGCCAAGAGGGTGCGTGAATACGCTGAAAAGCTCGTCAAACCGGGCGCGAAGCTACTAGACATTGCAGAGTTGCTGGAAAAGCGCATTAGAGAGCTCGGCGGCGAGCCGGCATTTCCAGTTAACATAGGAATAAATGAAGTGGCTGCTCACTACACGCCGGTTTTGTCGGATGTAACCATGCTACCAGATAACTCCATTGTAAAAATAGACATAGGCGTGCACGTCGACGGGTTTATAGCTGATACTGCAGTAACTATTTCTCTTAACCCCGCTTTCGAGGGACTAGTAGAAGCTGCTAGACTTGCACTTGAAAAAGCTCTAGAGGCTTTTCGCCCGGGCATAAGGGCGTCTGAGTTGGGCAGCGTCATTGAAAAGGCCATCAAGTCGGCCGGCTACAAGTCTATTAAAAACTTGAGTGGGCATGGAATGGCGAGATACGTTATACACAGTGGCGTGACTATACCAAACTTCGGGGACGTTTTTTCTTGGCACAGGCTTGAAGAGGGGGTCTACGCAATTGAGCCTTTTGCAACCAATGGCGTTGGCTTAGTAGAGGAGGCCCCACTAGTCACTATATATGCATTAAAGCAGAAAACAAGGCGTCTTTTGCAGCAAGCCGAGCACTTCTACAATAAGGTCTATGGCGAGAGAAGGACCCTGCCATTTACGCTAAGGTGGTATGTTAGGAGTGCCGACGAGTATTCGAGTGCACTAGAAGTGCTCAACTTGTTAAAGAAGTGCAAGTGCCTTGTAGAGTATCCCGTTCTAGTTGAAAAAGGAAGGGGTTTAGTATCTCAGTTTGAGCACACGATTGTGGTTTTGAAAAACGAAGTTGTAGTTACAACTGCTTGAGGCTGGTTGTTGACCAGTCTACTTGGTCCTCTCCTCGACTACTATCATTGTAACAGTAGTTCTAATGTCGGGAAGCTTCCTTATCTTGTTGGTTACTATTTCCCTTATTCTTTCAAGCGCATCAGTTTCCACTTTTACGACAATATCATACGTACCGTAGACTATGTAAGCCTCCTTTACCTCGGGGATTTTCATCAGCTCATCTAATACTTTGCTCTCAGCACCTATCTCTGTTTGTATTAGGATTATGGCAGATTTCGTGCTCTTCTGCACTTAATACCCCCAGATATTACTATTTCGTCCTTGGTAAATAAGCATTTTTGGCGTACCTAATGGAGCCGAGCAGGGAGGTCAGAGTCTACGCGCTCCTTTACTACGAAGACAGCCCGGATAAGAACACGGCTCTTAAAATGGTACGCTTTGGATTGGCTACTCGAGTAGTAAGTAGAAAAAGCATTAGGAGCAGGCCACTTGTTCTTAATCCGTACAGCGAAGATTACCTCGGTCCGTGGTTGAGGAGTTACGCGCTCGAGCATGGAATACTAGTTGTTGACGCAAGCTGGAAGAAACTTGCGAGAAGGCACTTTAGTGGCATTAAGGGTATTCACGTAAAGCTCCCTCCACTACTACCTGGAAATCCGGTGAACTATGGAAAGCCCTGCATACTTTCAAGCATAGAAGCTGTCGCAGCATCACTCTACATACTAGGTTTTGTAGAGCAGTATAATAAGCTCCTTAGATTGTATAAGTGGATGTCTACTTTCCACGAGCTCAATAAAGAATTGCTAAGTCTCTATTCATCGGCGAACAGCGTTGATGAAGTAATGAGAATCATAGAAGACTACTGGGGTTCGCGCGAAGTTTGCTACATAGTAGCCGGAGAAGAGTAGGATGTTTCGGCGGGGCCGGGCTATAACCCGTGTTCTGTTCCTCCCCGCATTTGTCTAAGCGGCCCGTACTGGTCACGCGGCACCTCATCCCAGGCCCGGGCCTTGCACCGCGCGGGACGGCCGTTTCAACGCCTCCACCGTGGTCCTCCGTAGTTTACGACCCCCGTTGCCGGGGGCTGGAC
>JAGDWH010000011.1 GCA_023269765.1 Desulfurococcaceae archaeon
TAGGGCGCCGGCCTTCGGAGCCGGAGGACCCGGGTTCAAATCCCGGCGGGCCCGCTAATGCCCGATAAGCCTTAGCATGCCTGTGGTCTTCTTAATACTTTTAACTCGTCCGAGCCGCTATTTTTGGTTAGCACAATCTATTATGCTCCTCTAACTCTCCTAAGTAAAAACATAGTACTTCACTTCCAGGTTCTAGTGAGGAGGTTATGCGTTGTGAAAAGCTCGTACCTTATAATATGAATACAGATTAAGAGGCTGGTTCTAGCTTCGTAAACTAAGGCGAACACCTAAAAAGCTCTTTGCGCGGTAAAATAGAACCTTCTCCTAGTTGTAGCAAGAGTGCTCTCAAAACGCGAACGCTTAGTGAAGCATTCTGCTCTAGAAATTAGTATTTATGAGCAAAGACGGCGTTCGTCGAGCACTTCAGTAAAAGCTCGCAAAGCTGTTTTAGCAAGGATGCTAGGGTAATAAAAATGAGCGGAAAATACTAGCCCTTGACAACGCCTATTGGCGTAAGCCTTACTACTGCGCGTGCAATCTTGACTTTTTCAGCTACGAATACGACTTTGTCAACGTCTTTGTAGGCCTCTGGCGCTTCTTCGCTGACTACTCTCTTTGTTGCCGCGCGAACTACTATACCCCTACTGCTGAGCTCGGCAATTACTCTGTCTGGAGAGTACGACCTGATGGCATCTCCTCTGCTCAACCACCTTCCAGCTCCGTGAGGTGCACTATACCATGTTCTGAGGCCCTCTGGTACGCCTACGAGTATGTAGCTTGCCGTGCCCATGCTGCCTGGTATTAGAACCGGTTGCCCTATTGACCTATAATCTGCCGGTATATCGGGGTGTCCTGGTGGAAATGCTCTTGTTGCTCCCTTTCTGTGGACTACGACTTTGTACCTCTCGCCTTCAATAACGTGCTCTTCTACCTTAGCTATGTTGTGCGCTACATCGTATATTACTTCTAGTCCGAGCTCTTCGGGGTCTTTTTTGAAGACGTGCTTAAAGCTTTCTCTAACCCAGTGAGTTATTATTTGCCTATTTGTCCACGCGAAGTTGGCGGCTGCCGCCATCGCAGCAAAGTAGTCTTGCGCCTCGGGGCTTTTGAAGGGCACTGCTGCGAGTTCTCTGTCAGGCACCGATATCCCGTATTTTCTCATCGCTCTCTCCATTATCATCAAGTAGTCGCTTGCTACTTGGTGTCCAAGCCCCCTACTGCCAGTATGAATCATTAGCGTTATTTGTCCCACGTGAGTAATTCCCATGACTTTCGCTATTTCGGGATTGTATATTTCATCGACTACTTGTATCTCGAGGAAGTGATTGCCTGCTCCAAGTGTACCCAGCTGCTCGTGTCCTCTCTGCTTAGCCACTTTGCTGACTTTATCTGCTCTAGCACCTTTCATCGAACCTCTTTCTTCTGTGTGCTCAGCGTCTCTCTCCCAGCCAAAGCCACGCTCAATGGCCCATTTAACACCATACTCGAGCACTTCATCTAGTTCGCTAATCGACAGCCTGAGCTGTCCTGTCGATCCAACACCACTCGGCACATTTCTGAAGATAGCTTCTACTAGATCCTTTAACTTGCCCTTGATGTCACTTAGTGAGAGGTTTGTTCTTAAGACTCTCACGCCGCAGTTAATGTCGTATCCAACTCCACCAGGGCTTATTACGCCTTCTTCTACGTCGAATCCCGCTACGCCTCCAATTGGAAAGCCGTAACCTTGGTGGCCATCCGGCATTACGTACGAGTAAAGCCTTATACCGGGCAAGCACGCAACATTAGCTGCTTGTTCAAGAGTTAGGTCTGATTCCATTTTCTCGAGCAAGTACTCATCAGCGAATATAATGGCATCTGTCTTCATACAGGACTTCGCGCCTGCAGGTATTCGCCACTCGTAGTCTCCTATTTTCTCGAGCCTTATCCTAGGCACGAGGAAACACCACACTTACATAAAGTCTAGTATGCTTTAACTCTTCAGGGACTTATATAAGCGTGCTGTCTTGTGCTAGCGGGCGTGCAGGGCCAGCCGGATCTCTTTTAAAACGTCACCTATGGGTACTTGCTTTTGCTCGCCTGTTGACATGTCTTTTAGCGTAATCACACCCATTGAATGCTCTTTTTCACCATATATGAGGACGTACCTGCAGCCCAGCTTGTTTGCATACTCTAGCGCCCTAGAGATACTGCGTGCTCTGTACACAAACACTTCTAGGAAATCCCTTGGCAACATTTTTGCAATTTTGTAGCCGATGTGGAGAGGCGCGTTATCCAGCACTAGTATAACGGCCTTTACTGGGTGACGCGGCTTAAAGGACTCCTTAAGTACAAGAGCTATTCTATCAATTCCCAGGGCTAAGCCCGTTGAATACTCGAATGGCGCACCATAGACTGTTGTAAGCCCATCATACCTGCCTCCACCCCCAACGCTTTGAGTGAGTTTCTCTGATGGTACTTTGTACTCGAATATCAACCCAGTGTAGTAAGCAAGTCCTCTGACAAGCTTAGAGCTATACCTCACATCGTAGCCAAGCTGCTTTAAGGTATCAATGAATGTCAGCATTCTTTCTTGTTCTCTTTGAACAGTCTCGTACAGCTCTCCTAGGAAGTCCTTGTGCCCTTCAATCAGCTGCTCTAGTTTGTTAATATCACCTACTTCAACAAACCTCTTAAAGATCTCTGCTTTCTCGTCTCCTACCTTAGCCTTGAGCTCTTCCAAGGCCCTATCGACCTGGTCTTTATCAATTAAGTGTAGTATGTGGTCTTGGAACTCTTCTTCGATATGCATTTTCCTCATAAGACTTCGATACACGAGTACGTTTCCAGCAATATAGTAGTGCTTTACTCCCACTCTTTCGAGAAACTCGCTTGCAGTAATCGCCGCAGATAAGTCGGCATTTACATCAGGATCTCCAATGATTTCTAATCCTCCTTGCCAGAACTCCCTATATCTAGCGTATTGGGGTTCTTCGTACCTGAAGCACTGTGCAATATAGTAGAGTCTTATTGGCTTAGGCCTTGCTCTCATGTGTCTAATGTAAGCCCTGATAACGCTTGCCGTTATTTCAGGCCTTAGTGCTAAGAGCCTGCCGCTCTTGTCCTCGAAGACGTACATAGCATTTCTAATTTCCTCGCCGCTCTTGGCTTCAAATAGCTTGAAGTACTCTAGAGTGGGCGTGATTATGGGCTCAAACCCCCTTGCTCTAGCAATAGATCTAAACTCGCTGAACAAATACTCGTAGAGCTCTGCTTCTTCACCAATTATGTCGCGCATCCCACGCGGTGGATTGTAAGGCTCGCCGGACATGACTACTCGGCCCTTAAATCCGCTTGAACGAGCTCGTAGTACGTTAGCTCGCCGTGCAAGCTCACTATTGCAAGGGTTACTTTTAGGTTATTTCTCCGGGCCTCGTCAATGAGGTCAAATACGCGGCTAGTTTGTAACGGGGTTTTTTCTTCGAGGACTTGAATTAGCCTCAAGTCACCACTCTTATCTCTCACGAGAAACTTCATCGCCTCTATTACTTTTACTCTTCTACCCCTGTCTCTCAGGTCTTTGTATACCGTTAGCATGGGCCAGAAGAACTTCTCAAAGCATTGAGGATATGTAGAGACCAGGTTGTCGAGGTCGCTTATAAATGAGTTGGAGTAGCGAATGTGGGCCCTACCCTGCAATAGCAAGTAGGCTACTTCAACAAGGTCCAGCTCTAAGCGGTTCTCAAAGTACTTTCCAAACCACTTCTCTGCGAGCTCGTCTGCTAAGGGCGACTTTTCCAGGAAGCCTTTACAGCTCCTTGGATCGAAGTCTAGCACTATTTTCTGGGGCGCGCGAGAAGCATTAGACAAGGTCCTTACCTCGGCTCTTTAATACCTCTCTCAATAAGCCTAATAATTGTGCTCTGAGCTGGCACGTAGTCGGCAATTTTGTCGAGCAAGTCCTCGCCTCTAAGCACGTCTATGAGCAGTAAACTGCCACTCCTATAGACGTAAACCAGTGCAGTGCCACACAGGTAGATGTTTAGTTCTATTGAAGCATTTGAGTAATCGAGCTTGCAAACTTCTCCGAGGATCTTCTCGATCTCGGCCTGAACCTTCTTGGCAGGGTCGAGCATGTCTATCATGATGTGTGGCAGCACTCGAATCACCTAGATGAATATCTCGTTAATGACTTCTTCAATGTTAGACTGCTTTACTAAGACGACTTTGACTCCCATAGTGGCGAAGACCTCCTCGGTTTCGGGCTCTATAGACGCCGTTAGCATTGCACACACGTCGTACTCTTCCACAATATCTTCTAACAGCTCGGGGCGGGGAGGCTTTTCCCTCCTTAATACTATCTTCTTGGAATCCATGTCGTAAATTACAATTTCCCTAGCATCCTCGTATTTGACCACCACATCGTTCTTACACGTAATTATAACCGACACCACTTTTACTCGACCCGCCACAATATAAGTAACGAGATACTGCGTTCACATGGGTGATTTGATTGGTGGTTAAAATAAACTACGAAAAAGCTGTACGTATTGCAAAGGCCTTGAAGCCTCTTAAAAGCCAAATAGAAGACCTCTACCTGAGAGATCCTCAATATATTGCAATTGAGCGCTTAGTACGTGCCCGTGGATGTAACGAAGCATTTGTTCTCGTCGTCCTTAATAGCATTGTGAGCTATAAACTTAGATCAACTGGCGAAGAGTACTGGGCATGCTTTGCTGATTACTTTTCTGAAAGAGCGTGGGAAGAGCCTACGCTGGGAGGCTTTCGCGAGTTTCTCGTAAAGTGTGGCAATGTGCTTCTCATGGAGCAGAAGCTAAAAAGGGTGGGAAAAGTTCTCTCGGCAAAGCTTGTGGAGGCTCTTCGCAGCGCTGCACTAGATTATTGCAAAAACATACGGGAGCTCATAGCCAATCTCGCAAAAACACTTGGCTCCGATACGAGCAGTAAAACTGTTATTTTCGCAGGTAAAATGTATGGGTATGTCTGCTATGCTTGTGGAGCTAAACCATATTTCAGCGATATTGGAATTCCAGTTGATTTTAGAAATACCGCCCTCGCGCTAATTAGCTGCCTTTTAGAGGGTTGCCGCGGTAAGCTCGGCAATTGCGTACGCGACTTGATGAATCCCGCAAGTGCAAAGTTGGTGCAGAAAGCCTGGCAAGCGGTATGCGACGAGCTCTCAATATCGTGTTTGCACTTAGATACCTTTACGTGGCTTGTAACTAGGAAGCTCCTAGATAGCGGGCTTGACGTAATTAAGGCCGCCAAAGCTATTGAAAAAGACTACGGACTCCGCGTCCCCTTAGACGCTCTGAGGATTTTGGTGGAGTGTTCTCATGAATACGTGTAGTGAGAGAGAAGTCGAGATCTTGCTCAAAATAGCGAAATGCCTTTATGACAACTCGTTCGATCACGGGCTACCTCACGTAGAGAGGGTCTACAAGTGGGCCGAGAAAATAGCAGAATCCGAGAGCATACCAATTAATATGAGCGCGCTGAAGCTGGTTGTGTACCTCCATGATATAGGCAGATTCGTGGGCGAGCCTCACGCATATTACTCCGCCGTAGTGGCTGATGAGATGCTCAAAGAAGCCCTCTGTAGTAGTGCTTTCATAGAAGAAGTGACAACAGCCATTTTAGCACATAGCTTTAGCTACTTTAGGAAGCTCGAGAAAAGGGCCGTGAACGAGCTAGGGAAGATACTCAGCGACGCAGATAAGCTAGATGCTCTTGGTGTTGTCGGCTTTCTAAGGGTTTTTATTTACGGTGAGCGCCATGGACGCACGCTTAGGGAATCCATAGAGCACTTCTATGATAAGATACTAAAGCTCCACGAACTCATGCACTACGAATATTCCAAGAAAGTCGCGCAAGTACTCACAGAAAGAGTAAAGATCCTGCTTAAAATGCTCGAAGACGAAGTAGGATCGTTAAATGAGAAGACATATTAGTATTACTAATGAGGCTAGCAAGTGGTATTGGCAGCTATGTCAAGCGAGTATTTGCACGTGGCAAAAAACCTCGCAAGAGGCGCTTTATTGGGCCTAAGTGCTTCAATTAAGCCGGGCGGCCTACACAGGCTTGCACCGGGTAGAAACTACGACGAGGTACTTTGCAACATAGTGTCTTCAATAGACTTTATCGTAGAAGCCCTTGAACAGGGCGACAGAATTAGGAGGGGCGAGCAGGCATTAACAAGCATAGACCTTGGGAGGCTGCTTTCTAGTACTATAAGAGAGTCCCTTAGGTTCTGTACAGGTGTTCACCCACAATATACGCTCCCCCTAGTTGTAGGCAGTCTCAGCATAGGGCTTAGTGGAGTGGAGAGCATACTAGAGGAGAGCTCAAAGTTCAAGAAGGCGCTGGACCTAGTCAACTCTATTAGCAAGTGGAGCAGCATAAAGCAAGTCATAGATAGTTTGAAAATAGCTGGGCGCGAAGACATGTACGAGCACCTTAGTAACCTCGGCTACACGCAACTAGCACTAGTACAAGCAGGCGTAAACTTCAATGACATTTATAGAGCTCTTGGATCTAGGTGGCGCAGCTTCTTACTAATAGAGTCGCGTGAAGCACTTGTATTCACGTATTTAAAGAAGTTAAGTGAGTTGTACAGGAAGTACGAGAGTCTTGAGAACTCCTCTGTGGCTTTATACATGGAATTAATTAGGCAACACCTCGCTCCCGACTTAGCAAGTAAAGCCCAGAAAGCCGAAGAGTGCGGCTACATGTCGACTCCTGAGTGCAGCAAGCTCATGCTCGAGCTAGACATAGCCTTGAGAAGAAGCGGGCGTTCGTTTGAATGGGCCTCCGAAGTCGTAACTGTTGCAGCAGCATTTGCCTCGTTTGAGGGGCTGAAGTAAGACTATATTGTAAGACTATATTTCCAGCTCTACTATCTTCTTTCGCGCTGGCAAGGCGACATTATACACTGGCACGCCATTAACTTCGACTCTTTCAAGTCTACCCAGATGAATGTGGCCGTGAATAACTAGGTCAACTACTTCCCTGCTAATTAGTTTACTAAAAGCTGTGCAAGCTAAGTAGGGATAAGTCTTGGGATCCTCGCCAACGAGGTTCTTGTCTGTAACTCCATAGTGTGATGCAAGTAGTATCTTTTTACACCCGGATTTCCTCAATTCTCTGCACATGTTTACTATCTTGAACGGGAGCTCTCTGTAGTACCTTTCTATCCCGGGCATATGCTTAGCTTGCCACGTAGTGGGCTTATCAAGCCCTCCGCGCGTTCCAACAATGCATAGCTCTTTGTCTCTTAAAGCCACGTAGTTGTCGTTTAGCCAAGTAACGTCCTTGTAGAGCGTCTCATACAGCTTTTCATAACCTCTGTACTCCTCATTACCAAAAACGGCGACTATAGCTGTCGATGGAAACTTCCTTTTCAAGGCTTCGTAGATCTGTTTAAACGCCATCACGTTGTTCTTCTCAACGAGGTCTCCCACGAGCAGGAAAATGTCGGGAGTTCCAGAAGTCCTGTTCAGCGCCTCTATAAATAGGGGAGTATATAAAGGGCTATGTATGTCAGAAGTCGCATATATGATCATGCGGAACACCGATTTAAAAAGCCCCGTTTCATTGATGTCAAGATTAGGTGATTTAAGACTTGACCATAGGGCTGCTTAGAGGTGCTAACAAGTCAGGGCATAGAGGATGGGTAACTGAGAAGTGCATAATATGTGCAACAACGCTAGACCTATTCCACGCTTACGACTTGAAAAACGTATACTATTGCCCTAAGTGCTTAAGTCAGGGTATCAAGGCCTACTTCTGTGCAGCTGATGCTCGAAAAGTACACTACAAGTGCCCGTTTTGCAAGAGCGAGTTAAAGCCGTACTACTGAGGCTTCTCAGTAAAGACTGACAGCGCGCGCTTACCCTCCTCTAGTTTAACACATATAGCTTCCTTTGGGCACAGAGGTACGCATCCATAGCACTCGATGCACTTAGTGCTATCGGTGACTACCAGCTGATCTCTTATAGAAAACACGAATGCGGGACAGTAGTCAACACATAGTCTGCACAAATCGCACTTCTCTGTATTTACTTCAACTAAGACCTTCAATTAACACAACCCCGACTGGGCACAAGCAGTATCAAGTATTGATTGATTCATTATATATTATGTCGTCAGCCAACCATATCGAGTAGTGGGTAGAACATGATAGTCAAAGCAGACTTGCATATACACACGACGTACAGCGATGGAAGACCTTCTCCAAGTGAAGTAGTGCTCTACGCTGTTTACAAAAACCTCCATGTAATCTCAATAACAGACCACGACACTTTCGCTGGAAGCATCATTGCAAAGCGTTACGCTGAAAAGCTCTCATCTCAAGTCTTAGTCATTCCCGGCATAGAGGTCAGAACAGATCATGGCGACATCTTAGTCTATTGCAGTAACGAAGTGAATTTGCCGCGAGTACTGGACAAGCTAATTGAAAAAGCACACGCAGAGAACTGTCTAGTAGTTCCGGCACACCCCTTCGACATCACGAGACTAGGAATAGGCGATGTCATCTTTGACTACAAGGAATGGGACGCTATTGAGGTGTGGAACGCCTCTTCGACTAAGGGTGCGAATTACAGGGCCATTGAAGCCGCCAAGGTGCTAGGAAAACCAGGCCTTGCAAATAGTGATGCACACATACTAGACGAGCTTGGAAGCGCCTTTACTATTATCGAAGTAGACGAAGTGGATTTAGAAAATGTTTTGAATGCCGTTAGAAAGGGGCGCGTACGCCCCGTGTTTGGAGCGCGCCCTTTTAGAGTTCTGCTTAGGAGAGTTGCATGGAGCATTGAAAAATTAGTGCGCAGATAATGACGTGATTCTAGAATCTACGACTCTAAGTATACTCCTCCACCAATGCTTACTAAGCCCTCTGGCGGCTTCTCGCTATAGAATTCCACACTTTCTAGCTTGTGCAGGTCTATGAGCTCCTTTATCACAGGCTCGAGCCGCAGTGGCAAGTACACCTTCTTTTTCAAAGGCTCGCTAAGCCTCATTCCATTGTTCTTCTTATATTTCCATATAGCGTGGTTTACATCCTGAACTTCTAGTGCCAGCTCGTAAGGCTCTTTTAAGTAGTTCTCATCTACTTCTGGAAATCTCTCTGCGTGAACAGACTTGTTGTAGAGCTCTCTGTGTATGGCGTCCGTGATAAACGGCATTATTGGAGCAAGCATTGTGAGTACTCTGCGAAGAACATAATGCAGCGTGTACCAGGCTCCTTTCTGTTCCAGCTCGCTGTAAGTCTTAGCAAAGTTGTATGCTCTCGACTTAACCAGCTCTACGTAGTGCGATGCAAAGTAGTTCCAGGTAAACTGGTATACCTTTGTTATTGGCTCGAAGACGTCGAGCTCACTGTATCCTTTGTCAACTTCTACTACTAGCCTATTCACGAGAGAGAGAGTTGCCCTATCAATAGGCCTGAGCTCGAAACTGCTCGGCTCAGGAAAACTCGAAATGAACCTAGCAATATTCCACAACTTCGTAGCAAAAAGAAGTCCCGACCTTATCGTTCTCTCGCTAAAGCGGTAGTCGTAGCCGAGTTTGGCGCTTGCAGCAGCCCAGTACCTAAACGCGTCTGCACCATATTTCTTAATGAACGGCTCAGGGTCTATTACATTACCCTTGGATTTGTGCATAGCTTCTCCTTTTTCATCTAAGCCCATGCCTGATATCCTAACCCATCTAAAGGCCGGTCTACCTGTTAACTGATATACCCTCAGTATTGAGTAGTAAAGCCACGTTCTAATTATGTCCACGCCCTGAGGTCTAAGCGCGTTTTTCGCAGCCCTCTCGTACAACTCGTTATGCCTCAAGTAGCCAGTTATGTAAAGCACTGAGATGCTACTATCAAACCACGTATCAAAAACTTTCGTTTCGCCAACAAGCTCGCTCGCTGGAGCACCACAGATAGGACATCTATCCCATGGAGGCTTCTCTAGCCACGGTCTATAGTACTTACCGGGCTCCGGCACTAGTGTAGCGCCACACTTCTTACAGATCCATACCGGTATTTCAGTACCATAGTACCTGTCTCTGCTAATCGGCCAATCTGTTGCAATACTATTGATCCACTCGACAAGCTTGGCTTTGTGCATTTCGGGCTTAAACTCGATGCGATTTATGAGCTCTAGCATCTCGTCTTTGAACTCAAGTTGTTTCAAAAACCACTCACTAGCGTGAATTATTTGTACAGGCGTTTTACACCTCCAGCAAACGGGGACTTCGTGAACGACTTCCACTTTTTTCTCGAGTAAGCCTCGTTCTTCGAGGAGCTTTGCTGCAGCCTTTCTAGCTTCGGGAACCGATAACCCGGCCAGAGGACCAGCCGCGTCTGCGAGCTTGCCGTCTCTGTCAATGATGACCTCCGGCTCTAGCTTGAGCTCCCTGAAAATCCTCACATCCACGCGATCACCGTAGCTACACACCATCATGAGCCCTGTTCCAAACCCTGGGTCTACTGCACTGTGGGGAAGTATGGGCATTTCGTGCCCGTACAGCGGGTTAATAGCGTGTAAACCTTCAAGCCGCGTATATCTAGAGTCGCCTGGATTGAAGGCTAGTGCTTTACACGATTTCAGAAGCTCGGGTCTCGTAGTTGCAACAATAACGTATTCTCCAGTCTCTTTAATCTTGAACTTTATGTAGTACAAGTAGGCTTTTTCCTCGGCATATTCTAGCTCGGCATCTGCTAAAGTAGTTTTGCATCTAGGACACCAGTTAACAGGGCGCTCGGCCTTGTATATTAAACCGCGCTTGTAGAGCTCAATAAAGGTTGCCTGAGTAAGCTTCCTATACTCCTCACTATCTGTTCCGTTCTCCCAGTACTGGAAGCTGCAGCCCAGTCTTCTCCATATTTCAACTAGCTCTTTCTCTATCTGGTCGAGAAAGCCCTTACATAGCTTGAGAAACTCGAGCCTGCCTTCAGGTGTTTTTGCCATTTCGTGCGGATTTACTTTATATGTTTTTTCGACTTGGACTTCCACCGGCAGACCGTTTCTGTCAGCATAGAATGGAACGAGCACATTGTAGCCTTTCATTCTAAAGTACCTTGCTATCATGTCTATTTGTGCGTAATGTGCTGCCCCACCGACATGCCATCTTCCACTTGGGTAAGGAGGTGGCGTGTCTATGGCTATGATCTCTCGTGGATCCTTTGGATCAAAGGAGAACTCGTAGAAGCGCTCTTCGAGCCACTTTTTCAGAAGTTCTAGCTCTCTTTCGGGGCTCCACCTAGTTGAGGCTAATCTCGGCTTAAACTCCGCCTGCATGACCCTGCATCCTACCAGGCGTGTTTTTTGACCAATTAATACTTTAGCTTAAATCTCTAGAGGCTAGCCGAGCCGGACCCCGTCACCAACACTAATGCTATTGTAAGTGTTATTAAAAACATTTAGTAGCATTTCAGAGGCCTGTAGATGTAAGCAGCTGCTTATCGCCTACCTCGACTCAAAAAGCCTAGGTTTTTAAGAAACCTGCTTTACTAGTTGCCAGGATTTTTTGAAAATAGTTTCGAGTTCTTCATATGAAGGCTTGTGGTTTAGAATCCACTTTACGCTTATGACTTCTGCTTTGTTACCGACTTTTACTCCAATAATAACGAGCTTTCGAACGCCGCTGATATTTAGCTCGAGATCCCCCGCCTCGACTTCCTTTGCCAGCAAGCAGGTGTCGTCTATGCACGTGCTTTTGTAGTTGCTATGGCTCCACTTAGATTCGTAAACATCAACTGAGACTACGTAGCCCTCTTCGTCCTTTATGACTAGGACTCTATAGTACTCGTTGAAGTAGTACTCTTCGACATCGTAAGTAGCCGTTGTTTTATTAGCTTTACTCATGAACAAGCACCACGTCAAGACACAGGCTTGTAGACCAGGCCTAATTCGTCTGCAATTTTATAAGCAGCTAGTATTTCTTCGCGCGTAGGCCTCCTCGCGATGTCGGGGTATAATTTAGGATATCTCGCAACAATGTGCTCAGGCCTGTATTGATCCATTACGTTTACTAAGGCTCTTGGAGTGTTTTCTGCTATCCACTTGAGAACGGGTCTTGTGCAACACTCTATGTGATTCGGCAGCACTAGGTGCCTTATTATTATGTCGCCGGTGTCGTGCGCGAGCTTTATATTCCTCGTGGCTACTTCCCAGTAGTTACGAACCTTGCTTAGTCTCCAAGCACAGTCATTATTTCCGTACTTCAAATCAGGGAGCCAGATGTCTATCACGTCTATTAATAGCTCCATGGACTCCAGTGTCATGTACATGTTGCTATTCCAGAGCTGGGGCACGTTTACATCTAGGTACTTAAGGCTTTCGAGTATAAATGGTATGTGAGGCGTGGGCTCGCCGCCTACGTGGTTTATGTTCCTGGCTCCGCGTCTTCTCAAGTAAGCCTGTATTGCCGCGAGTTCTCTTGGTGTAAACCTCTCGCCGACTCTCGCATTTACCTGGCTTATGTCGTAGTTTTGGCAAAATACGCACTTGAAGTTGCAACCACCATAGAATATCGTGCCGCTCGGCACTAGCGGAGCCTCTTCACCCATGTGGTGGAAGTAGCTGTGAACTATTGCTTCCCTGTCTACTAGGCACACACCTGGCTTGCCCTCGCTCCTAACTGCTCCACACCTCCTTTCGCACAGCCTACATGGGCTGTACAGCCTATATGCTATGGCTACTTTAACGTCGAGGTAGCTGTGCCTCGGCACCTCTAATTTTTCTAAAGCTTCCCCCCTCTCAGCGACATCTTTATAAAGGTTCCTAAACTCGTGTGAAGCTTTTCTATGCAATTCCCACAGTTCATCCAGCGATAGTTCAGCCGAGTACGGGTCTACGTCGACTTTTACTTTCTTAACAACCAAGAACTTTGCAGGTCTCTCGTTTCTCATTACTTTATAGTAGTGGTTGAGCCTCTGCTTGACCTCCGGATCGTTCCAAACTGTTATAGAGTCTGGCCTAACGTGTAGTAGCGTGATAAACCAGTCCACCAAGCAGAAACCCCATGGGAATCTAAGCTGAAAAACCCCTATTACGGTTCCCAAACTATTTCAAGGGGTGTGCAAGAAGCTCCGCGCGTTAAGAGAGCTCTGGTATTTTGAGGATTTCTTCGAGGTTTTTAACAACGTACTTGGCATACTTGCACGCAATTCCACATGGCTCTACGGCTATTGAAACAGGCACAATTTTGAATACTGGGATGTCCCACTCGCTGTCTCCCACGTAGACGGTGTTTTCTAGACCTATTTTGGAGGTCTCTGCAATGGTCTTGATTATCCTGGACTTGTCTTTTAGCGGTACCTTGCTTATCCCACTAGGTATTAGCTCGTCGTTGACGAAGAACAACTCATTATACAGGCAGTAGTCTATTCTTAGTTCTTCGCAGACACGCCTGACCAGTAAGTCAACTCCACTACTTACAACGACAACGCGGTGATTTCTACTTCTCAGTTCCTCTACGACACGCTTTGCTTCAGGCTTTACGCGTACTTTCGAGAGCGCATTTAAGACCTCGCTCTTAAGTATTGGCCTACCCCAGCTGTAAATCATTAGTGCTATGTCTATTTTCATCCAGTCGAGGTAAGATATTAGGCCCCGCTTGTAAAGCTCTGCGAAATACTTGCCAGGCTTGCTTCCAAAGTGCTCGTGAAGAACCTGCCAACTACTCTCGTGATCTGTAAGCACGCCATCGCAGTCAAATACCACTAACTTCCTCGACAAAGCGTCCCACCCGTTTGAGCAGCACTTTTAATTCATGCTTGGCTAAAGTATTGATTTTAAACTCCAGCCTTATACTGCTCTTGAGCAGGCGTATTTTAATTTCAACTTTCTTGCCTATTCTTGCTTTTACTGCATTACGAGAAGCACTCGTAATCTCTACTTCAGGACTTTTCTTCAAAGTCTCGAGTAGCTCTTCGAGGCTTACTATTTCCTTGGGTTTAACTTCAAGCCCTTTTCTGAGCTCCTCAAGT
The DNA here is from genome assembly GCA_023269765.1 of Desulfurococcaceae archaeon. The sequence goes on from JAGDWH010000011.1 coordinate 13,988, forward strand.
AGTTGCTTCACGGCATTTACTACTTCAGGAACGTTTTGATAAGCCTCTTCCGCTTTTTCGAGGATTTCTAGCAGGGCATCTAGAGCTCCTGCTGCCTTAAACATGTCAATGAGGACTTTGAAATCCTCGGAAAGGAGGTACTTTGCTATGTTTATGGGGTCTCCACTAAATGCATCAAAAGCGTACTTCGACTCGGCTTCTGCAATTAGTTTCTTAAGCTCGTTGGCTACTTTGGGTGATAGCCCCCTCTCGACGTAGCTACTCAGTATTGGATTGACTATGTGTCTCAAAAAGTCAGTTAACACCTTTCAACACCAAGAAGTCCCAAAGTATTTAAAGCCAAGTATCTTAAAGTGGATATCTGCAGAGAGTCTTATTTGGCAAAAGGAGACTGACTTGGCTAAGCACGAAAGAAAGCGGCAGTGGGATCCCTATACAAGCGACATCCAGAAATTAAGCATATACCCAAAAATAAACACACGCGAAGAGCCTGTCATAAAAATAGGAGACTTATTAGAAGTCAATGTCTACGACGTTGACGAGGCAGGCAAGGGAATAGTATACTATAAGGGCTATAAAATAGTAATTCCCAACGCAATAAGTGGTTCAAGGGTTAAGGTCAAAATAGTCAAAGTTCAAGGAAATACTGCGCTCGGACACGTGGTGAGTGTTCTAAGCGAATCGGGCGAGTAAATCGGAAGAAGCTATGCATAGACGCGACACTATGTGGTAGCGTGTTTTACTTTTTATAACCAATTTTTCTCAAGAAGTCCCTTCTTTCCTTTTTATCTTCTTCGCTTTCAACACCGAGCGGCGGGTAGCCATCTACTACTCCAATGATAGTTCTCCCCTGCTCTGTTTCGGCAATAATTACTTCTATCGGGTTTCCTGTAGCTACGTAGAGCGTGACAACTTCGTGAACGTTTTTCAGCTGGTTAAGCACATTAATCGGATACGCGTTTCTTATAAATAAGACAAGCGTGTGCCCTGCTCCTATTTTTAAAGCCGCGTCTACTGCTGCCTTAGTTAGCTCTTCGTCGTTGCCCTCGTACCTCACAAGCCTCTTGCCACTGGCTTCGTTAAATGCCAGCCCGAACTTTATTCCAGGAACGCTCGTTACAAGCGCTTCGTATACGTCTTCGACGGTCTTTATGAAGTGGCTTTTCCCAATTATCACGTTTGCTCCTTCAGGAATCTTTATGGGTATTCTCAAAAGCTTAACATCCATGAAACTCCACCTCAGTACATATTAAGCCGCTGTCTCTTTATTAAGTCTAGCCAGCGAGCTCGGGTGCAATTAATTGCAAGTTGCTGTTAAGCTGCTGAAGTTGAAGCCCGTTACTCTCGGCGATGGAACAATTATGCTGACTGCCTATGAGGTAGATGAAGAAAAGTGGGATTTACGTGATGTAGGCAAAAAGCAAGGCGCGCTCATTGATGCTCTTCTGGAAATCGCATCAGAATATCTAATCAAAGAGCGGCAATCAGGTCGATTTACTCTAGCAGAGGTGGAAGCGCCGGGGCTCAGAGTAGTTCTAGGCGATGGAGAAGCGGGTGCTGGAGACACCATTATAGTGCAAAAGCCCTCGTTTCTGAGAAAAATAATTTTGGTTAAATGTGCTGAAGCCTCGTGTAAGCCCCTACACGAGTTCAAGCCTACTTCGCAAGTAATAGTATATGATGGATCTATCTCAGTGGCACGCAGTGATTTCGACTTTCTAATCGTAGAGTGCGAAGACTCTGTCAGAGCAGTAATGCCGAGCGAGCTTGCTCTACCTTCTGTAAAGTCCTCGACAATGAAGAAGCGGAAGAAGAAAAAAGCTAGATCTAAGAAGCAGAGATCTAGGGTAAGGTAAATGCCCATACACCTCGCAGATGCCTCAAAAGGCGATATAGCAGAGAACGTCATTGCTTGTGGAGATCCTTATAGAGTAGAGCTGCTTCAGCAGCTTTTAGAGGATTCAAGAGTAGTAAATAAGCACCGCGGCCTCTTGACAGTAACAGGCTACTACAAGGGCACCAGAATAACGCTTTCAACACATGGTATTGGAGCAGCGAGTGCTGCAATTGTTTTCGAGGAACTCCACCAGCTTGGTGCTAAGAGAATTGTTAGGCTCGGAACAACAGGCGGCATTAGGAAAGACACAAGGTTGGGAGATGTAGTAGTCGCCACGGCTGCTGCCTATCCCGAGAAAGGCTGTGCATTAGGCCAGTACATGCCTGGTTTGTGTGGTGCTACGGGAGCCGATCCGGTTTTGACAAGCCAAATAATGCAAGCATTAAAAGACCATGGAGTAGAGTACAAGTATGGTCCTGTTTTCTCCAGCGACGCTTTCTATGCTGAAAGTGGCGAACTAGCAGAGGTCCTTGAGCGCTACGGGATAGTATCTATTGAAATGGAAGCCGCTGTCCTCTTCGCCCTTGGCTGGATGCGCGGGTTCCAAACAGCCGCTGTTCTCGTTGTGAGCGACGTTCTCCACACTAAGGAGTTATCAAGCGTGTTCTTAACAACTAAGGAGCTCTCAGAGATCTTTATTAAAGTAGCAAAAGCTATAATGGATGTATACAGTAAGTTCTATAAGGGCTGATTGAGATTGTGTTACACCAACAAGCACCCACAATTAAGCTGTACGACACTCTAAGTAAGAGAGAAAAAGAGCTAGTACCAGTAGAGCCTGGGCTCGTAAAAATCTACGTTTGTGGACCAACAGTATACGATTACACTCATATTGGTCATGGAAGACCATACGTTGTATACGATGCCCTAAAAAGATACTTTAACATACGTGGATACAACGTCATTCACGTTATGAACATCACAGACATAGATGACAAGATAATTAAGAGATCTATAGAGGAGGGGAGGAGCTGGCAGGAGATCGTGGAAGAGTACACACGAGACTACTTGCAAGCACTAGATGCTTTAAGAGTAACAGTAGATCACCACCCAAGAGTTACGAGTCACATCAGGGAGATAATAGAATTCATACAAGTGTTGATCGACAAGGGCTACGCTTACGTTGCACCGAGCGGCAGCGTCTATTTTGAAGTAGACAAGTACGAGGACTACGGCGCGCTCTCAGGCAGAAAAGAAAAAGAACTATGGAGCCAGGAACCAGAGTTCTTAAGTGAGAAGAAAAACCCATATGACTTTGCATTATGGAAGGCTGCAAAACCCGGAGAGCCATATTGGGAAAGTCCGTGGGGCAGGGGTAGGCCGGGTTGGCACATTGAATGCAGTGTCATGAGCTCGCGATACCTAGGAGGGCGCTTCGATATACATGGAGGGGGCACAGACCTCATCTTCCCGCACCATGAGAATGAGCGGGCACAAAGCGAGGCGTACTTCGGCGTCAAGCCGTGGGTTTCAATATGGATGCACACTGGGCTAGTAATGGTCGGAGCCGACAAGATGAGCAAAAGCCTGGGTAACATTGTTCCAATTAAAGAAGCCCTCAAGAAGTGGGATCCCGGCACTCTCAGGCTCTGGTATCTCCACGTTCACTACAGAAAGCCGCTTCAGTTCACAGAAGAAAGCCTAGAGCAAGCACGTAAAGTTAAGGAGAGAGTAGTATCAGCTTACGAGTTACTTAAGAGGCTTCAAGCCGAGAGTACAGATATGCATTACCTCAAAGACGTCGACCTCGAGAAAGCAAGGCGTCTCATTACACTTCACCAACAACTACACGAGGCCTTAAGCGATGACTTTAATACACCTAAAGCCCTTGCCGTTATAAGCGAGCTCTTGTCGCTTATTTTCGGCGAAATACAGTATAATCCAAAGTACTTACTAGTATCACTAGCGATGAAAACATTGAAAACGTTCAACCACGTGTTTGGAATCTTCGAAGAGGCTGCTCCTTCAGAGGCCGATGTGCTACTAAGCGAAGTAATAAAAGTGCTCATCGATGTGAGAAAGGAGCTACGAGCCCGCGGAATGTACGAGCTCTCAGATCGTATTAGATCTGAGCTTGCTAAGCTAGGCATACAGTTAATGGACAAGGGGCTTGAGACAACGTGGATCTTTACAAAGAAAGAGAGGAGTAGCTGATTCTTACAGCAGTATATAGGGCTTAGGCTTATTTTCCATGAATGCTCTTCGCTATTTCCTGTGCTAGTGCTCGTGCTTCTTCAACCGAAGCAAGCGTTGCTATTTTCCTTTTACTTTCATATAGTGAGACTTTGCCTGTCAACTTGTCCTTCACTCTTATGTGGTCTACGTCCTTGAAGCCGTATATGTCCAAGAGCTCTAGGCCTAGCTTATCGAGCTCGGCTCGGAGCCACTCTGTCTTATTCTTCGGCACAGCGCACACACCCCCCGGCTTTGCAGCATCTATAAGCCGTAGTACTACTTAATGACTTAATGAGCTTAAAAACGGGCGTGGTGACTAGGAGCTCTGAAGAAATTCGTGCCATTTGGAGACCGTTGTGTTGAAATTCGATTAAGTAGTAGCTCGGTGCAAATCTCTGGAGATAGCTTTAAAGTAGAGTTCAGAGAAAGAGCAGTCGTAGTCGAAGGTTCCAGAGACGTGTCTCTGCACTCTATTAGAGGGGGCAAAAGGAAGGTTGTTTACATTTGGTTGCACAGCTCTAATGGGGTTCCATGCAGAAACGAGGTTGCAAAGGAGTTTGAATCGATGTTGGTTCACGTAAAGTGCATTGAGCTTGCTACTGGCAATTACTTGAACATTGTGCTCGCAGGAAGTTTTTTAGTAGATTATGCTGTTCTAAGCGAAGGAGTTTTGGCACTGGTAATCCCAGGCAAGAGAGAAGTCTACGTGGACAGGGCAGGCAGTGTAGTCACTGTATACTTAGTGTAGCTACTTCGGCGCGATTACCGTAGCTCTCGCTGGAGTGCCTCCTAGGATGGCTGAGACCGCTGATTCTATGTCAAAGCCCGAAGTAATTATAACCTCTATTCCTAGGCTAAAGGCCAGTCTACTTGCTAGCTTGACTTTTTCGTAGATGCCGCCGGTCGCATCAGTCTCTGCACCCTGCTTTAAAGTTGACAGTACTTCGTCCAGGTTGCTAGGCGTTATTCTTCTTATCAACGTGGCATCTCTGCAATTCTTAGGATTACATGTGTAAACACCGCTAACATCAGTAAGCAACACTATTCTACGTGGTTTCAGAACTTCTGAAACTAGCTCGAAAACGCGTTCTGTTGAAACCACGGTGACCCCACTTTGTGTAACTATGCATTCGCCGTAAAGCACGGGAATAATCCCGCTATCCACGAGGGCCTTGATAGGGGCTCCAAATATCACGAATTCTCCTAACTGCTCATTGTAGTAAATTACCGCACTTGTCTGCAAGCTGGTCGCTTTAACCCCGCTTTCGATTAAATAATCCACTACTATTCTGTTAAGTAGCCTAGTTGCCCTGTGGCACATTACTGCTAGTTCTCTATGATCCTTATTTCTGTACTTGAGAACTGCGTAGTGTGCGAAGCTACCACCGCCATTGCCGACGATTAGCTTCACGCCACTTTCTTGAGCTTGCTTGAGTATTTTGCTTGCTACTTCGAGTGCTTCGTAGTTAAGCGTGACCGGTCTGTGTTTGTAAGTAATGAAGCTGCCCCCAAGCTTGACAAAGACTACCTCTTGCAAAATCTTCTACCACGTGTTGTCGCTATGTAAATCAATAAATGCTCGTTTAGTGATAAGTCTTACTGCTACTAGTAGTTCGCTGAAAAGCTTGTACTGCACTGGGATGTCTGCTTTGACTATTCGTTCGAAGCTAACTAGAGCAAGGCAGCTCGTAGGGGCTTACGGACCTGTAATAATAGCTAACGCGTTGGCGATCTACCTCTCAGTGTGCTGCTGGAACCCCTATGACGTCAAGTACTTCATAGAGTGGTATGAAGAATTTTACGCTAAAGGACGATTGCTCGAAGTCTACTCCGGGAGCGAAAAAGCCGCTTACTTCCCCCTAGCCATACTGATTTTTGTGCTATCTCACGATCTAGCTGTCAAGATGTCAAGCAACCCCCTCGTTTGGAGATTTATTGATAAGATGCCGCTTATCGCGGCCTTCAATATCACATATTACGTATTAACTAAGCGCTATGGCAGGCCGGCCGGCAACCTCTGGCTTTTAACACTTTCAGCCTACGCTATCTTGTATGGGTACCAGTTTGACTTGCTAATTTCACTGCTCATTCTGCTCTCGATAATTGCTATTGAAAGAGAAAAGCGCATACTATACGGTGCCCTTGTCACGCTTGCTGCACTAATAAAGCAGGTGACAGGCATATTACTGCTAATACCGCTTGTCGAGCTTGCTAAGAAGAGGAAATACCGTGAACTTGCCGCGTATATTGCGGTATCAGCGGCGCTGGCATCGGTATTTGTATTGCCTTTTATGCTCGCAAACCCCCTTGCATTTGTTGATAAGACTTTGTTCTTTCACGCCAAGAGGCCTCCCCAGTATAGCATATGGGCTGTTCCCTACTACGTCTCCTGGTATAACGTGGATGCCGTCCCATCGTGGTTTTACAACTTGTGGCTGGCTGCCTTTGCACTTGCAACTGCGCTGATTGTTCTCATGATGAGCAGAGAACCCGAGTACACGCTGAAAACTTACTTGAAGTACATGATCGCGCTCACAGTGGGGTTTATTGCTACTACGAAAGTCAATAACATACCCTACTTGACCTGGGTCTCTCCCCCCTTAATAGTGCTCACGGCCTTGAGAGCGAAAGAAAACCAGGCGAGTGCGAGGAAGCTGGCTCGGCTGTTTCTGCTAGCGCAAATAACCATAGTAGCTATTGGAATAACGCACACGTTTCCACCAATTGTTGCCGGCTACCCAGTTTTTATTGCAGAAGACCTCAGCTGGGTTCCTGCAGATAAAGTCATTGTAGACTCCGGCGGATTGATTAATATAGGCTGTTACCTAGCCATATACTTGCGCTCAGTAAGCATTGCTAAAGCTTACTTTTCCATTCTCGCCAGCATTCATAACTACGTCTTAGCCGCGCTCTGCATAGCAAACGTTATTTTATTGGTTTACGCCCTACGTGAGGTCTTCAAAATAGCGGTCAAGTGATTTGAGAATAATACTTAAAACTATAACTTGGCACCAAGAGTTGCCTCTAGACTTTGTGCACGGGTGCTTAGAGGTGTTAGTGTTTCTAGGTCTTGGATACTCACTAAGACACCTCACGAGTGAAGCACTAGAAGAGCTCAAAACCGCCGATGTAATCTACATTGACACATACACTTCTCTCTACGAAGACCCCTATGTTAAAATTGCTGAGATAAATCCGCGCGCGGAATGTATTTATGCTAGCAGGAGGGACCTTGAAGGTCCTTCAGTTAACAAGGTGCTTGAAAAAGCCTCGACGAAAAAAGTTGTCATAGCAGTCCCGGGAGATCCCTTTATCGCAACAACTCATGATGCTATCTTAATTGAGGCATTGAAACGCGGCATTCATGTCAAAATAGTCAACGGTATATCATTCATTACGATGGCTTATAGTAGACTCGGACTGCAATCCTATAGATTCGGAAAACACGTAACGCTCGTTTATCCGAAGTTCTTTAAGCCATATAGCACGATTGAAGTGATCTACGATAATCTCTCCAGGAACTTGCACACTATTGTCTTGCTGGAACTAAATATTGAGGAATCCAAGGCTATGACAATACAGGAGGCCGTGGAGATACTCCTAGAGCTAGACTATGAGCGTAAGCTGCGTAGTGCACTTGCACTAGGTATTGCTAGGCTGGGCTGGAGGGACGAAAAGATTTGTGGAGGCCTACTACCTGATGTCAGGAAGTACGAGTACCCACCGCCGCCACACAGCATTATTGTACTTGGTAAGCTAAGCCCAATTGAAGAAGAGTTTTTTGAGTATTGGAAAAAAGCGTGCAGCAATAAAGTCAGCTAAACCTTCTCGAAGAGGTCGAGAATTTCGCGCGTGTTCGCGATCTTGGCTCCAAGCACTTGCTTCATGTACTTGAGTGCGTATTCGTGGTCTTCGCGGCTAAAAGCAGCCACGGCATCCTCGACTACAACAACATCAAAGCGCTCGTAGAAAGCGTCTATGGCCGTGTGTAGCACACATATGTGAGTATGTATACCCGTGAGTATGACTGTGTCGACGCCTAGGTCTCTCAAAACAGAGCTTAACCCAGTGTCCCTGAACCCGCTGTAAGACCTCTTATAAAGCACTATGTCGCCTTTCTCGGGCTTAAGCTCGTCTATTACTTCTGACTCGCTGCTCTCGGCAAGTGCGTGATATCCCCATATCCGCATTTCCCTATCAAAAGCAAAGTGATGATCGGCTAAGTACACAATGGGTATTCTCTTCTCGCGCGCCTTTGCGATAATAGCCTTTATCGCGGGCACGATCTTCTCAGCTTCAGGGCTCCTGAGCCTGCCATATACAAACTCCTTTAGCATGTCAACTACGAGTACCGCGGGTTTCATCGCATAGATCCCCTACCTCAATTAACCCGCGCTTTGTTATTAGACTTTTCCGCGAAGCACTCTCGAGATGCCTTAGTTGAGATACACGCCAGTCCAAGGAAGGGGCTCTCGCGGAGTTCCTGCTGTCTATATAAACCTCTGGAAAGAGACGAGTAGTCTGAGGCACTGTAAGTTTACTTTTGGATGATGAGCGACTTCGGTCCCGAGATCTACAATGAAGAGCCGTGTGAGGGCTGATGTCTTTGTGGGCCTATCTATGATATATAGGCGTATAAACGCGTAATTACAAGTTAAAAACCCCTCCCTCAATTATGCTACACGGGGTGCATCCACGGTGTCTGAGTACGTAACTACATATGAAAACGACCCTGTCTACCAAATGGCAGTAAAGCAATTGAAGGAATCAGCTGCAATTTTGGGCTTGCCAGATGAAGTCGTAGAAGTCCTCAGACACCCCGAAAAGCTGATAGAAGTTAGAGTAACTATAAAACTGGATAGTGGTAAACTAGCGACGTTTGTAGGCTGGAGGAGCCAGCACAATAGTGCACTAGGTCCATACAAGGGTGGTATCAGGTACAGCCCTAACGCGACTGCAGGCGAGACTGTGGCTCTCTCGATGTGGATGACGTGGAAGTGCGCCCTTGCCGGGTTGCCGTACGGTGGCGGAAAAGGCGCTGTTAGAGTCGATCCCAAGCGGCTTAGCCAGAAGGAGCTTGAAGAACTCAGCAGAAAATACTTTGCAGCAATAGCTAGGGAGGTTGGGCCAGACATCGATATTCCAGCACCAGATATCAATACAAACCCGCAGATAATGGCGTGGTACTACGACGAGTACAGCAAGCTATTTGGGTACCCGGCATGGGGTGTTGTAACTTCAAAACCGCCAGAGCTAGGAGGGCTTTATGTTAGAACAATTTCAACCGGCTACGGAGTAGCACTCATAGCCAGGGAGGCTGCCAAGAAGCTACTAGGCGGGCTGGAGGGAAGGACTGCTGCTGTTCACGGTTTTGGAAACGTTGGCATGTATGCCGCTAAATACCTAGCGGAGTGGGGTGCAACGGTAGTAGCTGTCAGTGATAGTAAAGGCTACGTATACGACCCCGCTGGGCTAGATATCGAAGAAGTAATGAAAGTAAAGCAAGAAACAGGAAGCGTGATAAACTACAAGAAAGGAAATGTTAGAATCTCAGGTAATCACTTAGAGCTCTTGGAGCTGCCTGTTGACATACTCGTTCCAGCGGCTATCGAGAACGTTATTACGAGCGAAAATGCGGGAAGGATTAAAGCCAAGATAATTTCGGAGGGCGCAAACGGGCCTACCACGCCTGAGGCTGATAAAATACTTCACGAGAAGGGAGTAGTAGTAATACCAGATATACTAGCAAACGCGGGGGGCGTGACGATGAGCTGGATTGAGTGGTCGCACAATAGAATGGGCAATTACCTAACCGACGAAGAGGCTCTCGCGAGGCTCGACAAAATGATGGCCCAGAACTTCCACAAAGTATTTGATGAGTGGCAAAAGAAGTACTCGGCATACCCGATGAGAATGGCAGCATATGCCATAGCAGTTGACAGAGTAGTAAAGGCAATGAAGCTCAGAGGCTGGATATAGCTGTCCTACAAACCCCTCTTGTAAACTAATTCGCCTTTTTTAGTCCTGATTTCTGCAACCCTGTGAAATGGTATCCTGTCCTCACCAACGTGGATGTAGCCCCCTCTCACGTCAGTGATCAGCTCGCCAGGTATGGGACGTAATTGCTCTTCTCCATCGAGTCTATACCTTATAAAGACTATGTAGTCCTCTTTCCGTCCTCCAAAGAACACCTTCTTGAGATGCTCCTCTACTTCTCCCCTCTTCTTTCCCAAGGCTTTGTCCCGGGGCTACTTTTCTCTATAAGCGAGCTTTAGTGTAAGCTCCTTTAGCACTTCCCTGGCTTCATCACATATACTGCTTGTACTTTCTAGGATTGCTAAGGCATTCTCAACATGTCTTTTTATTACTTCAAGGCTATAGTCTAGGCTGCCAGTTTCTCTTACTAGTCGCCTCACCTCCTCGACGTGCTCCATGGTTATTTCGTCTTCCCTAAGCTTGTCGTATACGAGTTCCAGAAATCTTCGATCTTTTTCGGCTGCAAGTTCGTAGGCCTTGACGACAAGTAAAGTCTTTTTCTTGCCTTTCACGTCGCTACCAGCAGGCTTACCAGTTACTTGTGGATCTCCGTAGAGTCCTATGATGTCATCTCTTATTTGAAAGGCTATTCCAGCGTTAGCCGCATATTTGGAAAATGTGTCAAGCATTTCTTTAGTGTAAGCCTCCGAAGTTATGGCACCCATTAGCAGCGGAAGTTCAACGGTATAAGAAGCGGTTTTCAAGTTGTAGACCACTAGTACGTCTTTCTCCTTGACACTCCTAAGCGGCGCCTTTGAAAACAGGACATCGAGAAACTGCCCATATGCTACTTTCCTAAGTCCTCTACTGTAGGTTTTTATCAGTTCTGAGAGGTTTTCCCGGCTTATGTTTACCGAAGCGAGAAGCGATATTGCGAGTGCCTCTAGGTAGTCACCTGCCGTAATGGCCTGGGAAATTCCATAGTGCTCGCAATCGCTCCAACTTCGTTCAACGCACTTGTTTCTAAACCAGACATGAACTGTGGGGCCTCCTCTCCTTAACTCGTCTTTATCCATAATATCGTCGTGCGTGAGCAGGTAGCTCTGTAGTAGCTCAATTGCTGCCATGACTTTGGCTATTTCCTGCTCGCTGCCGCTCTTCCACGCCCTGCTCCAGTAGCCTATTAGTGCAAGCGCTGCCCTGAGCCTTTTGCCTCCTCTCAGTGTGTAGTCTTCGACTATGTCTAAGAGGTCTGTAGCATAGTGGTGCTCCTGCTCTACTTCAAGGCGCAACTGCTTGAAGTAGAGTTTTAAGTAGGAGTTGACAGTGTTTACTGCGTAACTTAGCATCTCGTTTACAGATGCTCTAGTCATAGATACACCTGTTATACGTTACTGCCTCAACCATTATATTATGTTATTGTAATTGAGCTGACTCGATGCTTAAGTCCTTTTATCAGAGCTCGTGCGCGTCTTGAACCGCATAAGTTCTTTAATTACTTCTAGCTCTCTAAGCTCTGGCGTTAAAAGCTCCCAGTATATGCCCCTCGGCTTGTAACCCCTGGGTTTTATTTCCACGATTCTTGAGGGTGTAGCAATGTAGTCTACTGTCAAGTCGTGGATTTCTAGTGGTATGTCGTCCCTAATGAGCTGTAAGTCGTGGACTGTAGTAGCTATGGGAGTAGAGTCCGTAATTAGGCCTGCTTCTCTTAGTATTCCGTATTCTAGCTCCGAGTACCCCCCTCCCTTGCCTAGTCTAGCTCCTTTTTCGTTGACCGCCACACAACCTGCAATAACAAGGTCTACTGGGGGTATTTCGGATAGTCTTATTCTCCTGCCGTAGATGAATGCCCCCTTAATTGTTGCTGCATATACGTATTTGCTAGGCGGCACTCTACGTGGGTCTATGAGTAGAAAGCCGCTTCTAAGCCGCGGCGACGCCATTACGAGTAATTTGCCTTCTCTTAGTGCCTGGAGCCTCACATAGTACTGGGGGGAATCGGGATTAGACTTAACAACCTGAGCAGACGACCACACTTTAAGCTCGAAAAGCCTTCTGGCCGCTTCGTCGGCTCCCTTGAAGTTTGGTATTCTACCATAAACAGGTCTGGGAAACTCCGCCACGTTACTCTCTTCGAGGAGCCTCCATATAGTCTCTCTTATTCTAGCCTTTACCCGCTTCACATCGATTTCGCTGCTCACAATTAATTCCTCGTTCTTGTTCTTTGCGAGACAGAATAGATTCCTGCCTAGACCCTTATTTCCTTGCTCGAGAAGCTCTTTGCACGAAGGCCTGAACCTTAGTACGCCTTAATGTTTACTGAAACAGCGAGCATTAAACAACAAGCTGTTCTCGGTTGTCTAACAAGAATGGCTTATAGCTTAATTTTTACGACATTTAACACTCATTATAGGGCATGTTGGTAGTTGGCGTGATTGTATGAGCCTTAAACCAGAGTTCTCGTATCCTGTTTTGCAAGTAGCACTCGATATAAATGAAATTGTGCGGGCTGTTGACATAGCTACCAGCATTGTCGCTAAGACAGGCTGTAAAAACGTGTGGATAGAAGTTGGCACTCCCTTGCTAAAGGCCTGGGGCAAGATAGCCATTAAGGTCTTAAAGGACTTAACAAAGTGCTTCTTGGTCGCTGATACCAAAACCGTAGACGTGCCTTCGGTCGAGGCCAAAATAGTGTTTAATGCTGGTGCTGACGCGTTTACAGTCCTAGGGCTGTCTGATGAAGAAACGCTCAGAGAAGCTTCAAACGTGAAGAAGGAACTTGGGAAAACCTTAATTGTAGACCTAATTGGCTGCAGAGAGCCCTATCAAAGAGCCCTTGAAATAGCAAAGTTCGAACCCGACATCATACTACTACATACTGGAATAAGCGTTCAAAGAGCAAGGGGCGTGACGGCCGAGACACTCGTAGAGGAGGCCGTCAGGATAAAGAACGAGCTTGGAGTCAGAGTTTCAATTGCAGGAGGCCTGAAACCGGGGAGCATAGGGCCTCTAGTGGCGCGTGGCATAGATGTAGTTGTGGTCGGATCGGCTATAACGAGGTCTAGCGATCCTGCTTCAACAGCGCTCGAAATACTAAGGGAAATGGGTGTTAGAACTTAGGTACCTTGACTATTTTCTCTACAATGCGCGAGGAGTCTACGTTACTAAATGCCTTTTGGTGATCAAGTAGCAGTGTACGCAGTTTTTCTGCTGCTAGTTTCTTGCACTGGCCACAGAGTATTCTACCAGATACGCAGTCTTCGTATATCTCCCTTAACTCTTTGTCCTCCTTAGCGAGGTGATACGTGTAAAGCTCGAATACCGTGCATTTCCAGGGTTCTCCTCCAAGCCTTCTCTGCTCATCTGCTGTTGCGCGACCTCCCGTTAGGGCGTTCGTGAGCTTTTTTATTGCTAAGTCCACTGGGTCGCTAAGGTGTATCGCGTACTCAGGCCTACTTTTGCTCATTTTATTTCCATCAAGGCCCCTGAGTAGCCTGTGGTAGATTGCTGAGGGCCTCTTCAAGTTTAGCTCGCTTTCAAATCTGTCCGCTAGATCTCTAGTAAGCCTTATGTGCGGGTCTTGATCGGCACCTACGGGAACAAGCACGTATTTGTAGCCTCCATACTCTTCCAGCTGTAAGTGCAGGATGTCGGATGCCTGCGTTAAGGCTGCGATCATTTTTGCTGGAGATAAGTCGCCATATATTGCTTCCATTTCCGACTGAGTGACTTTCCTCGAAAACAGTTGAATGAGCCTGTAATATGGAGTTGTCTGCTCCGTTTGGTAGTAAAATTCGGCCTTTTCTGGGTCAATACCCCATGCAATTGCGTGTTTTATAAAGTTGAGCCCTTGTTGAATAACGCTTTGCCTGTCTTCTTTTCTCACAATGTACGCCTCTGCATCAGCGATAGCTATCTTTACGAAAGCGCCCATTTTCTGGAAGTACTTTAGCTCTTCGTACACCATGGCCGTACCTAAGTGAGGTTCGCCGCTTGGCATGAACCCTGTTAACACAGCTACTTTTTCGCCCCTGAGCGCCTTTTCAAGCCATAAATCCAAGTCTCTATGCCCGAATACTACCTCGCGAGTAAAGTAGTAGTGTTCAAGCGGATACTTTCCTAGTAGCTCTCTAGTAGGCTTAATTCCGAATTCTACTAAGAGCTTTTCGTAGTCTTCTATTGCTGCATGACCCCAGGGGTCTATTCTAGTGCTCAATACTTACAACCCCGTAGCGAAGGGTTCCTATCAGATCCCTATTACTTAAGGCTAGCTTAAGAATTTGTTAACTACTTAGGCTAGCTACTCAATGTAGCGAATCTGCCCTCCTTAGCACCCCCTAATCTTTTTTCCAGTTCGGTACTTATTCGGAGTCTGAGACTCCAAATTAGGAGTCACGAATATCTCGAGATGCTCTAATTAGCCTTTTGCATAAGTTTTGATTCTGCTAGGCTTAAGGTTACCTTAATTAGCTTATCTGTCTACC
>JAGDWH010000009.1 GCA_023269765.1 Desulfurococcaceae archaeon
CTCCCTCGGCAGCAGCCGTTATTATTTGCTCGAACTTGTACTTAAACGGCCCCCCTGCAGCATCCCCTGCCACATAAATTCCGGGCAGATTAGTGCTCATGTCTACATTAACCTTAGCTCTGCCCTCCTCGTCTACTTCTATACCTATTTTCCTGAAGAACTCTGTATTAGGCCGGAGGCCTATTTCAACGAAAACCCCGCTTACTGGTATTAGCCTTTCTTCTCTAGTCTTTACGTTCTCTACGCGTATAGCCTCTACATGGTCGGAGCCTAGGATCTCTTTTACAATGGTGTTTGTCAGTATTTCTATGCGCGGATTAGATTTCGCAGCCTCTACGTATACTTGAAAGGCTCTAAAGGAGTCTCTTCGGTGTACTAAGTAGACTTTTGAAGCGTAATTCGATAGAAATAGGGCAGCGGTAAGTGCGGAGTTCCCCCCACCCACAACAGCCACTGTCTTACCCTTGAATAGAGGTCCATCACAGACAGCGCAGTAAGATACGCCCTTGCCCTTAAGCTCTCTTTCACCCGGTACTTGAAGCTCTCTTTTTTCACTTCCAATAGCGATTATTACTGCATAAGAGCAAGGTTTGTGCGGAGTGTTCTTGAGCTCGATGCACCATAAAGGCGAGTCAGGGGCTTTCTTGTAGATATTCACAACTTCGTCTATGATTATTGGAACACCGTACTTCTTGACGTGCTTGACGAACCTGTCAACGAGGTCGTTGCCCGTCACCTCGGGCACGCCTGGATAGTCATCTACGAGTGGAGCCTCCGAGACAAGCCCTCCAAGGCTTTTTGTTACGAGCAATACGTTTAAGCCATATCTAGCAGTGTAAAGTGCAGCTGTTAAGCCTGCAGGACCCCCGCCCACTACCACTACGTCATATTGTTCCTTTAGTGCCTGTTCACGTTCAAAGGCGGCAGAGATGCCCGTTCTCAGCCTGAAAGCCACTATCTCAACCTCAGTACTTGCCGCCTTAAACCCTGTATGCTAAGTACTTCATGAGTACTTTAAATGCTAACCTTGCACCCCTCTGTACCGAGCTTTGCAATTTCGTAAACTACTATCCCTGCTAACGCTACAGAAGGCATTCCCTGCGGAACGTTGCTCGGCCAGACGATTTTTGCTCCTTCAAGCTCCTTCTTGCTCGGTTCTTGCTCGCCAGAGCTTATTACTAGTGCAATTCTATTGCACTTCGACTGTCTAATCAGTAGGTTGAAGTCCAGCGGCTCACCATCTTCGGATATGTAGTAAACGCGGTTACAATTTAGCAGGTGTGATAAATCGCTTATTTCCGGGAGTACTACGAGAGGCTTTCCCAGCTTGTAGGAAACTCTGTAAGCCTCTGGTACACCTACTTGTGCGGCTGCTCCTATGGGTCTTATAATTACTGGCACGACGCCATCTACGGCGTAGGCTGCTTTCACGAAGTCGAGTAACTTGTGCACGCTACTTGGTGCATATAGAGCGAAATACAGCTCCGGCATTTACATCACCTCATCAAGAGCTTTTGCAATAACTTCGGCAATGCACTTTGCAAGAGGCACTGGAACGGCCTCACCAACCATATTGTACTGAGCATCTCTTCCACCAATAAAGGCGAAGTCGTCGGGAAAACCCATTAATCTTGCCTGCTCTCTCACAGTAAGAAGCCTGTTTTCAAATGGATGAATAAATCTTGAAGAACCCAGTACTGGTGGTGCAGGCTTGTGAGGGTTTAACTTTACAAGGTTTGGAAGCAATTTTCTTGCTCCATGGTAATAAACCAGCGCCTCGCCCCACTTAATGCGAGAAGCCTTCCTGAGCTTCTTCCACGGTAACTCGGGCGGCGGTTCGTGATTAAGTATGTAGCGTGTTCCTGGTGGTGGCAGGTCAGATAAAGCCTCGGCAACAGTTTTTGGTGGGATTTTTGGGGTTTTTAGCGGCACATTTGATATGAATACGCGCGTTCTTCTACTTGGCGTACCGCAATCTTCGGCACGTAGTACGTTGAAGTACACTTTTTCATAACCCGCTCTCCTGAATTCTCTGAGCAAGGCTTCTCGTAGCCCCCCCTCCATTATAGCCGGGACATTTTCCATTACAAATACTTTGGGCTTGTAGTAGCCAACTATTCGAATGAAATGCAAGGTTAGCTGTCCCTGAGGATCCGCGTAGAGCCTATCAAGAGGGTTTTTCTCTCTACGGGGGTTTGCACCCGTAAAGGGCTCGCATGGGGGACTGCCTATTATTAGATCGACTTCGTCGGGCCTCACTATACTTGCTAGTTTATGATTATTGAGCTCTCTCACGTCTTCGTTAAGCACAATTGAGCTTGGGAAGTTGTGTTTATACGTTATTGCCGCGAACTTAAAGTTATCAACTGCTAAAATGGGTGTGAAGCGCCCTGTTAACACGAAACCTTGAGAAAAGCCACCTGCGCCTGCAAATAAGTCAATGAACTTATACACGGGTTTGACCAATTCAGGCTTCCTCTGTAGCGTGAAGAGCATGGTTGTTGGCTTTATACTGCTCTAGCTTGTTAATAGCATTATCTAGCTTCTTGATAATGTCGTTGATTACGCGAGTAAGATCCCTTGTTGAGACTTCTACTAAAACCTCCCTGTCATTAGGGCATGTAAAGTCCTGTGCGTAAGCAACTTCGAGCGTGTATTTGCGACCACACTTGGGGCATTCGTATATAGCGTTTTCCTGCACAGACTTGAGCAAAATTTCCAGTTTTTCTCTAGCTTTTCTGAGCCTGTTGAGCAAGAAAGTCTTTACAGCCGAGCTGTTTAGCTTCCACACGTGAAGCACGGCATTTTCAACACGTAGTTTATCTGGAACTACAAGAGCCTCTTCTGAGATCTTCTGGAGTATTCTACGGCCTTCATTAGACCTTATACCAGTATCACTAGCAAGGTTTTCCTCGGCAACATAGCCATTTTTGGCTATATGGTCAATGAGCGCTTCTGCGTCTTTGCCATACAACTTACTTACAACTATTTTTACGGCTTCAAGCAGTTCATCACTAGACATGCCTTCTACAACCTCAAGTTCATACATCTAAACTCAACACGTAGAGTTCAGCCACATGAATAGCTTTGCTTTTCGAGGCTTATTTTTCTTAGCATGCACGCAGGCTCTGACTAGAATAATTTTAAAGTACTTATGTAAAAAAAGCTTATATGGAAGTCGCCCCATCTAAAGCTATCGGCTCTACGCCTAGTGGTGGTCTCAATGGCTGTTGTGAGCGAGCCAACTGGCATACCGGTGCTCATACTAAAAGAAGGCACGCAGAGAACGGCCGGTAGAGACGCGTTAAGAGTAAACATCCTAGCAGCGAGAGCCGTCGCTGAAATGATTAAAACAACCTACGGACCTAAAGGAATGGACAAAATGCTCGTTGACGCCCTGGGAGACGTGACAATCACCAATGATGGTGCAACAATACTAGATAAAGCCGAAATACAGCATCCCGCAGCAAAAATGCTTGTTCACACAGCAAAAAGCCAAGATGCAGAGGTGGGCGATGGAACCAAGAGAGCGGTAATTATAGCTGGAGAGCTGCTAAAATACGCTGAAGAATTGCTAAACAAGAACATTCATCCAACGATTATAATTTCCGGATATAGAAAGGCCATGGAAGAGGCACTAAGAGTACTAGAACAAATAGCTATTCCAATAAACATTCACGAGGAGACATTGCTCAGGAAGGTCGCAAAAACAGCATTGACTAGCAAAGCTGTTCACGATGCCCGTGACTACTTCGCTGAAATAGCAGTTAAGGCTGTTAAGCAGGTGGCCGAACAGCGCGGAGACAAGATCTACGTAGACATCGACAACATTCAAATAATAAAGAAATATGGAGGCTCGTTAATGGATACCCAGCTGGTTTACGGAATCGTCCTTGACAAGGAAGTAGTTCACCCGGGTATGCCGAGGAGAGT
>JAGDWH010000006.1 GCA_023269765.1 Desulfurococcaceae archaeon
TGCAGGTATCTTGAGATGCTCTAATTAGCCTTTTGCACAAGTTTTAATTCTGCTAGGTTTAAAATTACCTTAATTAGCTTATCTACGTACCAGTAAAGCACGAAGGCAGCACTAGTGATTGACATGAGCAGTGTTATCGAGCTGAGCGAGAGCATTAAATGTGTTGCAAAGCACTTAGCAAAAGCAGCAAGAGAAGTGCTTGGGGTAGACGAAAACCAAGTGCTTGAATACATAAACACGGGCAAAATAAAGATTCAGAGAACTCCAGACCCAAAACTAGGCGACTACGGCTTTGCGATACACATATTACTGAAAAATATCGATAAACTCTCGTGGAGCGAGTACGGAGAGCGGCTAGCGCGCATTGTTTATCTGAATTCCAGTAGTGAATGCTACGTTGAGAGCGCGTCGTTCGTCAATGGCTACTTAAACGTGTCATTTAATTACACCAATATGTTAGTCGAGTTAGCCAAGAAGTGGGCACTAGGTGATTTAGCGAGAGAGCTCTGCCAAGTAGGCGGTGGCGCTAAAGTCATAGTAGAGCACACTAGTGCAAATCCTCTTCACCCTCTACACATTGGAAGTGGTCGAAATAGTGTTCTAGGAGACACTCTAGCAAGGCTCTTAAGGAAACTAGGTTTCAGCGTTGAAACGAGATTTTATGTAAATGACTTAGGACGCCAAGTAGCCACGCTGGTTTTTGGCGTTTCACTGGTGAAGGCTAGCGGCGTCGAAAAACCGCGGGAAGTAAAAGTAGACCACTGGTATGGTGGTATCTATGCCCTCACTAACATCTTAATTAGCCTAAGCAAGCTCTCACACGAGCTTAGGGATGCCGCTACTAAGGTATTTGATAGGGCGTCGAGCGCTCTTGAATTGCTAAGAGTGCGTGTGGGCGAAGACTTAGAATTGCAGAAACTCGTGGCAGAGCTAGCTAATTTCACAGAAAAACACTACTTCATAGTGAGCTACGTGAAGGAGATCAGAAAGCTCCACAAACTGCTCAAAGACTTCATGAACAAAGTTCACGAAGACCGCGTCAAGAAAGCCTTAGTAGAACTACTTAGCGACGTTGAGAACTATCTGCGGCTCTACCGGGAGTACATCTCTTACTTAAAGGCCTTAGCAAGACTTGCAGCAACGTTCCCTGAGGTCTACATAGCCCTCGCTAGTAATATTACGAGCTACGTCGACGCCGAAAATAAGATAAAAGAGCTCATGGTTAGAGCCGAGCGGGAAGATCCGCAAACCCTTGCGCTCTTTAGGCACGTAGCCGAGGAAGTTGTAGAGGGTTTCAAGGAGACCTTGAAGAATTTAAACATAGAGTTCACGGGCTTTGATTATGAGTCGAATAGAGAGATTCTTGAACTAGCCCACAGCATAGTAGAGGACCTGCTGAAAACCCCTTACGCTAGGATTGTTGAAGGGGGCGCTGTTGAAGTAAGCCTAGACCTCGCTGCCATGGACCACGACTACGTCAAAAACCTCTTTCACCCAGATCAGCCGGGGAGGTTCATAGTGAGAAGAAGCGATAAAACAACACTCTACGTTACGCGAGATGTTGCTTATACTGTCTACAAGTTCAGAGTTCTGGGAGCGGAAAAGGTTTATAACGTAATCGCTGCCGAGCAGACGAGAGAGCAGAAACAATTAAAAGCCGTTCTATACCTGCTCGGGCTCGCCAAGGAGGCGGATAATCTACACCACTTCAGCTATGAAATGGTTCACTTAAAAAGTGTTAGAATGAGTGGCAGAAGAGGAGTTTACTATACACTTGACGAAATGTTGGTTGACGCCGAGGCAACAATGTTCAAAAAGCTCATTGACAAGCGAGGCCATGCTGGTATAAGTGACGCGGAAACAAGAGATGTCGCAAGGAGCCTTGCCGTGGCGAACATAAGGGCCTTGCTACTTTCCGTAGAGCCAAATAAGGTCATGGTATTTGACCCTGGTAAGCTGGAGTCGACAGACTACGCTTCAATTATAGAATACGCCTTCGTGAGATCCCAGGGAATAATCAGAAACATGTTGAACATCGAGCCTCTAGACAACGCATTTGAGCTACTGAGGCATCTAAGCGAAGCCGCTAAGATTCTCAAGGAAGCCAGAGAAGTCGTCTTTTCTACCGAGGAGAAACTACTAGTAGAGCGGCTGCTTGAGTATAAGAACGTGCTCATGGAATCTTACAGAGAGCTAAAGCTTAATAGAATACTAGAGTATGCACTCAACTTATCACTGGAGTTTAACCGGTTTTACGAGAAGTATCCTGTCGCGAAGGAACAAGACCCCGTGAAGAGGGCCGCTAGACTCTCCATTACAATTCTGACGCTGCTAACGCTTTCAGAGCTAATGGACATAATGGGTATGCCTAAACTGAGAAAGATGTAAGGTAATATGATTGCATGGGGTTACTAAATGCGCATAGATTTGAAGCTCGTTTTCTTTATCGCGGTAATATGGCTTGCAATAAGCTCAGCTAGTATACTTGTCCTCTTATCTGGTGCTTCGGCTGAGGCGTGCGCTTTCTGGAGGCTCTTTATCTCTTCAATAATATTAGCTCTGCTTGGGCTCTTTACTGGTAATTTCAGCTATCCCAAGCCCAAGCTACACCACGTTGCTTCAGGACTCATGCTCGCAGCGCACTTCGTACTCTGGATGCGAAGTCTTCAGCTCGTGGAAGTCTACATTAGCACGCTGCTGACGACTCTCTACCCCCTCTACGCTCTCTTAATCGATATAGCCGTCTTTAGGCGAGGACTGACTTCTATTCAAAAAGCTGGCATAATCCTAGCAGCTGTTCTAGTCGTGCTCTACTTAGGTGTCCACGAGTTGGTCTTTAATAAAGGCGCACTACTAGCACTCGCAAGTGGTATAGCTTGTGCCTTCTACTTCGAAATTGGTAGCTACGCGAGGCACGAGCTAAGGGAGGGCGTGTTAAGCTACGCTTTCAGCACTTACTTACTAGCATCGCTATTTGTATTAGCATACTCTGCTATAATAGGCGCCAACATTCACTCTTATCCCCTTACTACTTACATTTACTTCGTACTCATGGCTTTAGTTCCAATGATGTTTGGGCACACGCTAATTAACTACTTGCTGAGCAAGTATCCTGCGTCGCTTGTCACATCTATAAGTTATGGAGAGCCCTTCGGGGCAGGGCTTCTCGCATACTTAGTGCTTGGGCAAGGTCTCCCCACGTCGCACATAATTTTTGGAGTAGCTATTATCTCGGTGGTCTTTCTATCTACGAGCATTACTCAACCAAGTAAGAGCTAAGCAATTTGAGGCAGTTAAAGCCATTAATTTCTCAGCTTAAAGTCTTGCTCCAATAGGTGATTAGAATAGGGAACAGGGGCTTTCAGTTCATCGGCCTTGAAAGCGCTGTAGAGGCTCTTGCTAGATCTTTAAAAAACCTAGTCTCACTTGAAAGTGAAGAAGTAAGTCTACTCGAAGCTACTGGTAGAATATTATATGAAGACGTACATGCGACTCGAGATAGACCCCGCGAGAATATAAGTGCAGTTGATGGATACGCGGTTAGGCATGTAGATATACTTGGGGCTTCTCCCTACAATCCTGTAGAGCTTAAACTTGCTGGTTCGCTAAGACCCGGTAGCAAGCCGAATGAAGTGCACGTGAAGCCGGGTACTGCCGCGAGGGTTCAAACAGGGGCACCCATACCACATGGTGCCGACGCTGTTGTCATGGATGAAGATGCTGAAGTCCGAGGCGACGTAGTCGTAGTCTATAAGCAGGTTGCAAAGGGCGAGAACGTAATATACAGCGGGGAGGACTTGAAAAGGGGCGAGCTCATCGCCTCTAAAGGCACTATTGCGGGGCCAGGCATTGTAGCAGCCTTAGCGGCCAGCGGCGTCTCAAGAGTAAGGGTCTACCGTAAAATAAGGGTCTCAGTGATAGCCGTTGGAGACGAGCTCGTAGAGCCAGGTTCTGACGCTGCTCAAGATAAGGAGTTTAACGCAACAGCTTACTTAGTCTATTCTCAGCTTACGAGGGACCGCATTTACGAGCCCAGGTACTATGGCATAGTACCTGATGACGCCAAGCTCTTAGAGGAAGCTATATTGCAGGAAATCGAGAGGGGCGCTGATGTGGTCATCACCACGGGCGGTACTGGCGTGAGCGAAAGCGACGTCATTTCCGAGCTGGCTGCAAAGCACGTCGTGGTATTTAGGGGGGTTAAAATGAGGCCCGGGCGGCCAACTAGCTGTACCGTTATCGGCGGAAAACCCGTTCTGCACTTATCGGGGTTTCCGGTAGCTTCATGGGTAGGATACGAAATGTTGCTGCGGCGTGCCACCATACTCTGGCTACTGCTTAAGGGATTTGAGCGTCCTCAAATTGAAGCAACGCTAGCAAGGAGGCTGCCTAACCCTGCCGGTTACACGTCTGTAATAAGGGTCTCTGTCGAGGCGAAGAATGGAGAGTACCGTGCCGAGCCCTACATGTTGCGAGGTAGCGGCGTTATATCGAGTCTCTTCAAAACAAACGGCTATATAGTAGTACCAGAAAATGTCGAGGGTTTCGAAAAGGGCTCTAGAGTCCGGGTCTACCTCCACGCATACTGGTAGCGGGGCTGCCAGAATGAAGCTCCGCGAATTATTCGAAGAAGAAGTGGTGGACATCATAGCCAAGAAAGCCGTCAGCAAGCCCGGTCACGGAGAGTACCTGTTTTACCCGGAAGACGCACGCGACGTGCTGCCTCGAGGACCCCGCATTATATACTCCATTGATGCGTACTCCGTGAAGTCGCTAAAGCTCCCATGGCGCGACTACTCCGACGTTGGCTGGACTGCCCTAGTTGGCGCGATAAGCGACGTAATCACTAAAGGCGGCGTGCCACACGCATGTTTAATAGCGCTGGGACTGCCCCGCGACATGAACCTGGCTGACCTAGAAAACCTCATTTCAGGCATGCAAGAGGCTTCGCAAGCATATGGAGTCAGGATCCTGGGAGGAGATACCAACGAGTCCTCAGATGCCTGGATAGCCGTCTCTGTTATTGGATTTACAACCGCTAAGATGCCCCCTAGCAGAAGAGGTCTGAAGGAGGGGGATGTAATCATTGTAACCGGCCTCTATGGCGCAATGGGCTATGTTGCCAAGCACGGAATAGAAGCGTCAAGCAAGCTGGAGTGGGTTGTAAACCACACGAAAAGACCCCAAATAAGCTCAGAGATTAGTAGTGTTATTGAAAACTACTACAAAGTAATAAGCGCTACAATGGATGTTAGCGATGGGCTAGGGTACACACTAAGTGTCATGAGTAGGCTTAGTGGAGTGGGCATTCAAATTGAAAATCCACCAAAAGTCTTCAAAGAACTCGCCGACCTGTGTGCTGACAACGTTAAGTGCCTACTTGAATACGCGCTTGCTGGAGGAGAGGAGTACGGAGTAGTCATGGGAGTTAAGCCGGACTTTGTGAAGGCTATTACCAGCGAATTAGACTACTTCGAAGTACCCTATGCCGTTGTAGGAAAAGCCATTAGCGGTCAGCCCGGTATTTACTACCAGGGACAGGCATTACCTGTGACCAGGTATGATCAGTTTCGCGGATGGAGCGTGCTCGCTTAAATAGCGTTCTCCACGCAAGACTCTTAGAGCTCTTAGAATGGTGCCTACTGTGAAGAGCGCCTTGATACTACTTGCAGCGATGCTTGCTGCCTCGAACATGATCGACTTACTCGCTGACATCGTTGCTATTGCTGTAGCAAAAGTGAGTGTTGTAGAGCTTGGCCTGCTTAATTCTTTATCCAGCGCCTCTTATCTCGTTTCTATGGCTTTTAGTAGTGCTCTCTCGGAGAGGGGTGTTGTTCGCCTCCAAGTATTAATCGCTTTTCTCGCCTTTTCAGCGTGCGTGGGTTTCCTCGCACTTTTCAACTCTACTGGTATTTATGCTTTGTTAGTCCTATGCTACTTAGTATATCCGCTAGCACAAGCATTTTCTAGAGCAGCTATTTTAGCCTACGTGTACGAGTCGCTGCCAGGTAGTAAGTGGGCCAGAGCGCTTATCACGGGATTCATTGCATCTTCTATAACAGAAGCGCTCTGCCTGCTAGCTTTCTCCCTACTTGGAATAAAACTCATTCTCAGTAGCGGGTTTGCCGCAGTTTTCCTGCTTTTACTGCCATTCTCTCTGAGTTTACTACTCGTTAGAGAGCCCGTTATGAAAATTGAGAGGCCGCTCCACAGAATAGAACTGTCGATAGACTATTTAGAAAGCAGTATCAGCAGGTTTCTCGCATATGTGTGGCTGAGCGAGGGCTCTCTACGAGCTGACGTCTCGAAGTACTTGAGAGAGCGCTACTCAACACTACCGAAAAGCTCTTTATTGAAGCTCGCACAAGTGGGATTTAAACTCGGAAGCGCTCTCATGCTGTCAACGCTACCTGCTGTGCTGGCTTCAAAGCTTCGCCTCTCATTGGATGCCATAATGCTTGTCTACAGCGTTTCTAAGTTCCTGAACATTCTAACACTGCTCCAAACAAGCCATCACTGGGCTAAAGCAGTATTACCCATACTCAGGCCTCTATTATGGTATGCTATTGTTGGCGTTAGCAGTAGTAATTACCTTGCATTAGGCGCGATTCTGGGGCTAATACTATACATAGGTGGAAGCACCGATGTAGAGCTGTTTACATTATATGTGAAATCTACTAGGGGAAAGGGTAGTTCTCTCTACATCGTCCTCGGAGAAGTGGCGTTCGTCGCAGGTGCCGCTATGTCAGGCTACGTTTTCTCGGTACTAGGACCCGCTACTGCAGTAATCGCGGTTCTTCTCTCTATTCCAAGCAGTATTTCCATTATTTCTGGAAAGCCCCAGAAAAGGCTGTAGAAGCGGATCGGTGCCCGCTATTAAACTACGCATTCATCGGTGGCTCAATCTCCCGGGTTCCTCCTCATCTCCAGAGCTTTAGTTAGCCGCGGGTCCTAATAAGTACAGAACATTATTAGAGTAACGTTTTTACTTAAACATCTTCTTAACTCCTTTAGGTATCGAGGCGAGGAGATACGCAAAGGCGTGTACTAGCCCCTTTTCTCTGTAAACGTCTCTCACACCTACCCAATCAATGCTATTCGACACTACTACCAAGATCATCGTTATCGCAATCATCAGAGGTATTTGAACAGCTGATGGCACATTTGCCACCTCTTCTATGAAGAACTTTAACGCTACTCCATATAGAGCTGCCAGCAAAGTTATGACTACCTTGCCGAGAAATACTGCGATTGCAAATAAGAGGATGCTATACTCGGAGAGCCCCATGGGTATGTAGAGCACGTCGTCTGGTATTGGTGTTGCTGCTGCGAGAAAAACCATGATAAATAAGGCCCTACTATGAGAGCTCGCTAAGTCCTTGAGACCGTGAAGTGCTCTATTTACTCTACCTATTCGGGTCAGGCCTCTTCCAATAAGGTAAACCAAAACTTTACCCAATGTCGCACCCAGAGCCAAAGAAAGAGCCGCCAACACGAAATCAGCGCCCCTTAGGGAGCTGAGAAGGGGCGCTACTATGATTAAATACGGTATTGTGGAGTATGGAATGGCATTTGAGATTAAAGCTACGATAAAGAGGCCCAAGTGACCGTATGCTTTCAAAACCCATTCAATCATCCGATCAGTCCTATTCTGCGCGATTCTTAAGACAGTTTAAATTTTACACCACTCACCACTATTATTAATGACTCGTGTTTAAGTGCACTCCTGCCTCTCTCAGCTCTCTTGCTAGTGATACATCAAACTTGGCTGCCTCAATAACCCTGCTCGTTGAATGCTCGTCGAGCAGCCCAAGGATGGCTCTATACGTGCATGCTTTGCAAATTAATCTGGAAGTGGGGTTTCCGCAAATTAAGCACGCATTAAACTTCCTGGGTGCTTCGATTTTCACGAGACTTGTCAGCCTCAGGAGGCTTCTAAGCAAGCCGTACTTTGTACCCGGGTACTTGTCTTCCAGCTCGTTGATAATCTTCCTAACGGTGTACCTTACATTGTATTTCACGTAGGGACACTGCACGAACTCTGGCTGGACAAGGTCGTTCAGCAAAGCATAAATTGCTGTTTCCTTTTCTGGTACTTCGTAGAAAGGCCTTACTCTCTTGACTACTATTTCGCTATCAGCCTGCCTAACGGGAGTTAGAGAAAAAATCCTCTCCCAGCTGTTGCTCATTAAGTTCATTAAGAACGTCTGGACAACGTCGTCCATGTTATGCGCTGTTGCTATAACTGTCGCACCTAATTCGCGCGCAACCACGTTCATTATGTACCTCCTGAAAACGCCACAATAACTACAAGGCATGTAGGGTAGACCTTTTTCAAAACTCGACTTGACAATTTCGTCGAGAGTCTCCCCGATGTAGTCCTTAAAGCTTGCTATAACGTATTTTGCGGCGTGGCGCTCGGCGTACTTGACTAAGTTAGGCACCGTTTTTTCTCTATATCCCCTAATGCCCTCGTCTATGAGCATTGCTGTTACTTCGAGCTTAGGCATTTTCTTCTTAAGTTTCAGCATTATGTGGAGGAGGCTCATCGAATCCTTGCCTCCACTAACAGCAACTAGAACGCGGTCGTCTTCGCGTATCATGTTGTACTTCCTGATCGTTTTCTTCACGCGCTTCTCGAAGTACTCAATGAAGTGGGCTTTGCAGTAGGCGAGCCCGCTTATCTTGTTATAGTAAACCGCTGGTTTATCGCAAAAGCTGCACTTCAATGTATTTACCCGCTTGAGCCTTCAGCATATATTCTAGAGTTCGGCATATTATAGCGCAACGGTGGCTATTTTATGAAAGTGCTTGCCCTAAGCGACATACATGAAAACACTAAACACCTTAACCGGCTGATTATTGCACTAGAGAAACAGCACTTCGAGCCAGATATTGCAGTCATCGCTGGGGATATTACCCGCTTCAAGGGAGTCGAAGCGGCCAAGGATATTTTGAAAATACTCAAGAGCGCCCTGGGCGTTCAAATCCTCTTCGTACCCGGAAACTGCGACTCGCCGCAGCTACTAGATCTAGAATATCTGCTAGATGGGGTGATTAACATACACGCGAAAGCCTACAAACACGGCAACTACACATTCTTCGGAGTGGGCGGTGGTGGTCTAAGCCCCTTCCACACATACATAGAATTCAGCGAAGAAGAGTTCGAAGAGCTCATAAAGAAGGCCTTAAGTTACGTCGACGAAAACCTCATAATCGTTACTCACGAACCCATACTTGGCTATTTCGACGAGGTGGGCAACACTAGAATAGGCTCGCGTGTTTTCGCGTCGTACTTAGAGCGGTTAAAGCCGGTTGCATGGATTACTGGACACGTTCATGAGAACAGTGGGTGGATGCGCGTTGGCAGTACCGTAGTAGTTCACCCAGGCCCCTTTATGAGGGGCTTTTACGCCGTGCTCGAGGTCATTAATCGCGAGGTTGTGTATGTGAACGTCGCTAATGTTAGGCAAACTACTTAACTTAAGATCTTCGCTAGACGCGGCAACGAACTATTGCTCAGTTGTCCAGCTAAGCTAGGTTTAAAAGCCTTCTACACGTATGCTTCATAGGTGCCGGGGATGTCATTTAACTAGTAGAAGTGTAGGAAAACCTCTAATAGGACTCGACGACACACTCCTACTTAAGAAAGCGCATAAAATACGGCTCAAGTCCTGGTTAAAGCACCTAGGCGGTCAAAGAGCTATTCTATGGAATATACATGGCTTTTTTGAAGTTAAACTAGAGTGCATCGACGAGCAAGTGCTAAGCAAAGTGAAGTGCGGATCTCTGGTAGAACTCGAAGGATTCTTAAAAAGCGAAAACGGGATCTGCATTAAGGAGCTGAAAGTACTTCACACTCCAAATACTGAAGACGTACTCTGCAACGAGGACTTGCCTTCAGACCCTATTAAATACGCGCAGAGCTACCACAAATACGTCAAGCACCCGCTTGTATTAAAATCCATTGTTGTCTACTCCAGCTTGCTCAGCAACTTGAGGAACTACTTAACCCACCATGGCTTTATAGAGCTTCCGCCACCAATTACGGGGCTTTGTAGTGATCCGGGTCTTCGAGGTGCGCAGAAAATAAAAATCAGCTTGTATGGCAAAAATGTAGAACTCCAAAGTAGCGTAATAATGTACAAGCAGCTCTACGCAAGCGTTCTCGGAAAGATATTTTATACCGCGAGAAACATCAGGCTAGAACCACTAGAAAACGCATACTCTGGAAGACACTTAGTGGAGTTTACACAAGTTGATGTCGAAGCTTCCGAGAGTACTGGCAGCGAGCTTATCTCACTCGGAGAGAGGGCCCTATACTATGCCGTGAAGAAATTACTAGATGAAGCAGGTCACTTGCTTGGAGACCGCGAAGTAGAGGTCCTTGAAAAGGAGTTAGCGAAGCCGCCTTATCCGAGATTAACGTATGACGAGGCGCTGCTTGAGCTAGCTAAAGAAGGGCTGCAAGTGAAGTGGGGAGAAGAACTGCCATTTGAAGCCGAGGCCAGGCTGACGAGTAGATATGGAGTGCCCATTTGGATTGTGGGCTTTCCTAGTAGTGCGAGGGGATTTTACTATTTAGAAGACGACAGTAAGATGGGCTACAACGTTGACTACAACCTGCTACTACCTAGAGGCCACGGCGAGGTTCTAGACGGAGGTTGCAGAGAATACAGGTACGAGAGGATAGTTAAGAAGATCGTCGAGATCCACGGCGAGCCTCTCGAAAAGTATGCCTGGTTCCTCGACCTAGTTAAGAGCGGGCACATAAGGCCTACGTGTGGATGGGGTTTAGGCGTAGAGAGGCTAGTAAAATACGTGCTGAACTTAAAGCATATAGCATATGCTACACCACACCCAAGGCTTCCGGGAGTCGCCTCGCCATAGAGTTTAATAACTACTAAGCCAAGCTAATATAAGTAGTAAGGCACGGTGTTTTTCCACTTGCTGGATCCTGATGAGGTCCGAAAAGACTTCCCCATATTAAGCAGAACCATTAATGGCAGGAAACTGGTTTACTTCGACAACGCGGCCACAACGCACAAACCCATACAGGTAATTAAGGCCATTGAAGATTTCTACTCCAAGCACAATGCAAACATCCATAGAGGCCTCCACACACTTAGCCAGGAAGCCAGCCAACTATACGAAGAAGCACATGAAATAGTTGCTAAATTCATAAACGCGTACTCGTGGAGAGAAGTTATATTTGTGAGCAATACTACTGAGGCAATAAACACGGTTGCATATGGATGGGCGCTCTGGAATCTTAGAGAGGGAGACGAAATAATAATTACCGTAATGGACCACCACAGTAACATGCTTCCATGGAGGCTCATAGCGCAATTAAAAAGGGCAAGGGTTAAGTACATAGACATAACAGATGATGGCTACTTGCGCTACGACATGCTCGAAGAGCTCGTAACACCTAGAACGAGAATAGTCGCGTTTCCGCTAGCTAGTAACGTCTTGGGCACAATTAACGATGCAAAGAAGATATCGAAGATAGCCCATGAAGTAGGTGCCATAGTTGTTGCTGATGGTGCCCAGAGCGTGCCTCACATGCCAACAAATGTGAGAGAGCTCGGAGTGGATTTCCTAGCATTTAGTGGCCACAAAATGCTTGGTCCAACGGGCATAGGGGTGCTGTGGGGGCGCGAAGATGTGCTAGAGGAGATGAAGCCCTTCAAAGTCGGAGGCGACACGATCAAAGATGTGACGCTGGATAGTGTTGTGTGGCATGATCTTCCGTGGAGGTTTGAAGCGGGCACGCCCAACATAGCCGGTGGAATAGGATTAGCTGAGGCCGTGAAGTACCTCACGAAAATAGGCATGGATAACGTGAGAGAACACGAAATATCGCTGATGCAATATACACTGAAAAGGTTTGAAGAACTGATTGACGAAATAGAATATTACGGCCCCAGAAACCCCGCTGATAAAACTGCCGTAGTATCCTTCAACATCAAGGGCCTAAACCACCACACAGTAGGGGCTGCTTTAGACCTCTTTGGAATAGCCGTAAGAACTGGTATGCACTGTGCACACCCACTGCACTATAGGCTTGGATTAAAAGGCACTGTGAGAGCTAGCTATTACATCTACAATACTCACGAAGAAGTAGACTACTTCATTGAAACCCTCGAGAAAATCGTTGAGCTCAAGGAGGCTCTCAGCAAAGAAAAGCCCACTACTGTGTGTACAGGAACGTGACTCAAATACGAAATAAGGAGAAGGAAGAGAGAGGGAAAAAAGTTTTAAACCCAGATATAGAGGCTATTAGTTGTTTACTTGACTGGGCCTAGGATTCTTGCAAACTTCTTGCCGGTGTATGGGCTAACGGCAAAGGCTATCTTTATCTTGCCTCTCTTGGTCTCCTTAATTACTACCTCGTACTTGTCTGTCTCGAAGTACTGCTTTGCCTTTAGGTCGAAGAACTTTAGCTTTTCTGGCATGTTCTCCACCCAATCCACTTTTAAGTTATTACGCGCCTGCTTTTAAGCTTTATGTTTTGTTTTTAGGTTATTTTTGTACACAGTTTTACATAACATGTATAAAAACACTGCCATTGTTTCTGCGACCAAGAAGCATTATTGAGTTTTTGTTCGCGCACGTGAAAACTCTCGCCACGTGCGCAAATATTCTCAACATTCTTTTTCAGCACATTATTTACTATTTTACATTGTTACTTTACCGTTAGTGGAATACCAGCGTATTTTTTGTATAATTAGGTGTGGAAATGCTTCTCTGCAGGACTACCCCTCTTCCAATTCCTCGTAAGTTGTTTTACTACTTAGTACGTCACTTGATCCTAAGTAGTCATAGAGAATAACTGTGTACTTTACTTCGGCGTTTTTTGCCTTTTCAAGCAGGGCTCTGAGTTCTTCGCACTTATCCCGTGGCGCTTCATCACTACTACAGATGCTCTCCAGGGCATCTATGAAGTCCTGTATTATTCCCTCAACTGTGGTTATGTACCCCTGCGAGTAAATACCTGGCTCTACAGCTAGTCCTAGCTCGGGTATTTCTATCCTGCAGTGAGAGCTCCTTATTACGAGAGCATTCTCGTCTCCAGGCTTTTCAACCCTGTACACTATTTTTCTGGGAGCCCCTCCTCTCAGAGTAAAGACATCGCGGTGCACATATCCACACCGGCCGCACTCAAGAACCGAGATACCAATATCACCATAGTAGGGGATGCTGTACTTGTAAACTACAAGCTTCGCGTCGCTTCCGCAATTAGGGCACTTCGCATCAGATTTGAAGAGTTCTACTGGTCTTCTCTCCTCGCGTTCCATAAGGTTGCCCCACATCATGAAAGACCTCACTACTTAAATGGTTTAACGAAATGTGTATATTGGTAATAAGCGGAAATTGCGCAGTAAAGCGAGTTTTGCCAGGCAAAAAAAGCAGTGAGCGGGTGCATTAGCGTTATCGCGTTCATCGCCCTATATGTCACTGCTAATGAAAATAAAACGAGACGTGCCGAGGTCCTTGTCACTTTACACTCCGCAGTTCGCCTCTCTCTGCAGTTGTGTTGAAAACCGCGTCTCGCGCATATTCTCAGAACACTATTTTAGAGGTTTCGTCCTGAAGTAAGTATAGGGAGGTTCGTGTCCTTGTTAAAAAGAAAAGCTCTTATAACATGCCTTGTCGCTGCAGTATTAATAGCCATTCTAGTGCAAGCGCTGCTTCACTCTAACAATGAAATTAATGGAAGGGTTTACGTGGCTATATCAAGGGAGCTAGAAGAGGCATTTAAGGGCTATGCGCTCGGGACGCTGTTCATCTCTATGATCTCGCCGAGTGGGTACAAGAGCTACCACTACTACCTTAAGGAGGTTATTGGCAGGACGCTGGAACTAGACTTCGGAGACGTTGTTGCGTCGTGGGTGAAATTCTACAAAGAGAGTGCTTCAAAGCCGAGGGGGTCGCTGAGTTTACCAACTATTAGCATTACAATCACGCTCTACAAAGACGACTTAGAGTGCATAGCCACTTACACGTATAGCACAGTAGACTTCTTCCTGGAAAGGGGTTTAACGCCAGTAGATGCAGCCAAGAAAGCCGCAGAGGATCCACTGGCTCATCTAAGAAAGCCCCTGCCGATAGTATTAAGACCCAAGATGCCCAAAGGCGAGATAAGTGCAGTGTGCATTGACCTCAGCCCCCGCCTCGAGAAGCTCAAGAGCATCTTAGGCGAGGTACATGGCACAAGTTCGCAGAATCTTACAGCTAGAGCCTTGCAGGCGCAGGCCGCAACGGGATCGTGCCCTGCGTACTTTGAAGAAGTCTGGTGGTCGGCTCTTTACAACAGCAGAGACGAGCCGCCTAATGGCTGGATGAGCAACATATACCCAGAGCGCTCAGGCGATGTCATTACAGACGAGGAGAAAAAGTACGCGTGGAGGTATTACGCCGAGACTTATAGCAAGGCATACTACTTCAGAAAGGACGTGTACGCGCTTGACAACGTCCTTTACTTCGCATATCTCGAGCTGGGGCCTGAGGGAGTGTATAGCATGGATGGCTGGATCTCTAGGCTCTTCATGAAAATCTTCTATAAGCCTGCTCAGTGGAGAGACTACCACGAGAACTACGGCTACAGGCCAGTAATAGAAGGAAACGTGCCCTACTTGGGAGTTAGGATAATAAACCCAGATAATAAGGCAATCTCAATAGCCGGGTCTCTTGCGGTAGCTCGTTATAGAGAATACAAGTCAGGCATAACAGTAGCTGGAGTAATAGTTGCAGGAAGAAATGAGCTGTCCCTTGTAACAGTTACTTGGCCAATTGCGGCTTTTGGTACCGAGGACTTCGAGTACGTAACAATGCCCACGAGCTTCACTTACATCAGTGATGGCGCGGTATTGAAGTACGACATTAAGAGTACTAGTAGATACGGCTGTGAATATTGGAGGCTCGCTCCACTTCACACACTGATACCTATATACGACGTTGCCATAGACTTCTTGGGAATGAACGAAACTACTCGGCCAGACCACCTCTCTGAAGTCATGAACAGCTACATTGCTGAGACCGTTTACAAAAACAGTATCAGAGGCGTTGGAGCAAATACAATATTATACGAGGACGCAAATACATTGGTACGAACATCTAGATCAGACCTGGCTTCTATCGTACATAACGTGGTAATGGTTACAAAGGTGCTCGCAAATCTCGCACTTAACTTGGTGTGCGCACATCCAGTGTGCATTTTCATTAGTACAATAGTAAGCGAGCTCGTAAACTTCGCGTATGAAGACCTAGAGCAAACTGCTATAGGCTTTCGCATAGTAGTGGAAACATATGATTACGTAGACTACGCTGTCGTTGAAGTCGTGAAGGCCACTCTAAAGAGCACGGAGGCGTATTACATAGTAGGTTGGTTGCCGGTAATGGTAGAGTATAGAGTCTACGTCAACTACGACTATAGCGTTCCTTGCGATACGACGTGCCCAATTAGCATTCCTGGTCCAAGCGATAGGCGGCTCGAACACTCCTGCTCCTCGTTTTTTACTTGAGTAATCGTGCTTCCTTGGGGCTTTTTGTGTAGTTAATGTTGCCTTAAGAGCGGGCGCCATTAGTGTGGTTTTACGCTCCCTCTATAAGTTATTAAGTGCGAGCCGTCGCAAGATGGTGCTTTGAAGAACTCCCTCCCAAGGCCCTCTCTGCAAGTTGCTACTGACAGGCCGTAGTAGCTCGAAACCTTGACGACGCGCCTCAAGAGGCTTTCTCTGAGGTTCTTGGACAAGTAGCGGTAGCCGTGGAAGTAAACTCCTTCTTCGAAGTAGAGCCTGCGGAGCTTCCGAGCCACGTCGCTGAAGTGCTCCTCGAGCCTCCTCATGCTGTCCCAGCGCGCTTTGTAAGTCGAAGTAACAATGTGCTGGGCACCGTGCTCCTTAACTACTCCAATTAGCTCTTCGAGTGCGGCGGGATCGTCGTTCAAGTACGGTATTATGGGGTCTATTCTGACCCCCACGGAAATCCCCGAGTTTGAAAGTTTTTTGAGCGCCTCTACTCTCCGGGATGGAGGAGGGGCGCCTGGCTCGAGTACAGCTGACAGCTTTTCGTCGAGTGTAGTGATAGTCATCATTACTGCAGAAGCCTGCTTCAGTAAGACGTCTACGTCTCTCACAACCAGGTCTGACTTTGTTGTTATGAGAACTCTTACTTTGTATTTAGACATCAACGCGAGTGCTCTTCGCGTGAGACCCAGCCTTGCTTCGACTGGGGGATAGGGATCGCTGCTCGTGCTCAATTCCACAATTGCTCCTTCTCCAATTCGCTCGAGGTCCCTCGCGAGGTTTTCGAGAAACTGCTTCTTCGGCGTGCTGTCTCTCAGGCCTATGTAAGATGTTGCATAGCAGTATAGACACCTGTGGCTGCAGCCAGTGTATGGGTGGAGGCTGTACTTGAATGGACAAGTACACAGAGGCGACCTCCAGGGATCAAACTCCCGGATTACCCTTAATTTCCCCAATCGTTACACCATGATTATAGATTGTTACTTGTCCCCCGCCAGACCGCCCTCACTCATCTTCATTCTCCCAAACGGAGTCTCGTAGAGGTGTGGGGTGGCGGGGGCCATTAAATTAATTATCCATACGTCCTTTATTAGCTAGTGCGATAAACGCTGCAAGCAGGAACAGCGCTTTAGGTGTTCTAGCACTCTAGCACGCTTATTACTCCCCTTTAACTCATATTTACGCAAGGGATGAAATGGTTTCGGGAATTACGCGAAAAGCCATGCTCGAAATAGTAGACTTCGTACTAAAGTCTACTGACATGATTAGTGAGAACGAAAAAGAAGAAATGCTAAACGAGCTCATTAGGGCAAAGAACTCCGGGAACAAGATATTCGTGGTGGGTGCTGGCAGGAGCGGGCTTGTTGCAAAAGCATTTGCCATGAGGCTCCTTCACTTGGGATTCAGCACGTATGTCGTAGGCGAGACTATACTACCGCCAATAGCAGCAAACGACGTGCTAATAGCAGTCTCAGGTTCTGGCAGAACAAGGACTGTGGTAGCAGTTGCTGAAGCGGCAAAGTCCATAGGAGCCAAGATAATTGCGATAACGACATACCCTGACAGCCCACTAGGCAAGATAGCAGACATCGTTGTCAGGATACCTGGAAGGACTAAGCTCGCGGCCGAAGAAGACTACTTTGTGAGGCAAGTTATCGGCGTTCACGAACCTCTAGCCCCGCTGGGGACCCTCTTTGAAATAACAACACTCGTGTTCCTAGATGGGCTGATATCCGAGCTTATGCATAAGCTCGGAATATCCGAGGAGGAGCTTAAGGAGAGGCATGCAAACGTAGAATGAACTCTGCGATTACCATGAAAGCGCAAAGAGCCCTCATGCGGCGCTTAGCCGAGGCATTATCGCTGGCAATACTACTCGAAGCATCAGGCACTCCTAAACCGGGCAATGTGCATAGGGTCTTCGACAGGAAGGCGCTTCGCTACGAGGCTTTCTTAGCAACTGGTACACTAGCGCAGAAGTACTTTGAAAAAGGACTCAAGAGAGGCTATAGAGGAAGTCGTGGAAGAGCGCTCTTTGGTGACTTAGTTTACGGAGTAGTTAGAGAGGTCCGCGATTTCATTAGGTCTTCGAACACGTGTTTGGGCTCGTCGCTGCTGCTGTCTTTCATGAGCGTCTCGCTGGGCTCATGCTTACGTCGCGGCTTTAGCAGCTTAGGAGAGCTCGGAGAGTGTTCCAAGAGCTTGCTCGAAGAGACCACGGTGTGGGACACTATATACTACTACATGGCCATTAGAAAGGCTTCGCCCAGCTACTTGAAGCCCAGCGATTACACTGGCGACTACGTTAATGTGTGGGATCCGCACTACAGGAAGAGGATTCTCGAAAAGGGCCACAGACTAGTCCAAGTCTTGAAATACAGCAGTTCTTTTGACATAGTTGCTCGCGAGCTTGTGTCTGGCTTCAGCTGGGGCATTAAAGCAGAGGGGTTTCTGCGTAGCCGCGTTAACGAGCACTTCAACTGGAATAGAGCAGTAGTCGAGACTTACCTCTACATACTAGCACACAACATCGATACTGTAGTGCGCCTCAAGCACGGATTAGCGGTTGCCGAGGAGGTTTCCAGGACGGCGAGCATGATCCTGGATGAAGTACTGGGGCTTAAAAGAAGCGCGTGGATGAAGCCCGTCTTCTCGTTTGACAATGCGCTGCGCCGCAGAAACATAAATCCAGGTGCTGTGGCAGACCTGACTGCTGAGGCCATCGCGCTTTACATAGTTAGAAACATACTTAATGGTGATCCGCTGCTAGATCTGTCTCGTTAAAATTATAATGGACTTGTAGCGTGAGTAGGATTCCAGGATTTACCTAGGTGGAGCGTCTGACATGAGTTCTACAAAAGACCTAGAAGACCTAGTAAGCAGGTGGCTATTAGAAGAAATGTTCGTAGTCACTAAACTAGATCCCTCAACTATGCCTGGCATACTATGGGGGCTTGACGTGACAACGCCTAGTAGGCCCAGCGTGAGATTTGCTGTTATATCGCCGATTGACAGGCAAGACAGGGTTGTTCTAGCACTAGGAGTAGTCATTTCTCCCGAGCATAAGAGAGAGCTTGACAAACTAAAGCCCCTAGAAAAGATCAGGGCTGTGCATTCCATACTATCAAGAGTACTGCTTATGTGTCCCGACTGCAAGATAGCCGTTCAGCCGAGCGTCCTAGACCCTCAGGCACTGGCAATAAACATGGAGTTATTTGCTGATGAAATAAAGAACGGAGGAAAGCCTCTTTTCACCAAGCGCGTTACCAGGCTTATCAATACATACTTTATTGTGGTTTCAAGCTTTAACGAGCTCTTTCCAGTAATTCCACAACAACCCGGAAAAGAGCCTGAATCCGGGAGCTTTATTTAGTTCCAGTTAAAGGACTCAGTGTAAATTATGGCCGTGCCCAAGCGGCTGCCCTTCAGGTTTGACTGCTCTAAGCTAATGTTATCGGCTTCTATGCGCAATAGTGATTATCCACTGCACTCAATTGTGACTTGATTGACTTGCCTCGAAGATTTGCGAGGAGGCAATTAAGAGCGTTTTTCAATGTCATCTCGGAGATAGATTTCTTTCATAAAGCTTTGAGCTTGGACCTCATGCTTAGTCCTTCGAGAAGAAAGAGAGCAAATGCCACTATGCTTAAAGCTAGCAATAAAAGCTTATCTAAAGTCGCCGATTTGCCAGTTAAAATAACATATGCCTGGCCCAGGCTAAACCCTAGGAAGAACAAGGAGTAAATTATAAGCCTAGGTATCAGCTTTCGTCCTAGCAATACATAGCCTTCTATTCGTATAGCTCTAGCAATCACGTAGCCCCCTTCTCTCCTCCTAACTATTTCTAGGTCTTCCAGCCTCTTGAGGTGATAATAGACGGTGCTTACTGGCATGTTTAGTTCTCTGGCAATCTCTCTAACTCCTTTGGGATTCTTAGACTCAAGCAAGTAAACGTATATTTTGAGGGCTGTTTCGCCCAAGTCCTCGAGCTGCTTAGCCAAGTATACCACTAGTTATCGACTATGCAAGGTTAACTAAAAAGCTACAGAGCGTATTTCAGACGTTTCAATGCTTGAACAATGGTGTTCTAAGCGTTGAGTTATCTAGGTTTTCAGGCAAGGAATTAGGCAGGGTGGTGCTATGAGGCGCGAGGCCTTCATAGCTCTGGCGATAATATCCCTGGTGGCTGGTGCATCTATACCCCTAATCGCAAATAGCTTCCTCGGCGGCACATACAAACCCGCGGAAAGAGAGGGCTTAACAGTAGTCGTGTATCAGCCTAGCAGTCCCTACGATAGGCGAGTAAGCATTTCACTGACCGGCTTGAAAGACTTGAGAATGTTCAGCAGCTATGAGGAGCTGGCCCGCTACTTAAACTCTGTAATGAGCCTTAATGCGCTAATTAGCCGTCTATATGGTTATTCACCGCAGGGCATGATAGTAGAATTATCCGCGACGCGTGAGAGCTTTGAGAAGGCCGCCCCCCTCGCGGTTTCTAAAACTAATGTTCAAGTTGAAGGCATTGACGAGCCGGACGTAGTGAAGACTAATGGTAGGCTAATAGCTGTCGCTTCAGACAATAAGGTATTCATCGTAGGCACCGCGGAAAAAGCGGTTTTAAGCGTGCTTATTTTCAGTGAACCTGTGAAAGGCCTCTTTCTCTACGAGAACAAGCTAGCAGTTATTACAGAGACTCGAGTACTATTGCCAGTAATTCCCAACACCGAGTGCAGGTGCCTTACAGTACCTCCGGGAACCCCCAGTACCAACATCTACCTGTATAACATCGAGAGAGCCGAAAACCCGATTCTACTAGACAGAGTTTCACTAACCGGTATGATGCTGGGCTCTAGACTTTCAGGAAACTACTTGTATGTAGTAGCTAGCATGCCCATTGAGGGGCCTGTAATACCTACGATTAATGAGAGGCCTGTCCCGCTGGAAACTCTAGTAGTGGTGGATCCTACTCCAGACTCCTACACATTAGTAGTGGCACTAGATCTCAACGAATTAAGTTACGCAGCCTACACATTCTTGACGGGTAGTAGCAG
This sequence comes from Desulfurococcaceae archaeon, assembly GCA_023269765.1. The sequence goes on from JAGDWH010000006.1 coordinate 20,582, forward strand.
TTGGCTTTACATGTCACATGGCAACTTATACTTAGCCCGCGAAACTAGACTCAACATCCTAGACGCCTACATACTGGTACTAAAGGCCCTTACTAAATACATGCCTAATGAAGTAGCGAGTGAAGTGAACGAGCTAGCATACGGTGGGCGGCTGGAAGAAGCAATTGAAAAAGCCGAGAACTACCTCTTAAGCCTAAGTGAAGAAGAGCGCAATAAAATACTCAACGAGGTTAATGTCGAAGTTAACAAGGACTTCAAGTACGATGAGACAACTTTCTATGTGTTTTCAGTTAATGGGCTTACAATAAGTCCAAAAGGCTCCTTCAACGTACCAGGTCGCCTTCTTGACCAGTTTGCCATGGAAGAGCTAAACAAGAGGTACTTCATAGTGGCTACAACGGAAAGCAATTACTCAATATCAGTATTACTTTCACCCCAACTTAGACTACTTGCTGAGAAGGAGAAAACAGAGACACGTGAAATAACTATTCAAGAGTGCTCTGCCAGCGGCTGTACTTCGAGAAGCGCCCCTGTGGTTGCTAAGCGGCACTACGCGGGAAGCGTGCTTGCAGTCGCACTTGCAGTAGGGGTGTCTGTCAGCGGTGAAAGCAGTAACAACGTGTTCATAATCGACTTAACGAACCTACGAGTGGCAAGTTCTTTGAGAGGTCTAGCCCGTGGAGAGAGGATATACTCGGCTAGACTAGTAGGCAGCGTCTTCTTCTTAGTCACCTTCAGACAAGTAGATCCACTATTTGCCATAGATGTCTCAAACCCCGAAGAGCCTCGTGTCCTAGGCTTTCTAAAAATACCTGGTTTCAGCGAGTACTTACACCCACTACCAAGGAGCAGGTTGCTGGGCATAGGCGTCGAGGGATCTGGCCTGAAGATATCACTTTTCGACGTCTCAGACCCAGCGAACATGCGTGAAGTCTCGAACGCCAAGATAAGCCCCGCGTGGTCTCCAGCACTTCATGATCACCGCGCTGTAACAGTATACCTCGAAAAAGAGCTGGTCATCATTCCCTTCAGCTACATTTATGCGCCTACTAGCGGTGCTTTAGTAATGAGCTACAAAAACGACACACTGAAAGTTAAAGCCGTGTTACAGCACGAAAACTGTTTAAGAACGGTCTACATAGGCGAAGAGCTGTATACCATTTCACCAAGCCTCATAAAGATATTTAACATCAACACCTACGAAGAGCTGGGTCAAATAGTTCTCAAATAGCTTTTTAGTCGAGAATTTTTCCGGCGCTTCTTCTTCGGAGATAAAACTACGCCCTGTAGTTGCGATTAGCAAAATTTAAGAATCCTTATAACATTCAAGAAAACCGTGCAGGGGCCGGTAGCTCAGCCTGGAAGAGCGCCGCCC
>JAGDWH010000003.1 GCA_023269765.1 Desulfurococcaceae archaeon
GTAGGACGCCGCCCTGACGAGGCGGAGGTCCGGGGTTCAAATCCCCGCGGGCCCATGAACTACTGAAAAGCAGGTGCTGGGTCTCCGAGGCGTTTAGTGTGCCGCTTCAGAGAATAGCGCTTCGTGCCGAGGAACTAGAACGCGAGGAAAGCCTACCCGGTATTGTAAAAATCAATAGCAAGATCATGGAGAGGTTTGGAATCGCGGAAGGGGATTTAGTACTTATTGAAGGCGAGCGCGAGACAGCTGCAATAGCGCTACGCGAAGAAAACTTGGAGCTTGAAGTAATTAAAATGAGCAAGTTGACAATGAAAAATGCTAGAGTAGATGTTGGAGACGTGGTATACGTTGAGAGGGCTGAGCGAAGGTATGCTAAGCTAGTAAAGCTTGCACCACTAAACTTCTATGCACCTATAGACACGTCTGTTATTGCGAAAATCAAGAATAGCCTGCTCATGTACCCCGTTCATGAGGGCGACGAAGTATCCATATCAATTGAAGGCTTTAAAGTGCCGTTTAGAGTAGTGTCAATAAAGCCTCGAGGACCAGCAATAATCACGGAGGAAACAGAGCTCGTAATATTCGACGAACCTGTTGGCGAAATACCTAAAGTCACGTTTGAAGACATTGGCGGGTTAAAGCCTGTAATTGAAAAAATCCGCGACATCGTAGAACTGCCACTAAAGTATAGTAAGCTATTTAACAGACTTGGAATCGAGACACCGAAGGGAATACTACTATACGGGCCACCAGGCTGCGGTAAAACCCTCCTAGCAAAAGCACTTGCAAACGAACTCAACGCATACTTCATTGTCGTAAATGGACCCGAGATTATGAGCAAGTTCTATGGCGAGTCTGAGCAAAAGCTAAGAGAAATCTTCAAAACAGCAAAGAGAAAAGCCAAGAAGTCCCCTGCCATAATATTTATTGACGAAATAGACGCTATAGCCCCGAAGCGCGATGAAGTCTTTGGCGAGGTAGAAAAGAGGGTCGTTGCACAGTTACTTGCACTAATGGACGGCCTCGAGAGCAGGGGAAATGTAATAGTCATCGCAGCTACGAACAGGCCGAACGCGTTAGATCCCGCTCTTAGGAGACCTGGGAGGTTCGACATCGAAATAGAGATACCAATGCCAGATAAGAAGGCAAGGCTTGAAATACTGCAAGTCCACACGAAGCGCTTGAGAGAGCTTGGAATGCTCTCTCCTGACGTAGACTTGGAAAAGCTCGCTGAAATAACCCATGGCTTTACGGGAGCAGACCTCGCAGCACTAGTAAAAGAGGCCGTTCTCAGAAGCGTAAAAAAGGCGGTAATAGGGGCTGGAGCAAAAACTCAAGAAGAACTCTTCTCCCTTGTCAAAGTAACCATGGAAGACTTCCTCTCAGCGTTCAAAGATATTATTCCCAGTGGATTAAGAGAAATTTTCATTGAAACCCCCGAAGTGAAGTGGAGTGATATAGGAGGATTAGACGAAGTCAAGCAAGTACTCAACGAGAACATAGTATACCCACTGAGGTATCCCGAAGTATACGAGAAGTATAACATTAAGCCACCTAGAGGAGTGCTGCTATATGGGCCACCTGGTTGTGGAAAAACCCTCTTAGCAAAGGCAGTCGCAACTGAGAGTGGTGCAAACTTCATAGCAGTTAGAGGGCCCGAGATTCTCAGTAAGTGGGTTGGTGAATCCGAGAAGGCCTTGAGAGAGATATTCAAGAAAGCGCGCCAGCACGCACCTGCCGTGGTCTTCTTTGACGAAATAGATGCTATTGCTCAAATCAGAGGCTACGGAACAGACTCGGGTGTTTCAGAGAGAATTGTTGCCCAATTAATAACAGAGATGGATGGAATTAGAGACTTAAGTGGCGTTGTAGTCTTGGCAGCTACAAACAGGCCTGACCTCGTTGACCCCGCGCTTCTGAGGCCTGGTAGATTTGATAAGCTAATATATGTTCCACCACCAGACTACAAAGCCAGGCTCGAAATATTGAAGATATACACAAGATACTTGCCACTAGCACGCAACGTAGACTTGAGGGAGATCGCCCAGAAAACTGAAAACTACACAGGTGCTGATCTCGAAGCACTCGTAAGAGAAGCACTAATGCTTGCACTAAGAGAGGGAGGCTTCAACTCTATACTCGTCGAAGCTCGGCACTTCGCCAAGGCACTTGAAATTGTAAAGCCCAGCCTGAGCGAAGACATGCTGAAATTCTACAAAGAGTGGGGAGAGAAGTTCAAGAAGAGTCTTCAAAGCCTGGGCATTAAGTCCACTGTTTACACGTAATTTATCGAGTTGATGAGCGTGAAGAACCAGGAGAGCTGGCATCGAATACCCCTTCCCAGGGCAATACTCGAAATAGTTGCAGCAAGACAGGAAGGCACTTTAGAGAGCAAACTGGAAGCCGCCTTAAAGAAGGAATATGGAATTGAAGTCTCGAAATCAGAGATATACAGGGCACTAGTTTTACTAGAACTGCAGGGGCTTGTTTACGTAGAAGCTGCTGGAAGAGAGTTCATAATTCGCCCAACACCGCAACTCTACCAAAGCCGCTAAACTGCCCCACTAGAGCTCTTTAAAGAGGGCTCTAAGCTCCAAGTTGAGGGAAAAGCCGCTACTATGTCGTTATAAGACTGCACTACTATACCCACTCACGGGGCATTTGTGGGAGTGAATCTAAGAGATTTAATACCAGACAACATCAGGACAGTAATAGAGGACTTGAGAGTTCTTCGAGGCAAGGTAATTTCAATAGACGCCTACAATGCACTTTACCAGTTTTTGGCCGCGATTAGACAACCCGATGGAACGCCCTTAATGGATAGTCAGGGAAGGATTACTAGCCACTTAAGCGGCTTGTTTTACCGCACTATAAACATAGTTGAGAGCGGTATTAAGCCCGTCTACGTCTTTGACGGAAAGCCCCCTGAGCTTAAGGCTAAAGAAATTGAAAGGCGGCGAGCAATAAAGGAAGAAGCCAGTAAGAAATACGAAGAAGCAATAGCCATGGGAGATCTCGAAGCAGCCAGAAGATATGCTGCTATGGCTGCAAAACTAACCGATGACATGGTTAACGAGGCTAAGAGGCTCCTCGAAGCCATGGGCATACCACTAGTTCAAGCACCGGCTGAGGGAGAGGCGCAGGCAGCCTATATGGTGAAAGTAGGTGACGCCTATGCCTCGGCTTCGCAAGACTACGACAGCCTGGTCTTCGGCTCACCTAGGCTCATTAGAAACCTGACTATAAGTGGTAAGAGAAAGCTTCCACGAAGAGACGAGTACATCGAGATACGCCCCGAGCTCATAGAACTCGATAAGTTGTTAAAGACTCTTGGCATAACTTACGAGACTTTAGTAGACATAGCTATACTCGTAGGAACAGACTATAACCCAGATGGCTTTGAGGGTATAGGACCCAAGAAAGCCTACCAGTTAATCAAGGCCTATGGTAGCTTAGAACGCATACCAAAAGCGCTCTTGAAGTCGCCTATAGAAGTCGACGTTATCTCTATAAAGAAGTACTTTATGAACCCGCCAGTTACGCGAAACTATAAGCTTGAGTGGCGCGAACCCGATGAAAAGCTCATTAGCGAGATACTAGTCAAAGAGCACGACTTCAGCGCAGATAGAGTTCAGAATGCCATCGAGAGGCTCAAGAAGGCATATAGAGAGCACCTTAAGGGCGAGCAGGCAGGACTTGCTAAGTGGTTTGTTAAAAAGTAGCGCAGTGACTGAGCTCATAACTCAGTACTATCTAGCTCTCTAGTAAACTGCCAGCCATATTCACCAATGAGCGGTACGAAAACACACTCAATACCCCACTTCCTGTAGATAGCTCCTCCTCGCTTTTCAATAATGAGAAGCCTTTGTGCGTACAAGTCGCCGACTGGTATGACCATCTTGCCGCCTTCTGCTAGTTGGTCTAGGAGAGGTTTTGGCACGCTCGGCGCAGCGGCCGTAACTATGATTTTGTTAAATGGGGCCTTCTCCGGATAACCCAGAGTACCGTCTCCAATTATGACTGTTACATAATCTTTGTACCCGGCTCTTTCGAGGTTTTTGCGTGCAAATTCCGCTAGTTGAGGTATTCTCTCTATTGTGTAAACGTGTCCTTTTTTAGAAGGATCCTGCTTTGCGACTATCTCGGCAAGTACTGCTGCTTGGTAACCAGAGCCTGTTCCGACTTCGAGCACCACGTCTCCCGGCTCTGGATCCAGCTCCTCGGTCATTATTGCAACCATGTGTATAGCGCTAATGGTTTGCCCATATCCTATAGGTAGTGGAGTATCCATGTAGGCGTAGTTTCTCAAGTGATCTGGAACAAACAATTCGCGAGGCACTGTTAGCAGGGCTTTTATTACTCGTGGACTCCGCAAGTAGCCTGCAAGTACCAGGTATTCAACGACCCTTCTGCGCTGCTCGTCAAAAGTTGTCAATGAACGTGCCCCACTTATTACAACTGCACAACTCCTAAAATAAACTGGTGGGCTTCTATGCCAGTACACGAAGTCGTCACGGCTAGGGGGCATCCCAACATTAAGGCTACTCACAAATCTACACTTGAAATAACTAAAGACCGCGAAGTGACACCAAGAGGAGACTGTATAGTAGGTGTAGCAGCAGATAAAGCGCCTGTGGACTTTAGTGAGGAATTTAAGGCACACTTAAAGGATCACGATGCCTTGCTTATTGTGGTATTAGAGGCGAGAGATGTTAAAGACGTTGTGCTGGCACACGGGCACCCGGGTCTTCTACTCACGGATACTAGAAGGCTCATAATACGCAAAAGCACTTACATCGAGCCAGCAACAATAGGCATTAATGCCTCAAAGTCCTCAGCTGAGCTTAAAAGAGAGTTAGTCACCTTGCTAAAGAACTCTGAGACCGTGTTGATCGCTCACTTATACGTTCTTAGGCTTGATGAGATCACATCTATATATGCCAGTTCCAGGCGAGTGCTCTAGTACTTCTCTACACCCCATAACTACCCAGCCGCTGAGGGCTGCTGTTACTTTGGCTCTCGCTTCGTGCTCGCCCTTGGCAAGCACATAAAGGTTTAGTACTCCGTGGGGCTTTAGCAGCCTATTATATTCGTGAACAAACGAGAGGCTTTCTGTTGGGTGATCCGCTATGATTCTGTCTACAGATTCTTGCCTGAGTACACTACTAAGCTCCACAGAGTCCATGTTTAGGGGGATGATCGTGCCCTTTATCTTGCCTCTATTTAGTTCAATGTTTTCAAGCAGTAACTGGTATGCTACGGGGTTTAGGTCGTTTGCTATAACAAGGCTCAAGCTGCGCGCTGCTATGTGTATTGAGAAGCCTCCAATGCCGCAAAACATGTCAACAACTACTTCGCCGTCTTTCACGAGCTTTGAAACCCTGTAGTGCTCTTCTGCTAACCTCGGGTTGAAGTAAACGTGCCCGAGCCTGGCCTTTAGTTTTATCCCATACTCCTTTGTAATAACGTCTCTTAATTCCTCCCCCCAAAGAAGCTCTAGGGTTGGGACTCGAAATGCGCTTGTAGTCTCTCTCTTAACCCATATGGCTCGAATTTTTGGATGTGCAAGTCTTATCTTTTCTACTACTTCGCTAATACTTCTTGAAATAAGCGCATTTTCGCGAATAATTACTACTTCTCCAACAATATCAAAAGAAGGCAAGTCCTCTACTTTAGTTAGCTTACGCTTAGGAGGACTACATTCCTTAATAGTGAAGCTTGCCTGGCCATTACACTTGCTAAAGATAGCCTTAAGTGCTTCCTCGTCGACTTCTCTGATAGGTATTAAGACCTCGTTATCTTGCTTAGTGATTTTGTGCTTTACGTCGAGGAGCCCGTGCTTCTTTAGGACATTTATTACGCACTCTGCGAATCTCTTTTCAATACTCACGCACTTGGGCATAAATGCTACTTCCCATAGGTGTGCAGGCGCGAACTCCATTAGCCATTTTTATTAACAGTCAACACGTACTTTAATAATGCAAACACGTGTTTACAGCGGCTGGGCGCATGGTCTCTAGTGCTATTGTGGTTTATAAGCCTACTCAAGAGTGCATAGATCTTGTTAGGCCAGTACTTAAAGTGCTCAAGGAAAGTGGCATCGAAGTATATGTTTGCTCGGTCGACGACTTGGTAGCTGTTGAGAACGGCAAGAAGTACGAGTTGATAATATCAATTGGCGGAGATGGAACATTCCTAAAATCTACTCAGCTACTCGTAAAAAACTGGGATCAAATAATCTACCCCTATCCCTGTGGCAGGAGGAATTTTTACTATGAAAAGCCAGTAGCGCCAATTGATGAATCGCTACGTAGAGTCTTGAGAGGCGAATACTTCATCGAAGAAATTCCGAGGTACATCCTCAGCCACGGCAATGGAGCTGTTTACTTCATAAATGATGTACTAGTTGTAAGCACCGATCTTGGCAAAACCGGGAAGCACGAAGTCGAGATAAGCCATGAAATGTTCAAAAGTAAGTACTTGCTTGAGGGGGACGGCGTCCTCGTTAGTACCTCCTATGGTTCGGCAGCTCACAACTTGTCAGCAGGGGGCCCACTCGTATTACCTTCACTCAGAGTTCTCGTGGTAAAGCACTTAAACCCTATGTACGCTGGGTTTCCGCCACTAGTTCTGCCCGGCTCCTCTAGAATTTCCATAAGGGTTTTAAATGACCACGAGCTGTATGCTGACGGCTCCTTCGTGAGGATACTCAAAAAGCGCGAAGTCGCTACCATAGAGCCTAGCGAATTTGGCGTTAGAGTTGCTAGGTTTAGTACTGTGAGGGACTTTGTCTTAAAGGCCTTAGAGAGGAGGCACTTTCTTGCAGCCTAGAAGCAAAACGGCAGTAGTGCTCGATACGGGAGCTTTGCTGGCCAAGTACTATAGGCTGGTTCCGAGACATTTAGTAGACCTCTTTACTACCAGCTACAACATTAGTGAGGTAATAGACCTCGAGAACAAGGAGGCGCTAAAAGAGGCGCTAGAACTAGGGTTGATAAGCGTAGTCAACCCCCATGGGCCTTATCTCGAAGAAGTGGAAAAATTGGCTAAGCAAACGGGTTCCATTCATAAGCTTTCAAAAACAGATCTAGCGGTTGCTGCACTTGCACTTCAATTAGTGAGTGCTGGACGCGAAGTGCTCGTAATAACAGATGATTACGATCTTCAAAGTCTATTGCTCTCGCTTGGAATAAAATTTAAGCCTCTTAGAACCCGCGGTATAAAAGAGGCTCCGTAGACTGCTTAGAATAGCGGCGCGTCTTTAAACGCTATTTCGTTAAGACAGCAATAAAGTATCCCGGCATGTCATGTGTAAACGGGCTAAATCTGTAGGCTGTAATTCCCTTAAAGGACACTTTTTCAGCATATGGTGGTGTTTCAGGCAATTCCACGGGATGAAGCCCGACCTCCTCTACTGCATAGAGTATGTTTTCTTCGTTTTCTTTGAGCGTTAATGTGCAGGTAGAGTAGACTAGTAGGCCGCCTTTTTTCAGCGAGTAGTAGCCAGATCTCAGAAACTGCCTTTGATAATTCGCCAAGTTAAGTACTTCTGAAAATTTTCTTCCGCAGCCCAATAGGGGCCTAACTCCTAAGTTGCTGCAGGGCGGGTCTATTAGGACTCTGTCGGCTTTGTTCTCGATGTTTAAGTCTATGTGAGCATATCTCGAGTCACCCGGTATAGCGAGCACCCCTATATTGAGTCCAAGCCTCTCTAGGGTCTTCTGTAATATTGCTACTTTTTTCTCGCTCCTATCAACTGCGACAACTAAAGCCCTGCCTCTAGTTAGCTGCACAATGTGTCCTGTCTTGCCGCCTGGAGAGGCGTTCATGTCTAGTACCAGCATCCCCTCCTTGGGGCTTAAAACGTGTGATGTTACAATGCTTGGTGCACTTTGCGGGTATAGTAGCCCCTTGGCATATGCTCTGGTTTGTGCTATCTTGGGTGCCTTGTAAGGCGATCCGATGTTTACTCCAATAAGCCCCTTGACTATAGCCCGCGCCTGATCTGATGATACAGCAGCCTCTACACATGCCACTAGTTCGCCTCTCCGCGTTACTACACGCAGAGTCTCGCCTTTAGCAAATTTAGGCATTTTAACTATGCCTGGTCTGTACAAGTCGGCGCCAAGCATAATTGAGGTCGCCGTATGCTCGTCAACTACGATTGCTTTTTCGCCTGAGCACTCGAACTCGTATGGGCCTTCAACGCGGAAGTATATGGCATCCCCTAAATGCTCGTCTGGGTACACCTCCACGCCTTCTTCTTCGAGCTCGCGAATCAAGTTGGCACGAGTTGTCTTGAGGGTGTTTACTCTTGCATAAAGCCTTGAAGGGGGCCTTCTCAAGAGCTTAAGTAGCTCTTGTACTCTGCTTGCATACACTCTTCTAAGCTCTTCAATAAGCTCCTTATCGAAGCACTTTACTTCGTGCTGTAATCCGCTGAATTCGTTGCGCATAATAGACCATGTCCTTATTCACTAAAAGTGCTGCATCGGTGGTTATAGGTTTTGCTTGCAGTTTAGTTTTACTAGGGGGCAATTCTGTATTATATTAAGTGCTGTAGCTGTCGTTAAAAATAGTGGATCTGATTGGTGATGGTGCATGTCGTCGACTAGAATTTCGGAAAAAGACCTGGCAGAAGCCCTAATGGAGAAGCAAGAAAAGAGAGTTGTTGATGAGAAGCAGAAATGGGTCAATAGAATACTTAAAAGCGCTAAGCAGTATCACAAGCTCTGCCCATACTTCGATAAGAGAACAAAAATGTGCTTTATAGCAATGGGCACTAAGTGTGATAGAGAAGGCAGATTTGAAACATGTCCTGTGTTCAGGTCTTTTCTCGAGAGGAAATACGACGAGTTCAAGGCAAAGAACAAGCCTCTGCCTCTCGATTTCGCCGATGTAGTTTTATCACCCGTATAGCTTAGCTACAGCTACTCTTGTGAGTATTTTTGCGAATTTCTAAGTTAGAAAAGTCGGACGAGTGCTTAGTAGCAAGTGGTGATAGCTCGTGGAGCCTCTATATCCACAATTAGTTAAGGCTTTGTGGTTTGACGAGTCCGAGGAGAAGCTCTGCTGGATAAACACGAACAAGTTGCCCTTCGAAGAAGAAGTTATATGCTCAAACGACCCTGCGAGAGTAGCCTCGGCTATTAAGAACATGGAAATACGTGGAGCCCCTGCAATAGGTGTTGCTGCAGCATTAGTCTTGGGCGCGTATGCGCTCAAGATATCCGGGCAGCCTCTCGAGAAGTTTATCGAGTTGATGAACGCTTCAATTAACACCCTGGCTGCTACGCGGCCAACCGCTTACAATTTATTTTACGCGCTGAATAGAATTAGGAAAGTGCTCAGCGAGTATTCTAGTAGAGCCAGCGATACACGCGTACTTGCTCGCATCATTGTCGAGGAGGCAATTAAAGTATATAGAGAAGATGTTGAAGCGAACATGAAGATAGGCGAAGTGGGTTCGGAGCTCGTTCCTGATGGAGCAACTATTATGACTCACTGCAATGCGGGAGCTCTAGCTACATCTGCGTATGGAACAGCTCTAGCAGTCATCAGAGTGGCGTTTTACAAGGGCAAACGCGTGAAAGTAATAGCGACAGAGACTAGGCCCGTTTTACAGGGAGCTAGATTAACCGTTTATGAGCTAGTCAAGGAGGGGATACCAGTAACTCTAATAACAGACAACGCTGCAGGGCTCGTATTGAAAAAGAAGATGGTTGATCTTGTGATAGTAGGAGCTGATAGAATAACCAAGGAAGGCTATGTTATAAACAAAATAGGAACATACATGATAGCACTCGCCGCCAAGAGAAACCAGGTACCCTTCTATGTGGCTGCACCAATTAGCACTATAGACCTTGAGAGAAGCGTTGATCAAGTCGTTATAGAAGAAAGAGACCCTGCAGAGGTCAAGTACATTAGAGGCGTTCCAATAACCCTGGACAAGGTTTCAGCTCTAAACTACGCCTTCGACATTACAGACCCAGATCTAGTGACAGCAATTATTACTGAGCGTGGAATAGCTTACCCGCCTTATAGTGAAACCCTATCTAGGCTCGTTGCTTCTAGTAGACGGTAAAGCTTTCTGCTTCTCTGAGTAGCTCCTTAAATCTCAATCCATTTTCTAGCATCTTAACGTTGTTAAACATTACGTAAGCTGTTGCAAAGTCTTCCTCGCTTAGTATCTCAATTAGCTTTCTTAGGTCTTCGTCTGTGTAGTTGTAACTGTAGTTTACTTCCCCGGGGCCTAGTCCGTGTAGTCTAATGTACATAATGCCCTTAGAGTGCTTGTACACGGGCCTAGTCCTCAATATGTCAACGACGTGTATGATATCGTATTTTTCGAGTATCTCTCTCAACTCTTTAGCGGAAGCCCAGGCACCGCGGGCTTCCCAACCAACTAGTACTTTGTTATTTACGAGCCCTGATACTTCCTCGAAGAACTTTTTAATCCAGGCAATAGACTCCGCGTTGTAAGGCATGCTTGGAGGAGTCTGCAACACCAATATTTCTGCATCCAGCGCCTTAGCAATTTCTAGTACTTTTGAGAAGGCTTCAATGTTTTCGCGTGTAGGCTTCAAGAACCCGTAGTTAGTTAGCTCTCCGCCTGGCTTCTTCTTCATTTTCTTCCAAGTAGGAGATGTATGAGGATGCGTAATGACCTGCCACGCCTTAACAACGAACTTAAAGCCTTCGGGGGCTTCTTTCCTAGTACTTAATGCCCATTCAACACTCGGAAGATCGTAGAACGTGTTTTGCAGTTCAACCACGGAGAAAAGCTTGTAATACCTCGACCTAGCACAGGGAAACCCGCAGCAACCAGTGTAAATGGACTTCACTCGCACCCTAAGCTATCTTTACTGCTTCAACGTTTTTAACCGGTTCCAGTAGTTTAAGCGCGTTTTCGACCTGGCTTGGTTCTGTTAAGTCACTCTTGCTTATATCAACTATCATTTCGCACTCTCCGAGCTCTTCGCGCTTAAGCACTATGCACTTCGTAGAAACTATGTCGATGCCATGGCTAGCAAGAGTGTTCGTTAGCTCGGCTAACACGCCTATTCTATCTTCAACGATTATTCTGAGCTTTACGAGCTTCGCTGTTATTGGCAGAGGAATCAGCTTTATTTCTCTGTGATTCCTGTCTGCAACCATTAGTAAGTACATGCCTTCTCTTATATCGAAAAGCTCTCTAATAGCCGCTGGAATGGTTACTCTACCTTTTGAGTCGACCTTGACTGTCTCTTCAATAGACATTAGTGCTCACCAATTGACTTAACTATAAGCCCCCTTAATACCGTGACTACATTTCAAATGGCACTATTGTTAGCACTTTGACGTTATAAGGCTGAAGTCTCTCTTTCCACTGTATACCAAGTCCTAAAATTGCAATGACGTCGGCTATTTCGGCCTTGCTCTTGGCAAGCATTTGTAGTACTGATTCGAGCGTTTTGCCCGTGTAAACAACATCAGCTAGTACTAGGACTCTGTCTTTGCGGCTAATCAAGTCCCTGTCTAAGTAGAGCGTTTCCACATCTCTGGGACTCTTCATTACAGATACGCTGTAGTATTGTACGCCTGGATAGCTCTTTCTCTTAACAAGTAGTATTGGAGCCCTGAATTCCATAGACAGCATTGTTGCAACTGGAAGCACCGATTCGGCTGTCGCGACTATTTTCGTTACGTCCTTATCAACTATATCCAGCATTATCAAGATCGAGAGGAGCCTAACGATATATGGGTCTTTTAAAACGCGCAGTAAGTCGATTACGGGACTCTTGTCTCTCTCGACGAGGTCTTTTAGTATAGAGCCCAGGTCTATAGATAAGGAGACCTTTGCAAGTATCTTTACTGCCTGCTCAAAGCTGGGTATAATAGACCCCTTAACGTACCTGCATAAAACAGACTCCGGTAACCCGGTTATTACCGAAATATCTCTGTAAGAGAGCACTGGTTTGAGATGCCGCAGTACTTCACTTGCTAAAAGCCTTAGCTTTATTCTATCTGCTTTGCTATGTCCATATGCTTTAACTAGCTTCTCAACAAAGGCCTCGACTTCCTTCGAAGACGACTTCTTGAGTAGCAAAATTCGCTTACTTCTTGAAAGCAAGTGACCCACCAACTAGCACTAAGACTTATTAAAATGAGTATTTAAAATACTTAAAGGGCGATGAGCGAGGTTTTAAGTGCCGACGTGTTGATGAAAAACCCACGCGGCGAGCTGCCCAATTCCAGCTCTTCAGCAAGTTTAAAAGTGCTTGATTTCATCACCTCGAAGAACCCTACGAGAAGTACTACTATAAAGCAGTACTTCCCCTTGGAAAAAATCCACAGAAATAGTCTTAGGGGCTTAAAATGAGATTAATTTCCGAAAGCAGCGTTCAAAAGCTAGGTATAGAAGAGTTCTTTACTTCCCGCGACCTCGTAGGTGAACTGTGCTCAGGCGAGTTTGAGTACGTTAAAGTCTCTGGTTACTGCAACGAGGTGGTGTTGCACGCGTACCTCTACGTGGAGGCCAGTGCTCGTGGCGATTGCGCTCTGAGTCTTGTAGGGGTGGTCTTTGAGGTGCCCCACTCTATGGAAGTGGGTAACGAGGTGCTGCTCCTTTTCAAGCACTCAGACACTATTATCAAAGAGGGGCCTCGGGTGTTCTTCTTTATAAGGCCTCAATATGCTGTTGGGGTATGTTATGTCATGTGCAGAGGCTCCCAAGTCACGTGGAGTAGCTACACTCCAGTAGACCGCAGCGAGTTGGAATACTTCTACGGGGATTAGCGATGGTAGTCTTCAAAACTAAGAAATGGCTCGAAGACGAGGAGTTCCAAGAAATACTCAAAATAGCCGACTACATGGGCTACGAGAACGGGTACAAAAAGTTTATGTTTAACATTTCAAAAGCTATTAAAAACGGTTATTTTCTCGGTGACGTGTTGAACTTAATTGAAGACCTCGGTCTGGAAGTAGAGGGCTCTCTTAAAGAACTCGAAAAAGAATACTCGCTGGCTAGTGCTACTATTAAGTGGGATAGCTCTAGAAGCCTTGTCTTGCTCGAAATGCCGAGGAGCATTTATGCTGCACTAAGAAGAGAGCTCGAAAAACTTATTTGTGGAGCAGTCAGGGAGCTCGGCGAAGCTGTTGAAATGGAAATAGCACCTTACAAGGCGCGCGAGGTAGTTAAGCACTTGAAAGGCCTCGGAATAGCCGTTGAAGATCCCCAAAAGCTGGTAGCAGAAAAGCCCCTTGCCATTAAGCCTACTCTGCAGAAAGTTGAGCTAAGGCCTTACCAGAAGGAGGCCCTCTCAAAGTGGCTCGAGAACAGGGGCTCTGGCATAATAGCTCTGCCTACAGGCTCGGGAAAGAGCCTCATAGCCGTTGCAGCCATTGTTGAAACCTCTGTAAAAACCTTAATAGTAGCCTATACAAAGGAGCAGGTTTATCAGTGGCGTGATTTTATACTTAAATACACTACCATACCTTCGAGCATGATTGGCTTGTTCTACAGCGAGGAAAAGAAGCTAGCGCCAATTACTATCTCGACATACCAAAGCGCGTTTAGAAACATGGGCCTCTTGGCCCCTCACTTCGACATGATAGTAGTTGACGAGGTTCATCATCTCCCAGCTGACAAGTTTAAGTATATAGCATACCACAACCTCGCCCGATTCAAAATGGGTCTTTCCGCGACGCCTGATCGCGAAGATGGAAGGCACCACGAGCTGTTCCCTCTATTAGGTGGCGTGGTTTACTACAAGACTCCTAATGAGCTAGTAGAGCAAGGCTATTTAGCACCTTATGAAGTGAGAACTGTTGAAGTAGAACTTGTTCTTGACGAGCGATTAGAATACATTAAGTTAAAGAAGAGAATTGAAGAACTAGTTAAAATGCTGCCAGAAAACATGAGAAATATTACTAATGCTCGAGAGCGCTTCAAACGATTACTAGAGGAGGCTCGCAGAGGCAACACCATTGCCATGGAAATCCTGAAGCTCTACAGTAGCTTGAGAATGTTGGTTGCGCAGTCACGTGCTAAGACTAGTAAAGCAATCGAGCTAGCTCTAAGGGAGTATGAGAATGGCAATAAGGTTATAGTATTCACGCAGTACGTTGATCAGGCTGAAAGAATAGCCAGAGAAACCGGTGGTTACTTGCTCACGGGTGAGGTGGCAGAGCAAGAGAGGAAAAGAATTCTCGAGGAATTTAAGAACTTGCGCAGAGGAATTCTTGTCGTCACTACTGTTGGAGACGAAGGGATAGACATTCCAGATGCCAACGTAGGCATTATAGTATCCGGAACAGGGTCGAAGCGGCAGTTTGTGCAGAGACTAGGAAGGCTACTGAGGCCCAAACCCGGAGGCCAAAAGGCCATACTGTACGAGATAGTAACGAGGCGGACATTTGAAGTATATCAAGCTGCTAGAAGAAGGACGATGGATCTTGACGAGCTTGGATAGCGGCTACTCTAGCCACATTATTGGTTGTCTTTAGAAGCAAATCTTTCGAATTTCAACTCGGTTAACTTAACTCAGCTTAATTTACAGCCGTGCCCTTTCTTAAGTGTGTGTATATCAACACATCTAGTAGTACTTGGGTATAGACCGGGTGCTCTAATCTATTCCTTGAAGCTTCGATGTGCACCTCGTACTTGTCTCCTCTTGCAAGCACCCACGCAGTAACTCTGACTTCGGAGTCTTCTATGCAAATAGCGAGAGGAATGCCCGGGAGGCCTTTAAGGGTGTTGACGAGTCTTACTGCATGCCAGCTCTTGTCTTCAAGGGGCTTGTGAACTCTTGGAGGGTACTTAACTGATAGGCTGTCGATTATCACGGGGTTTTTGCATTCTTGTTGCTTAACAAACTTGATGGCTACCTCATCGAGTTCGTACTCTTCGGGCATGCTGCGCAGAGTTTTCAACGCGGCAATTACAATACTCGTAGGCACTATGGCAAAGCTGGCCCAACAGTCTTTTAAAGACACGTAGAGCCTGCACTCGGACTTGAATTTACAGGCATCGCTCAAAGCTTCCGGATTAAGGCCCTCCATGATGAGTGATAGGGGCCCTACGGCTACCGATAATGTTCTTCCAGACTCCTCGGTGTCTATTACTGTGGGTTCTAGTAAGAAGCCCACTTGCTCTACTCCGCGCGCTTGAACTAGCTCTAGTACTTCAAGTACTTTCGTGGCGTATTTCTCGGGGGGTATTTCGAGGACTAGAGTACCCGGTTTTATTCGCGGCATGTAGCAACTCTACGGGTGATGTTTCTTTTTTGAAAAAAGCTTTTTGTGGCCTATAGGTATGTATCACCTTGTTACTCCTTAATTTTCAGCTTTATTTCAATTATGCTGACTCTGGCCTCTCTGCCTTGCGGGTTAGTGAGTGTTTGGCTGCCAATGTCTATCTTTTCTATTTCAACCTTGCCTGGTAGGAACCTGTTTCTGACGATTTCTACAGCGTCTACCGCCTTGCTTATCGCCCTGCCCCTAGCTTTGACATATATTTCCTTTACTCCCTGGTGTACTAGCGTCAATATTGCTATTACGTAGTTCATTACTTGCTTCTTTCCTACTAGTACGGTGTTTGGAGCTTGTACTTGTGACACTTTCGATCCCTTGCTATAGCGTTGTTGTATGCTTCAAACCATGTAAATTAAGGGTAGCGCTTAAAAACTTTTCCCCGGTCGAAGCCCATAATACCGAGGCTCGTGGCTTAAAAGCTCATAATACTTGGGCATTACTCAGCAGGGCTCGTATTGAGCACTATTGTGCCGATATACGAGGACCCTCTCCACGGTCATCAGCACGGCTTAGCTAAAGCCGATGTTATGCCCCACGTTGAAGCGCTTAGATCTAGTGAGCGCGAATTTGAAGCTTTTTTCGAGAAAGCTACGTGTGGGTTTAAACCCTGGGGCGCTCAGAGGACTTGGCTTAAGCGGCTTTTACAAGGCGATAATGTGGTTTTAACAGCACCTACGGGCCTTGGTAAAACGACTTTGCTCGTGGTTTACGCCTTATATGCGGCAGGAAGGGGTAAAAAGATCCTTTATATTGCTCCAACGAGGCCCCTGCAAGAGCAGACTTACAGTAGGATGCTCAGCTACTTAAGGAACCTAGAGCTCGGCAACGTTAGAATAGTCTACTACTCCTCCAACATGAGCGCGAAAAAGCGTTGCGAAGTACTAGAGCAAATAAGCGCCTGCGATTTCGACATCTTGGTCGTAACTAGTAACTTTGTGCTGAAAAGGTTTGACTCTCTGTCTCGATGCCATGTAGACGTTATAATTGTAGATGACGTAGATAGCCTCATAAAGAGCGAGAAAAGTGTGTACAGCCTACTCAAGCTCCTCGGCTATACCGAAAAGGCAATCGAGTTGGCCAAAAAGAGAGTCAACCTCCTCTGGAAGATACTCGCTGGCAAGGCGTTGGGTAAGCCCATAGAAGAGCTCGTCAAGGAATATGTGAGCATAGATATAGAGCTAGAGAAGGAGCTATCTTCAATTAGTAGGAGGCAGTTGATCGTAGCATCAGCTACCGGTAGAGCTCGCGGTTCGGCGGGCAGGCTTCTCAGGGATCTCTTAAGAATAGATGTAGCGGGTATAGCAATATACGGACGCGACGTAACTGACAGCTATCTACTAGTCGCAGATCCCAGAGAAATGGCTCAACAAGTCAGCTCACTTATTTTCAAAATTGGTAAGGGCTGCATAATCTACATTTCACCGCACCACCCACTCAGAGAAGACATTAACAGGGTTGTTGAGCTCGTTGCAAGCGAACTGGAAAAGCGTGGTTTTAATGTGGGCAGAGCAGGCGCAAAGGACGTCGCTAAATTCATAGATGGAAGGCTTGACGTGCTAATTGGCACAGCAGCCTATTACGGCTCAAGCGTAAGGGGCATTGACGCGCCAAAACACGCACGATACGCCATTTTCCTCGGAGTGCCCCTCATATCAATACCCCTCGAAGCTTTTCTAGCAAACATGAACTTCATGGCTAGAACGCTGCTGGAGCTCTACTCAAAGACGGGGAACCATGGTTTTAGAGATGCCGCTGCTAAAATTAGGAAGAAGTCTCTAGAGCTGGCACCTGCTGAGAAGAGGCTTCTGAAGTATTGCTTAATAGGCAAAATACCTCAAGAAGTCCTGGCAGCTTCTCAGAAGCTAATGTCAATCTTAAGCGAGGTGAGGGAGGTCTACAATGTTGTACTAAGTAGCACTAAAGCCTTACTTGACCAACACGGCGTTTTTAACGTGGGTACTATAACACTCGTGCGGGATTTCAGTGGCAGGTACGTAGCACTCGTGCCCGACGTCATGACTTATATTCAGGCCTCTGGAAGAGTTAGCAGGTTCCTCGGTAATAGAATGACTCACGGACTCGCCATTATAGTAGAGTTCAAAGCCCTTTCAAACCTCGTAAAATCCTTGGAAGCCAGAATGCGCTGGTTTGCTAAGGAGTTTTCAATCACAGAGCTGGGTAGAGTGGATCTCGACGCGGAAATAAGCATGATTCAGGAAAGTAGGAACAATGAAAGCCGTCGTGGCTTAAACCACAAATCTGTTCTCGTTGTTGTAGAGTCCCCTACAAAGGCCAAGACTATAGCGAGGTTTTTTGGAAAGCCTACTTCTAGGAAAATTGGAGGCGTAAAGGTCTACTCTATTCCCGCGAAAATAGGTGAAGAGGTAGTAGAGTTTAATATTGTTGCTACTCGTGGACACATATATGACTTAACGACTGCTGATAAAGGACTTTACGGTGTCTACTTTAACCAGGGCAGTATTAACCCGGTTTACGCGACCCTAAAGAAGTGCAGAATTTGCGGGGCCCAGTTCACAGACCTCGATACCTGCCCAAGGTGCGGGAGCCGCTTCTACTTCGACTCTAAAGCCATTATCAGCGTCTTACAGAAGCTTGCACTAGAAGTAGACGAAGTCTACGTGGCCACAGACCCTGATATCGAGGGCGAAAAAATAGCCTACGACGTGTACAATTGTATTAGCGCATTAAATGGCCGCATAAAGAGAGTTGAACTACATGAAATAACCCTGAGTGAGTTTTTGAAAAGAATTAGCAGGGCAAGGGATCTAGACCTAAGGCTTGTTGAGGCCGAAATATATAGAAGGGTGCTTGATAGGCTCATTGGGTTTAGTCTCAGCAAAAAGTTGCAGTCGGTTTATAGCAGGAAGTACCTGGGAGCCGGGCGAGTTCAGACGCCAGTTCTCGGGCTAATAATAGACCGCTACAGGGAATACCTTGCAAATAGGTGCAGGAAAGTAGTTATAGAAATTGGGGGACCTCTCGAACTCTCTATCTCGGCGTGCATTGAAGAATCAAATAAAGGCTTACTAGACGTGCTGAGAGGCGCTAAGCAGGTAGTGTTCTTCAAGGAGTCTGAAATAGTAGAGCAAATCTCACCAAAGCCCCCCTACACAACCGATGAAATCCTTTTTGACGCGTCTAGAAAGGGTTTTGGAGCTGCCGAGGTCATGAGAATTCTTCAAGAGCTCTTTGAAGCAGGCCTAATAACATATCATAGAACAGACTGCACTTACGTAAGTGATGCAGGTATTTCAGTGGCTCGCGAGTACTTGGGTACTAAAGGTTACTTAAGGCTATTTAAGCCAAGCCACTGGGGTGAGCCGGGATCCCACGAGGCTATTAGACCTGTTTACCCCCTAGACTCGGAAGACTTACTTAAAGCTATAGACGAAGGAGTGCTCGATGTTGCAATACCAATTACCAGTAAGCACTTGAAGCTGTACGATATGATTTTCAAAAGATTTATTGCAAGCCAGATGAGGTCTTTCAAGGCTCTTAGGGCTATCTACAGAGTATTGGTTTCGAATATAGAAATCGCCAAGGTCTCGCTCTATTTGAACATCCTGGAAGAAGGATTTAATGTTATTACGACTGTGAAGACGTATCCACAAGTCGCGGACTTGGATACCTTTACTGCTACTATTCGCTCTCTGACTTTGAAAAACTCGAGTAAAACGCCTCTCTATAGGGAAGGCGATGTTGTAATGCTAATGAAGAAATATGGCATTGGGCGGCCCAGCACTTATGCCAAGACTATTGAGACCATAAAGAGGCACGGCTACGTTGTTGAAAGCCGCATACTCAAAAAACTCGTGCCAACAAAGAGAGGCATAGCGGTGTACGAGTTTCTCAAGACGAACTACCCGGAGTTAGTGTCGATTGAGTTGACCAGGAAGATGGAGACCACAATAGACCTAATAGTCTCTGGTAAAATCACAGGATACGATGCTCTGCTAGAATTACTCGCAGAAATCAAAGCTATAGGTCTGCTCGGCGAGGAGCTACCTTCTCTTAATCTTTATCAGTATATAGGGCCTTATTCTACCTTCTACAGAGCTGCTGCCAATTGAGACGTCAAGTAGCTCCACGCTTTCTCCCATCCTTGACATAACTGCGTTGTAGAGATCAACGGCTTTGCTTATGAACCGCCCCTCTCCTTTAAGTACTACTACTGGTGCTTCTTGAAATAAAACTGCAATTTCAATTAAGTAATCAGTTATCTTCCTTTTCCCAACTACTATTACTCTCTCACTAGCAGTACTATCCATGCGACGCGTTCACCGCCCAATAGGGAATGTTAAGACTTAATAAAATAAGCTTTCGCGGGAACGGGTTTGCGAGAAACCAGTGGTTTCAGGGGTCTGCTTCCACTAGACACCGCTAGTTCTGGGCAGATCCGCCACTCAATCATCCGTGGCAACCTATTGTTCCACCCCTTTACTTCTAGTGGAAATCAAGTGCCAAGATCCTACCCCTATACTTCCAGTGGAAACATGCCAGTGGAAGTCTCGGCGAAGATTGATGTGTTTGGATATTTAAGTTTGTATAAAGACGTAGAAGCCTCTTATAGCACTTCTACTACTACAAGAATTGCGAAATAATCACAACATGTACCATAAGTGCTGTAAATGACACTCTAAAACAAATTGAATAGTCTAGTTGAAACAAGGGGTAGGCGCTAAAAAGAGAAAGAAGCTTGTCGGAAACCGCTAGTTCCACCCCTCCTTTTCAAGTGGAGCGACTTATCCTGCATTTGGGCCGTGCAGCTTATAGCTTATAATAGTCCCTTTAGAGAACTACCGACAGTGGCGGGGCCGGGCACCCCGCTCACGCCCCGCAAGGGGTGAGGAAACTCCGTGCACCCCGCGGCAGCG
>JAGDWH010000008.1 GCA_023269765.1 Desulfurococcaceae archaeon
AGCAGAGATAGGAGGGTCGCTAGTAGTAGAGTAGAAGTTATGTGCACTCCTGCTATGGGGAGCGCCAGGGCTAGCGTTTTCGCTACTAGATCCTCTCCCCTCGCAAATACAGCTCTCGTAGCAGTGAGCAGCGACAGCGCAATAACAGCCACGGATATTACTAAGAGCATGTGCGACAGCGTTTCAACGCTCTCGAGCGGTCTTAAAGCAGCTCTCGACCCTCCAACATCCAGCTGGCTTTTCAGAAGCGATACGTAGCCTGAAGAAACAAAGCCATTATAAGTAACTACGGGCCCGCCGAGTAATGCGAAGGCGAGGATTAAGCCATTTATAGCGGCTAGAAGAGCCCCGGCTACGAGCAACATTCTCAACCTACTTGTGGTCTTTAGAATCTCCGCTTCACAAGTCAACTCTTACACCTCTCCCTCGAGGACTTCCCAGGAACTCGTAGTAGATCCTTACTTCGTAAGATCCCTTTTCGCCGACTACTCCGCGCAGGTCTATTGAGTAGTCAGACACGTAGTTGATCGATACATTAAATTGGCTGACTATTCTAGCTCTGGAGACGTCGTAGATTACAATGGTAGCATTAAGGTTAACTGGATTGGGGTTGGTAATTACGAGGATGCTCCGGTCCTTGACGTATATTTCTGGCTCTCTCCACGTAAATAGCTCAATGAACGTGCTTTCTAGATAGCCCTTGTCAAAGTAGATAGTGCAGTTATAGCCGAAACTCTGGTAAACCGAGGCCGGTGGAGATGTGAGGGGAGGTTTTTTCTCCGAGGCGCTGGCCCACAGCTCACTGAAGTACTCCCTGGGTATGTGAATGGTGATGTTGGCGACTCCGCCTGCCTGCACGTACTCAACTTCTAGGGGGGCGTTGTTGTCTAGTAAGCAACTAGCGTTCTTGACTAGGTACACGCTCGTATTTAGTGTTATGTAAGCCCTTCCTTCACTCAGATCTAGCGACCTGCTAACTAGAGAAACCACGGGTATGTTGTACTGTGGAGGGCTTTGGTCGATATATGCTGATCCAATAAACATCGAGTTGACTAGGGCAACTAACACACCTATGTAAATCATGTCCTTGGTTAAGTCTGTTAAGGGGTGCTCTCTGGAGCGCCTCAGCTTATTGACTCGAAGCACGTAGCTTCTATACAAGTAGTACAAGTTGCAAGCATATAGAATAGTAACGAGGGGGAGCCACAGTACAAGGGGTATTGAGAAAACAGCTTTGTAATAAACCAGCTGCTTAGAGACTGGAGTGTCGGGTGCGCTATTAGACAAGCCAGCAGTTACTATGCGTTCGCTAGATGAGTTGACAAGTAAGTGTAGGCAACAAGCACTTCTCAAATCATCAATACACCAGAGAACCACGTCACCTGGAGCGTAGTCAGCTAGGTAAGTAGCTAGTAGGAGAACTAGGTCGCCGCGGTGAAGCTTAGGGTGCATGGACTCGTCGGAAACAACTACGAGTGCTATAGGGAAGAGAACGAGCTTGCCGAGAAACAGGAGAAGGAGGATGAGGTTCACCAGAGTAAAAAAACTTTGTTTTTTAGAGGTTGCCACAGTCCTTTCCCTCAGTGCTATCTAGGCGCTTCGCTTGATTGCTGCGACACGTAGAAATAAACGGTGAACGAGTAGCTAGTTGTCGTTGACGCAGTGCTCTTGAAGTTTAGATCTAGCTGTAGTGCTTCCCCGGGAGACAGCGGTATTGGTGGAGTGCCATATTTATAATTGTTTGTCAACAAGTCTATTATGGCTACAAGTTCTCCACTGGCGGCTTTGTAGACCCTTAGTTCAGCCCACGACACATCTGTCGATGGTGTAATTGGTGCGGTAACTTTCAACCACACATATACTGTGTCGCCTCCTGCCCCGTGGTATCCAAACCCATAGAAGTCTTTTATGTACCACGAGCCGCTTGTGAGGGGTATACTTACACTTATACTCTCATAGAGATTGTAAGTGCCAGCACCGCTAGTCCACTGGCACACAGGGCTTCCAGGCGTTACGGTTATCGTATTGGTTCCATAGGTATACGCGTTGTAGTTTGTACCTGCTGGTGGCATGTCTATCCCTGATTGAGCACTAGAACTGTAGAACCCTGTACACGCCGCACCGCTGGCTCCAGTCGGCGGCTGGACTTCTATTTTAGCCGAAAGCCACCTATAGGAGAATACTGCTGCGTTCACAATTATCAAGCTGGCTAGTGCGATGGCTATTACTACTGGTAGCGCTCTCCCTGCCCGCACCGAATTTCACCTCACTTAACACTACAAGCCAAAAAAAAGGTTTTTAAATTTTTTAGCAAAGCCCTAGTCTGCTTTAGCCGAAGCCGCGTCTAACCAAGAGCAATGAGGCGGCTAGGAGTCAGTGCTGGCCTCATTAACTCGGCGTCTTCTTGGATGCCAACAGGATAGGGGTGCCCGTAGGTTGAGTCCCTGTACTCGTCGCCGGTCAGGATCGGAATGTAGATTACCATCTCCTCGTGGAACACTACTGGCTTACCGCTTGACCAAGGTATCTTCGATAATTATTGAGTGGAGATACAACGTACACATCCCCGGAATTTTCACGTGTTTTCCAAAGTCGTTGGAGGGTACGTGGAAAATCAAGAGAACCTCGCTCGTAAGCCTGCCCGCAAAGGGTCTCCCAGAACGTGGGGTTACGACACCATAAGTACGTTGTACTTCTCTAGCGCCCCGGCTGATTCACCGTGAGACCTGAAACCTACTTGTCTGATGTCTTTTTGGATCACGGCTTTAACGTGTCTTGAAGACCTTTCATAGTTGAGCGGTACGATAATTCCATCTCCACTTAGCCAACGCGATCTAGTCGGAGCTTTTCACCTCGTTTCTCGTATGCTACTGTAGTATTTTTCCACGATAGGCAAGATCTCTGTCAGATCCTCAACTACCCACC
>JAGDWH010000016.1:0-74759 GCA_023269765.1 Desulfurococcaceae archaeon
GCAATTGCTGGAATACTTCCACCCCACAGCGTAACCCGTGGCAAGCTCTACATATTCGATAAGCTGGCAATAGACGGCAACGCGAGGAACTTCAATGAAATAAGAGGACGTGTAGTGAGCTATATACCTCAGAATCCAGGCACGAGCTTGAGTCCCTACTTGACAATAGGAGAACACTTTTACCGCGTTCTGAGAGACCTTCATGGCCTTAGTGAGAGTGCGTCGAGGCAAGTAGCGCTTAAGTACTTGGAAAAAGTAAACCTCAGCGTGGACGTTCTTGAGAGGTATCCACATGAGCTGAGTGGAGGAATGCAGCAGAGGGTTGCAATAGCTCTAGCCATGGCTACTGGTGCTAGAATAATAATTGCAGACGAGCCCACTTCGGCTATAGATGCGCACTTGAAGTACCAAATTGTGAGCTATCTCAAGAAGCTTTTTAAAGAAGGCGATTTGCTGACTCTAATAATAATAACTCACGAAATACCAGTGGCTCAAGCCCTCTGCAACAAAGTAGCAGTAATGTATGCTGGAAGAATAGTCGAAGTTGGGAATGCGAAAGGAGTATTTTCGAGACCTCGACATCCATACACGACAATGCTTCTTGAAGCAACACCAGTACTAGGTCATAGAAAGCAGTTAAGACCACTCCCCGGAGAACCCCCTGATCCCACGCGGGAAATTCCTGGGTGCCCGTTGTACCCGCGATGCTCCTTCAAAAACGAAGCCATATGCGTTTTCGAGCCCCCGATGTTCGAAGTCGATGCGAGTGAAAATCGCTATGTCAGGTGTTGGCTTTACAATAGCAACAAATAATGGGGGGCTCTAAGAGTGCCTGTACTAGAGTTCATAGATGTAGTGGCTGGTTACAAGATCGCAATAGGCGGTCTGAGGCTCCTGCTGAAGCGGCCACTTATAGTACTCAACGGCGTGAGCTTTTCCGTCCCTGAAGGACGCAGATTGGCAGTTGTAGGTGAGAGCGGCTCTGGTAAAACAACACTAGTAAAAGTAGCACTCGGGTTGTTAAAACCCTTCAGAGGCGAGGTTCTAGTCTATTCTACTCCAATATATAAGCTTCCGTGGAAAGATCGTGTTAAAGTAGTGAAAACAATAGGTTACGTTCCACAAGACCCCTACAAAGCTCTAAACCCGCTTTTAAAGGTAGAACGTGCACTGCTTGAACCCCTCGAAACCCTAAATCTCAGTGAGAAGGAAGCGAAAGAAAGAGTGCTGGAAGCTTTGGAATTAGTAAAACTCCCTAAGAGTATTCTTGAGAAGACGCCTGGCGACTTGAGTGGTGGAATGAGGCAAAGAGTCCTGATAGCCCGTGCACTAATACACAGGCCCCGCCTTTTAATACTCGATGAGCCCACATCGGCGCTTGACGTATCTATTCAAGCCCAGATAATCAACCTGCTG
Source organism: Desulfurococcaceae archaeon (assembly GCA_023269765.1). The sequence continues at coordinate 1,417 of JAGDWH010000016.1, forward strand.
AACGAGATACATTCTAAGCTAAAAATAGCAATGGTTACCGTTACTCATGATTTATCTGTAGCACAATACCTTGCAGATGATATACTTGTGTTAAAAAATGGAAGAATAGTTGAAAAAGGGTCATTTGAAGAAGTCATAAGCTCTCCTCGCTCAGAGTATACAAGGACTCTTATTGCAAGTTACTATAAACTCTTCTTTGGCGAGAGTAATATGGGTGAAGCGGCCTTTTAGAGCTGTCAAGTGGTGAGGCCTTGATGCAAATATACGTGACTCCGCGCCAATACGCCATTCTAAAGAAGCTGGTTGAGCGGGAAACCTTATCAGTAGATGATGTCGCGCGTGAAATGGGGGTTAAGAGAGAAGACATTATGAGAGACTTGGCTGAGTTAGAGCACAAAGGCCTATTAACTATAGAAAAAATCACGCAAGAATACTACGTACTCACGCACATTGGCAGACTCTACCTAGAAACTTCTTTTCCAGAAGAAGTTCTCTACTCGCAACTAAATACGTGTTCACATACCAATATTCAAGAGCTATTAACGTGTGTAGAGACTCGAACAAAGACGCCCATAGAAGAGCTACGCATCGGACTCCAGTACTTAATTAAAAGTGAGTGCGTATTAGTGCATAAAGGCGAGATTATTGAAGTAAATGAGGCCAAGTGCAAGGAACTGCTCGAGTCAACAACAAGACTAAGAGAAGCTCTTAGGATCGTCGCGGAAGGAGGCTCCATATCAGAAGAAAACATTCTCGAAATATTAAAGAGGAGAAAGACCATTGAACGGCGCGAACGAAGAGATTTCGTTCTCCGTGCAACACGGACCTTGCTAGAGTTCTGGAAAATGGGAGCTATCCTGGAGAAAGGAGTATTGACTATCGTGAAGCCTGAGCACGCGCTAATGATGGATAGGTACATCATAAAAGAATTCGACTTATCGGTAGAGCCGTACGCGCCTTCTATTTCGAGAAAACACCCATTTATGCAGTTCATTGATGATTTAAGAGATATTCTAGTCAACATGGGTTTCGAAGAAGTGAAAGGACCACACGTCGAAGCTGAGTTGTGGAATTTTGATGTGCTATTTCAAGCCCAAGATCACCCCGCGAGAGAAATACACGATACCTTCTTTGTAAAGGGCTCTCGGAGATCAAGAGCCGAGGTAGGGCTGCTAGAGCGCGTGAAGAAGGTTCATGAAGAAGGCTGGGGTTACAAATGGAGTGCTGAACGAGCACTCAAGCTCGTATTAAGAAGCCAAACCACAGCAGTAACGGCTAGAGCAATATATGAAAGGGGCGGAGGCGAGTACAGGGTATTCACGATAGATAGAAACTTCAGACCAGAAAACCTAGATGCTAAGCATAGCATGGAGTTCTACCAGCTCGACGGCGTAATAGTCGGGAGAGAAGTCAGCTTCAAGCACCTTCTCTACTTCTTCAAGGAGCTTGCAGCAGCTCTTGGAATAAAAGAGGTCTGGTTTAAACCGGCATACTTCCCATTTACAGAACCCAGCGTTGAGGGCTATGTAAAGCACCCGAAGCTCGGCTGGATAGAAGTATTTCCTGGAGGAATGTTCAGGCCGGAGGTCATGAAAATTCTCGGTGCAGAAGGCTATAACGCGGCTGCCTGGGGCATTGGAGTCGATAGACTCGCAATGGTTGTTCTAGGACTTGACGACATAAGACTACTGTTCACTAGAGACCTCGAAAAGCTAGCCAGCACGAAGTACAGGGGGCTAGACTACTTCACAAAGAAGACCTCGGGATGCAATGTCAAAGTCGTCGAGATCCCCGAAGTAGGGTAGTAGTACCATTGAGCGTAGACCCTCACAAAGCAAGGCTCTATATGAGCGTTTTCCTCAGCACACTCACAACTCGGAAAATAAGCTTCGAGAAGGCGTTTCGCACTCTCGTAAGGAAGTACAATATTAAGACATGGGAGGCCGACCAGCTCTATAAGCTTGCCTACAAGATCGTGATATATTATTACTCAATAGAATTCCTCGCGAGATTAAAGGGGTACAAGAATACCCCCTCGCACCTCACGGAGTTTCTATACCAAATGAAATTCGACGTAAATAGAGTGCTAGAGGAGTTGGGCGAGGAGTTGAGGGGCCTCTCGCCTTCTACCAGAATATCTCTTATGCATGGATACCCGCCATGGATAGTCAGAGATCTTTATGGAAAACTCCCACTGGACGAGCTCGAGAAAATGCTAAGTAGCTTGAATGTGCGAAAGCGCTGGCTAGTCGTAAATACGGCAAAAACCAGCGTCGAAAAAGCTGTTGAGTGCCTAGAGAACCACGGCGTGGAAGTTATAAGGCACCCGGACATCGAGGAGCTCCTCATGACTAGAGACCCCTTTAAGAAAGTAGCTCATGTTCCGTGCATTAAAAGAGCCGAAGTCTTGCCGCAGGACATAAGCTCCTACATAATAACCAAGCTCCTGGAAGAGTTTACTGGAGATTTTGTTGACGCGTGCAGCGCACCAGGACTCAAGCTCGTAAGGACTCTTTTAACAGGAAATTATGGAAGAGCCATTGCAGTAGATATTTCAGAAAAAAGGATGAGCATTGTACCAAAAGTGGTAGAGAAGGCTGTTGGGCGAGTTCCAACGCTAATAGTAGTGAATGGAGATTCAAGGACGCTAATTTTCAATGTAAAAAGCTCCCTAGTCTTAATCGACGCTCCCTGTAGTAATAGTGGAGCAATATATGCTAATCCCGTTGTCAAGTTGTACCTCACAAGAAAACTCACGTGGAAAATGAGCAAAATTCAGCTCTCTCTAATCTTGAACTCCTTGAAGTATGGCGAGAGAGTACTATATGTTGCATGTAGCATACACCCGCTCGAGGGCGAAGAAGTTTCATTAAAGGTAATTGGTAAAGCGAAAAACGCGAGGCTCGCCAAAATCTCAGTAAAGTACGGAAGTCAAGGCTACAGTGGTTATGAGCATTCTAAGCTCGTGCAAAGACTGTACCCCCACGTTGTTAATGGACAGGGCTTTTTCGTAGCAATGTTTGAGCGGGGATGATATATGATTACTCACACTTATGGCGTGTACTTGAGCAATACTATTGATAAAGCGCTTTTACTAGATTTACTGCTACCACCAAAGAAGTGCCCTCTCGACTGCGTAATATGCCCACTGGGCGCTACTTCGCATTTTTCTGTGGAAGGCTTAAAACCCCCTCCCCCACCTAAACTTCTCGAAGACGCGAAGTCTAATGGTCCCCAAGATACGGTATTACAAGAGACCCTCGTATGGGGTTTTGGAGACCCACTTCTACTCGAAGACTTGGACGTTGTTTTGAAAGGGCTTAAAGAAGCAGGTATAGCGAAAATATACGTTCACACAAGTGGTCTCAGGGCAAAGCAGGTTGAGAAGATACTCGGTGTCGCCGATAGGGTGCTCATACCATATCTCTGGTATGGTGAGGAAAAACATGCCTTGGGATGGGCGCCTGATAAGAGCTTTTCGGCATTTCTAGAACTGCTCAGAGAGCTGGTAAGTAAAAGTAGCGGTAAGATTCAGCTAGAGCTTTACGTGTTCAGGCTTGGGATCAGCACATACCCCTCTCTTGAACACTTAGATGAAGCAATAGCCCGCTTAGCTGCTATTAGAATCGAGGAGATAGTGGTAAAGCCCGTGGAGAGGCCGTCGCCCGGGCGCAATATCAAGCCACCGGCTCCGAGGTACGTTGATGCCTTAGCTGAGGAGCTTGAAAATAGGGGGTTCAACACGAGAATAGAGCACGCCAAGCTTCCCAACTCACCGTTTAAGTGGCGCAGAGTAGTTGTGAGCCTATACAATCATATCCTCAGAATACCGCTAAGTACCGATGAAATACGTGCTTATTATGGAAATCTCGGAGTGATTGCACTAAACAACTTGGTTTCTGAGAAAAAGGTGGCTAGGGTAAGCTGGGGCAAAAAGCTGTTCTACAAAGGCATTTAAGCTACTTTTGAGGTTTTCGCGAACCCCGCGCTCTTCAAGCAAGCCGAGCACTTTCGACTCGGTTCTCGCTTAAAGCGTTCTACGCCTTCTAGCTTTTTTAAAGTACGTTAGGATGAGGGCTGCCACTGCCACTATGAGCGGGTATAGCAGAACTACCAGTAGTAAGTAAGGCTCCAAGTCCATCACTATTGAATAGCTTGCGCTATGCCCTCGCTCCTGGGATCGCAGGCTAGTTCAAGCCGTCCCTGCTTGTCAATAATGCCAACGTGTACATGTCCTTTAGATCCATAGTACTCAACGCTCTTCGCACGAATGCTTGTAGTTACCGGGAGTTTTAATGGCGCCTCGACTACTACCTCGGGTACGGTTTCAAAGCTTGTATAGACAAATCTAGGTGCGCTTGTCGCCTTAGCGATGTGCATTCTGTAAATAAAGATGTTTTCGAAAATACGTAGGTGAAGCTGTGGTCTTAAATCGCCGCCCACGCAGCCAATTATGTACTTTTCCTCGCCAACGTCTACTCCAAGAACGGAGAGCGTGTGTAGCGGGAGCTTTTTAGGAGCAGGGCTATTTGGTAATCCAAAGCGCTTAGCAAACCCGATTGCCCTGTTCTGCACTGGAAAACCAGCTGCAACTAAGCCTGATCCAAAGCCGTAGAATAGGCTTTGTATAAAGCCTATGAGGGCCTCTCCGTCAGAAACTATGAAGAAAGTTGTATCAGAACTCTTTAACTCATTACTTAAGGATGAGTCCTCCACGGGGGCTTTCTTGGTAATAGACGAATACCTTACGTAGCTCTGCGGGTCTATTTTTACGTAGTCTGGGTCGCCGAGGTGCGTGTCTCTGAATTCATATACGTGCTTCGTGGGCTCGCTCCAAGCAATAATTCTCTCAGGGGAGTTGAAGTCGTATTTATATAGTTCAAGCTCGTAGAGCGCGCTAATTAATTGTAGTGTCGAGAGGCCCTGCGTATTTGGAGGCAGCTCATAAAGCTTAATGTTGTCAAGCTCCAAGCTCAAGGGGCTGACTTTACGTACTTCGTGCTCCATGAGGTCGTCTAGCCCTATATTAACTCCCTGGTCTATAAGATCTGTAACCACTTTTTCGGCCAGCTCACCATAGTAGAATTCGTCAAAACCCCGAGAAGCCAAAATCCTCAAAGTACTTGCCATTTCCAAGTTCTTATATAAATTGCCCAGTTTCAATCCCTTGAAGTACTCAGACCACCTGTACTGAGAAAGCTCGGCCTCAAACGCTCGTGAGGCCTCCGCTAGAGACCAGCCTACTCTAAAACCGCTATATGCCAATTTAATGGCAGGTTTAAGCAATGCTTCAAGCGGCATTGTTGCGTAAGTCTCGTAAATAGTGTTCCAAAGCCCTACAAGTCCCGGCACAGTTACTGTTAAAGGTCCTCGTGTTGGTGCGACTCGTACGAATTCTTCGGCATTAAACCCGCTCGGCGAGCGCCCGGATGACATGTAAGCTAATACTTCGTCGCCCACAAATCCGAGAAGAAAAGCGTCTCCACCAGGACCCCCCATATGTGGCTGGACAACTGATAGTACAGCGCTTACTGCTATTGCGGCATCAAAAGCGTTTCCCCCCTCTTCTAGTATTCTGCAACCAACGAGAGTTGCGAGTGGATGGTCTGATACCACGCCTTTACTTCCTACTGCAAGCTTCACCACTGTCAACAAACTCACCTTACTCTGGGTAGTAAATTACGCCTTCGGCTTTGAGTCTAGTTATTTCTTCATTGCTGTACCCGAGCTCTTTCAGAATTTGAATAGTGTGCTCTCCAAGTAAGGGCGGGTGTAGCTCGCTAACTAGGCGCTCGCCGTTAACTATTCCAGGACCGCGTATTTGTGGTACTTTACCGAGCTTAGGGTGATTTAAATAGATAACGACGTTTTCTTCCACGACGTAGGGATCTCTAAAGACTTCGTCAATTTCGTAAACGGGGGCTGCTGGAACACCGTGTTTTTCTAAGAGCGAGATCCAGAATTCGCGAGTATTAGTCTTAAATATTTCTTCGAGAATGGGTATTAGTTTGTTTCTGTTCCTTACTCTGTCAGCATTAGTCTTGAATAAGGGGTTTTCAGCTAAGTCCTTTCTTCCCAAGGCCTCACACAACGCCATCCATAGGCGATCATTGGCAGCAGCAACTATAAACCACTTACCTTCAGAATCAGCGAAAGCCTGGTAGGGCACCATCGAGGGATGGGCATGCCCCATTCTCTCCGGTTTTCTACCGGTGGCGAGGTACATCATTGGAATGTAGCACATCGAGAATATGGCAGCATCGTACATGGGCACTTCGATCTTCACTGGCCTTACTCCAGCATACAGTGCGGCAAGTAAGTATATTACAGCTAGGTAGCCCGTCATTACGTCAAACAGGGCAAAGCTCACCCTAACAGGAGGCCGCCCCTCCTCGCCAGTAGTAGACATCAATCCCGTGATTGCCTGAATTATTATATCGTATGCCGGTTTTTGCTCGTAGACACTGCCTTGCCTAAATCCCTTAATGCTCACGTACACTATTTCCCTGTTTACTTTGACTATCGAATCGTAGTCAACGCCAAGTTTTTCGGGAACGCCTGGCCTGAAGTTCTCTACTAGCACTTGAGACCGGCTTGCCAGCTTATACACTATTTCTCGTCCACGCTCATCTTTGAGATTCACTGCTACGCTCTTCTTGCCTCTATTTATAGACAAGTAGTAGGCGCTCTCTCCATCTACGAAAGGAGCCCAGCTTCTTGTTTCATCTCCGTGAAGAGCTTCTACTTTGATGACTTCTGCGCCGAGATCTGCTAATACCATTGTTGCTATTGGACCTGCGAGTGTGTGGCTTAAGTCTAGCACTCTTAAACCACTTAGAGGCTTCAAGCCCTGCACCGAAAGATATCATATAGTGTGGGCTCGATATAAAGCAGCCATCAGCTCGTGGAGGGCGAAGTAATACTCAAACCCCCTCTTAAAAGCGCTACTCTGGGGGAATATTTTAGACGAACGGTGTGAATATGTCACTGGCAACCAGCCAAAGTATATTTGGGAAGCTATTTGGGGCGTTTAAACCAAAGGATCCGTTAAAGCGCGAAATAGCAGAGTCTATAAATACCATCGAGAAAATGCTGAGGGCTCTCGAGATAACCAAAAAGAGCCTAGAAACGATTTCGGAGGAGCACAAGAAGAGGTTGAAAATAGCGGAGTCCGATAGAGAACTCAGCAGAATAGTAGAAGAAGAAGTTAGGAATGTGAAGGGATACATAGACTTAATGACAAAGTCCATATACGATTTAATGAGAATAAAGTATAGGCTCGAAACAATATTCTATGTAGAAGAGCCGCTGAAGATTCTGCCCGAAGTACTAGAAGAACTCAAGAACCTAGAGCCTGTAATCGAGAAAGTGAATCCACAACTATTGAGTCAAGTGAGGATGCTGGAGCAGAGAGTAGCTGGCATTCTTGCCATGTCCTCAATAGGCATGCCTACAATTCAACAGACGTACTCGAGTGGCCAGCAAATTGAAGAGCGCGCAAAGCACGCCGAGGTGCAGGTAACTACAAAAGCAGAAAAAGAGCCTCAAGTTGCAAGAGACGCTGCCCTTGCTAGCAAGGATCAGCAACTACCAGCGCAAGTAGGTATCCACGCAAGCCCAGCTCCACAGGCTCCAATAAGCCAAGTAATCAGCGTTCCACTAAGCGTTGTTGAGCAGTGGATCCTTCATGAACTGTCAATAACGGCAGGAATACTTGATGTACGGGCTTTTGAGAAAAAGTATGGGGTTTCGAGAGACGCCATCCTAGAAGCCCTTAAGTCTCTTGAGGCAAAGAACCTGGTTAAAGTTAAAAGATGGTAAATACTGGCGCGGTGAGGCGCCATTAGCATGCACTATCTCGCTGATGTGGGGATGGAATATGCAAGAAGAGCCATTGCAGCAGATAAGGCAGGCGACTATGAAAACGCAATAAAGTACTACAAATCGGCAATAGAGTCCTTCACGAAGTACTTAACTTTATACCCTGATGCGCCGCTGGCCGACTTCTACAAGGAGCTTGTTGTTAAGTATAAGAATAGAGTGGCTTTTTTGGAAAAGCAAGCAGATAAACTGAGCAGGGCGAGACAAGCGCAAGTAGAAAGCAACGAGGAGGCCCTCTTCGAAGTACTTCTACCTGAAAATAGGTCTCGAAAAACTTTTGATGACCTAGTAGACCTCGAAGAAGTCAAGCGCGCACTACGAAGAGCCGTCATTTACCCAGTTAAAACACCAGAGTTATATCCATTAGGCTGGCCTAAGGCCATACTACTTTTTGGTCCACCAGGTTGTGGTAAAACCGAGCTTGCAATAGCCCTTGCAAACGAAATAGATGCTATACTAATAAACGTAACACCAGCACACATAATGAGTAAGTGGCTTGGCGATGCAGAAAGAAATGTTAAGAAGCTATTTGAAACAGCCAGAGGATACGCGCTTAAGGGCTCACCTGTAATAATCTTCATTGACGAAGTAGATGCCCTTTTTCAGCAATATGGAGTAGAAGTTGGCGGCGAAAAAAGGGCGAGAAATCAGTTCCTAATAGAAATGGATGGACTGACGAGCAAAGAATATCAAAAGCTCCCTTTATTTGTTATAGGAGCGACTAATAAGCCGTGGAATCTTGACATAGGCTTTATACGCAGATTTGAGAGAAGGATATACGTTCCTTCACCAAATGTGGAGGTCCGAGAAAGGCTGTTTAGGCACTACATAAGCAAGCTTTCCAAGACGTTCAAGATAGGAGAAATAGATTTCAAAAAGCTCGCAGCCATTACCGAGAACTATAGCTCAGCTGACATAGTCTCGATCGTCAAAGAAGTTCAAAATAACATCGTAGAGGAAATAAACGAGAAAAAGCTTAAGCCCGAGGAAAGAGTCATAACTACTGAGGACTTCATTGCCGTAATAGAGCGCCACAAACCAAGTATTAACCCAACACTTCTTGACGCGTATAAAGAGTGGAACAAGCAATATGGAACACTCAACATCGAGGGCTCCGAGTAAAGATGCCGTTCTTGTAGCTTTGAGTCTTAAAGACTCTCCTGTAGCATTGTAAGATAACCGCTTGTTTTTGTGCTACACATCGTTTTCAGCTATATTTACCTTTCTACACACCACTATAAACTGATGATGAGAGTCATGCCACTTGAGAAGTGCTATGATGCCACCCTGGGGTAGCTGAGCTCCTACAGAATTAGTTATTGAGAGCACGTACTTTGAGACGTATACGCGTTAATACTAAACGTACACCAGGTTTTTGCGATTGGTAAAGGTATATAAGTTCGTCACTCCGTAAGTAAATTAGGTGGGGGAAATGCCCTGTACAGAAAAAGTTAAAGTCAAGACACCAGCAGGCAAGGAATTAGAGCTCATTCCACTCAAGGTTTGGCAGTTGGCACCCGCTGGTAGAAAAGGTGTTAAAATAGGACTCTTCCAGGATCCCGAAACAGGTAGGTACTTCAGAGTAAAGGTTCCGGACGAGTATCCGATTTGCGGATAAACAGGCGAGACGAGAATTTGCAAATTTTCGTTTTTATTTAATGATTTTTGGCATCTAAACTCCCCTCCGGCTCAAGGTAGTAGCGCTTTAATACCCCCTTAATGTCGACCAGCTCTAGGGAAGTCTTGTGGGCATTGAGAGCTGCTTCCCAGTACTCGTCCTTTTTATTGATGTAAATGTCGATTGCTTGAAGCAACTTGAACTTAAATTCTTCGTAGTCTCTCGCATCTATTAGTGCGGCTCTGGGGTCTTCATAAATGTTGATGAAATCTCTCAAGTCGTCTCCAAAAAGCCAGCCATTATAGCCATCTCTTATAATTTCGATAGCGCCGCCATCTCTACTTGAAACAACCGGTATCCCGTTGATTAATGCCTTCATGTAGCTAGTTCCACACGCTTCCCATCCACTGAACGGAGTGAACAGCCATATGTCGGAGGCTCTTACTAGGATCTTCGCTACATCTATGCTGTAGTCAGGTATGTAAACAACGTTCTTGAACTTCAACGAAAGCTCCTTGAAAACCTCAAGGTACTTGCGACCATCAGGGTCTCGTGGATGCGGCTTACCCGATAGCACGTACATGGCATCGACATCGGAGTTTTCCTCGATAAATCTAGCAATAAAGTAAGGCCTCTTGTAACGCGCCAATCTTCTGGCCCAGGTTACTACAGGCTTATCGTCAACCGAGATCTCGGGTTTGTAGAGTCTCAGAAGAGAAAGCAATTCTTTTTTCGCTTCACGTCTTACACGTAGTAGTGTGCTCTTATCAATAGTACCTGACGAGTAGGCTTTGTAGAGCTCCGGGTTAAGCCACCTCTCTATGTATATACCGTTTGTTATTGGCTTCAGCTTATTAGCATAGCCGGGAAAGACCTTTGCTAGTATGTCTTTTTGCTTTTTAGACACTACAATAGCGATATCTAAGAACTTCAAAGCCTCTTCTGTCATATTAACGTGCTGTGCTACATCCACGTTGAACTCTCGCTTGAGAAATCTACCTGAGAAAACGGGGTGACCCCAGGGTCCTGGCGTGTGGATCACTATTCTCATTTTCTTAGCGAGGTCTCTTAATTCGTAAAGCACGAGAGCAGTGTACGACTCTTCAAGGTCTATTACTGTAATGTTTTCTATGCCCACTCTCTCTCGAAGATAAGCTGCAGTGGCTTTTGCCAGTAGAGCGTACTTCAGAAACTTTTCTTCTTCGCTGTCTTCGAGATAAAGCCTATCTGTTAATTTGCGTGCCCATTCTGGACACACGGCTTCAAACAAAACCGCCTTGGCACTTTTGTATTTGTAGATCCATGGTATGAGGTAAACGGTTGCATTATTCAGAGTCACGGTGAGTTCGGGGTCTGGTGTGAGGTCTTCGTAAAAACTCTTACTCACGTCTTCGGGCACGAGCTCTACTTCGCCTTCTCGACTTACCTTTATTTTAACATAGCCATGCCTGTAGAAGAGGGAGAAGACTAGGTAATCTAGGCCCATATCGCCGGCTGCATAGAACTTGTCTCCTTCGAGAACCCCCAGGCCCCCTGCGTAGTTAACCGATTTTTCGAGCGCTATTTCAGGTGTAATGCTTACAATAACCATGATAGTCGACCAAAGGCGTGCATACCAGTTAGCGGCAGATAGTAGCAAGAAGTAAAAAAGTTTAATTGCTCGAGGCGCTTTGTAAACTTCGCGAGCATGGGTTGGGCTTTGTGAAGGGCTCTATTAACAAATTATTTGAGGAGTATAGTAGGGTTCCTGTTAAGGGCTTTGTAGAAACTCTCTTGAAGAAGATAACTGCTTTGCACAGAATACAGGGAAGCAAAGGCTTGCTCGAAGCCATCGAGCTGGTCGCACATGAGCTAGAAGGCCTGGGCCTAGATGTAAAGACATTCGACGTGCCTAGTAGTAGTGTTAAAGGCTTTATGGAAACGCCTGTTTCGTGGGATGTTGAAAGCGGGTACTTACGCATTAATAAAGGCAGCAGCGCTCTCTTCAGCTACGACTACCAAGACCACCCCACTCTCGTTGCAGCCCACTCTCCTCCAGGCGAGGGCTGCAGCGACATGAAATACTGCACCGAGGCCGAGAACTGCAGTGGTGATGCGGTACTTCTAGAAGCACCCGCATTTGCAGCCTACGAGCTTGTAGATGCAAACTTAGTGATACTATTCGATAGCAAGAGGTATCCCGAGGCGGTACCCTACAGCGGGTTATTTATTAAGAGTCAAGAAGTGAAGAAGAAACCCGTTGTCGTTAACATACCGTACACGGCGGCTCAAACACTAATATCTCTCTTGAACAAGGGCGCGAGCATAACTGTTTGTTGGAGTGTAAGGACTAGGTACCACGAAAGGCCGCTGAAAGGCCTAGTAGCGTATGCGGGCGGGGATCCAGGCGCGCTCTTCATTAGCCATATATGTCATCCAAAGCCAGGAGCGCACGACAACGCGAGCGGTGTAGCGGCAAATACGGCAGTAGCGAAGATACTGAGTGAGGCAAGCACGAGATATTCGCACGCGCATTTATTTGTTCCAGAATATAGTGGGACTATTTATGCTAAAGAACACCTGCCCTGGAATCCCGTTAGCGTTATAGACTTAGACATGGTTGGCTCTAGGCAGAATATTACCGGCTCTGTACTCAATGTAGTTAACCCGCCGCTCTTTATGAAACCCGTCTCGGCTGCAAGCACGTATATCGCAATCAAGGTAGCCTTCGACACGACCTCTTCGTTTGGAGGATTCAGCCTTCCCAGCATTAGGTATTCTCAGACGCCTTACACAGCTGGAAGCGATCACGACGTCACGCTGGCCTGGGGTCTTGATAGCGCCATGCTCAACGAGTGGCCTAGCAAGTATTACCACACGGATATGGATGACATCGATTCACTATCCATAGCTAGCATCGCTAAGACCGCCGTAGCAGCGGCTACTGCAGGCTATTTAGCACTTAGCGTTGAGCTGAAAAATCGCATTGTTGCACACTATAAGGATTACCTGGCATCCTGGTATGCCATCGAGGCTATGAAAAAAGGAATTGACGTATCTGCTCTCGGAAAGGTTTTCGAATATTGGGGTAAAGAAGTCGTTATCAACGTGCTTGAAACGCCCGTGTCTTCGAGGTTTCTCTATAAGTCGCTCGGCTACAGCAAGTATATGAAGCTGAGAAACATTAAAGGTGCACACACTTACTTGTCCCTATATGCCCCACTGGCTTACATCAACGGCTTGAAGGACTTCGAAGAGCTTTACCAACTAGAGAACCTGCTACACTGGTCAGAAGAAGAAAAGGGAATTATAAGAGAAGCCTGGTTAACTATCAAAAGTAGCATATAAGGGTGGTAAGACGCCAGTAATTGAAATAAGCTTAAGCGATTTAGAAGCGCTTCTAAATCGCAGGCTCAGCATTGGTGATGTGTATAGGCTACTTGCCAAACTCAAATGCGAAGTTGAAGAAGTTTCAGGAGACAAAGTAATCCTTGAAGCCAGTAGCGACAGACCGGACTTGTTCAGCGTAGAAGGCATAGCAAGGGCTCTAAGGCCTTGGCTCGAACTCAAGCCAAAAGATATCACGGTAAAAGATTCGAGCGTGAATGGCTACGCAGAAGAAATACCTCAGAGGCCTTACGTCGCGCTAGCTGTTGTTAGGGACTTAGTGCTTACTGATGAAGCAATAAAGCAAATGATGCAGTTACAAGAGAAAATAGCTGACACGTACGGCCGTAGACGCAGAAAAATAAGCATTGGAGTATATGACTTAGATAAAATTAAACCGCCAATATATTACAAGCTCGCCGATCCTGATGAAACAAGGTACAGGCCCCTAAACGAGCCTAAAGAAATGACTCTTAGAGAAGTACTCGAAAAAACGGACAAGGGCCAGGCATATGGATATATAATAAAGGACATGGAGAAGTACCCAATACTTGCAGACTCCAGAGGCGAGGTACTCAGTTTAGTTCCGATACTTAATAGTGATGACTACAAAGTTACTGCTGAAACAAAGAACGTGCTAATAGACTCGACAGGAACGTCTCTTAATGACGTTGTAAATGCTGTTACAATAATGGCTTATAACATTGCTGAGCGATCGCGAACGGGAATAATCGAAGTTGTAGCAGTCAACTATGTAAGCGGATTAGTAGTTAAAGCTCCCAGGATCTCTGCCGAGCCCATAGAAGTACGTGTCAGAGAAGTCAACAGGCTATTAGGTACATCGCTTTCTGCCCACGAAATCGCTGGGCTTCTCAGAAGGTTTTACTACGTTATTGAAGACCTAAAAGAAGACTCGCTAATCGTAAAGGCACCGGTTTACAGAATAGACGTCAAAACTTGGGTTGATGTCGCAGAAGATGTTGCAATGGCATATGGATATGAGAGGCTTGGAGAAGAAGCAACTTCACTACCTCCAACACAGACCATAGGCAGGATTCATCCAATCGAATACGTCTCTAGAAAAGTGAGAGACATCCTGATTGGGCTGGGCTTCCAGGAAGTGGCTAATTACATGATGAGCAGCAGAGCAACACAGCTTCATTTGCTTGAAGTAGGAGACAGAGAGATGTTCGTGGTGGAAAATCCCCGGTCAGAGAGGTTCGAAGGACTCAGGCTGTGGCTTGCGCCACAGTTGGTAGAAGTAGTGGCTGAAAATGCTGAAAAGGCGACTAAGTCCAAGTTAATGATCTTTGAAGTAGGAGATGTCGTTATTCCAGATGACACGTTTGAAACCAGTGCAAGAGTGGAGAGAAGAGTCGGCTTTGCGATAACGCACGAAAAGGCTACGCTGACCGATGGCTTAGCGTACGTTAAAGCCATGTTTTCTGAGCTAGGTGTTAAACCCTCCTTTGAAAAAAGCCATGTAAGCGGGTTCCTTCCCGAGAGGACGGCTGCAATAAAGGCTTGTGGCGGAGATGTAGGCTTCGTAGGCGAAGTGAATCCACAAATACTGCTCAGACTCGGATTGAAGAATCCGCTCGTCATCGCTGAAGTAAGCCTGAGCAAAATTATAAGTAGCTGTTGGTGAGGTTAAGTACATGAGGATGAAGCTTGGAAGGGATGACCTCAGGGGGATGAATTGACGGGCCTAGCTGACTCTAGTCAACGAGTTCTATTTTGACGACGGCTCCGCGGTTATCAGGATCAGCTACAAATACTTCGGAATCGCTGAGCAGGGCCTTTATGCTACTTGCAATGCTGTGTGCCCTCTCTGCACCGCGCACTACGCCATAAACGGCGGGGCCCCAAGAGCTCTGCCCCACGCCCACCACCCCCGCGCTCAGAAGAGCATCTATAGCCACGTTCGAGTAATGTGCGAAGATTCCTCCTTGGTACTCCCTAAACATCAAACCAACTGTTCTTTGAAGCTCTGAAAGAGCCTTAGAGAAGGCATCAAAGTCTTGCTCGATAATTGCTGGTACTAATTCGTGAAGCAGCATAAACGAAGCACGCCAAACAACTTCGGGCGCGGCGGGCTTAGCAGTCCTGAATATCTGGTACTCGAGGTGCTCGTCGAGGCCCTTCCCCTTGGGTATGATAACAACAAACTTCCACTCTTCCGGAAATGGAAGTCTCAGTAGCAGCTTGGGGAAGTCGGTTTGACGCCCTCTTCCAGCATCTACTACAAAGCCGCCATACATGTGAACATAGGTTCCAACACCGGAAACTCTGCCCAGTTTAAGTAATTTAGCGATATCGATTATGCTCACGTTTGTGATTTCATTAGCTATTAACAGGGCTCGCGCTGCTGATAATAGTAGTTGCGTAGTCGAGCCAAGCCCCACGTGAGCAGGCGCACACTCTTCCACGATAACATGCCCTTTCTTGAGCTTCAGCACGTCTATAAGGGGTTCAAGTCTTTTTAACAGCTCCTCGCTACGGCAACCCTCGATGTGCAGGCCCCGATCCGGGTATGTAACAACCCTTGTCTTAGGTCTACTAATAGCTACTCCGGCCGATACGTAGAGCCTGTACTCGTTATTGAATGGGTTCACCACGCCGAAGTGCAAGCGGGCGGGCGACTCGACGACGACTCTTTTAGGCATAGCCCTGAGCACCCAACGGGTTCACGGCTTTTCAGCAATACACAATACACCCTATAGACTCGGTACGTTGTTTAAGCCTAAATATCACTGCGATTCGCGCTAAAGCAAGCGGCAACCAGCTTCTGCAAGGTGTTGCTGAAGCCCCACACTCCGAGATTGCACGCTTGGCCCTTCACTAGAGGCCGAGTCTGCAATAAAGCTTGCCTATGTCCATAGGAATTCTTTTAGAAGCACATAACCCGGAGCAGTGCCTCTAGCTGAGGGCATTCCTACGTGATTTACCACTTCCTTGAAGGCTCCACCCGCGAGTCAGTTCGCTACCATGACGCATACCTGAGCAGTTTCCTTAACCAGGTTCGTGCTTTTCAGACCTCGCACTCTCTCGATAGGAGCGATTTCATCGAGCTTTTCCTCGAGCGCGTCTACGAACATACTGTTCTTTGAAAGCCTTCCAGACAGCAATATTACGAAAAGGGACTTAACGGAGGGAGGAGAGCGTAAACAGCCTTCACTGGGTCCTCGATAAATGCTTCAAAACATAAGTGGGCGCCCCCATTCATGCTTCTAATCCACGCACTTACGTCGTCGGTACCGGCCATTTGTGTGCAACACTTTCGGCTGTTGCGCGATTTCGAGATCCAAAGAATCTGTTGCAAAATGCCGAGCCTGGCATTAGCGTGCCACCTATACCGTCAACAACTTTGCTATCCTTTACTGCTACTACGGCAGCATATCTTTAACCTGCTTCGATATGCATGAATAGTCCGTGTTGCTCCTGAGCGAATTCATGTATGCCGAGGTAACTACTGCTAGCTTATCAGCCGTACCCATATCAATCTTGTCTATTCTATTTTGCGGTGTACAGAGACTGAGGGCAAATTTGTGATGCTGGATATAAAAACCCCTGAGACCTCTAGCTATAGAAAACTTTGCCATAACATAGTATATTCTGGCGCCCAGGACTCCGCGCTTCGCGGCGCCGACCATTTCCTCCTTTCTTGAAACAAAGGTGTAATATCAGTCTTCAAAGATGCAGGTGGAATGTCCGTTAAACGCATAACTTCAACGCCATAGCTGGACGGCAAAGCCATCAAGTTTAATTCCCTTAACTTAAGAAGTTCCTTGAAAAAGAATGTGCGGGTTTTTTCCGCGAGTTTAAAAGTGTTATAGCTCTCCTCGTAGTAAACTCTGTCATCGCAAAGTATGCAGATATCAATGCTCTTAGTACCAGGATCTATGCTACTGACTCGTGGCAGGATCTCGCGCGAAGCAATCGCGGTCTACCTATCCACGTTTGTGCAGACATCAAGTAGCTCCCTCAAGTCACTAATGACCCCTGCTCTGAGCTCGGGTACGAAAATCTTTTTACCGCTATTCCTTTTTACGAGTATTCCAATAAAGCCGGCTGATAAGGCCCCGCCGACGTCTTCGACCACGTTGTCGCCTACATAAATTATCCTGCCTGGAGGAAGTCCAAGAACTCTGGAAAACTCGATAAATATTTCGCGGTCAGGCTTTGAAAAGCCAACTTCGTCCGAGAAGAGCAAGGCTTTGAAGTAACTTGCCATTCCCAGGCCCTCTAGCAGCCTTCTCGTCAGGCTACTGGGCCAAAAGAGAACATTTCCAATTACGCCCATTACCACGCCCCTTTCATAAAGTGCACTTAGTGCAGGCAACGTGTCCTCGTAGAGGAGCTCCTGCGCAGGTTCGCTGAACACATCAACCATGACTTCGAATAAAGTGCTTCTGGACACTTGTAGCCTTTCTGAGAGCATGCCCTGCGATATATCTAGTATTTCTCGTGGACCTAAATGAGGCCTCGTCCTCCTCAGATCCCTTGCCTCTTTGTGAGTCTCGTTAATAATGCTTAGGACCTTGTTCTTGTCCTCTCCGAGAACTTTAGAGAACCGCTCTGCGAGTAACCCTAATAGCTTTTCTAGGTCGAGCAGGGTGCCCCAGATATCAAATCCAACAGCATAGCCGCACGGCTCAGCGCGGAAGTTTGTGCGGGCCTTCAAACCTGTCGACCTCCTCGATTAAATGCTCTACGACTTGAGCTAAGAGATCCAGCCCGAGAGACACGGCATCGGGAGATCCCGGTAATGCTACTGCAATTTTTCCGTCGTGAAGTACGCAGAGAGCAGTTCTAGTTAATATGGCCGGCCCTCCTATTTTCTCGTAAGCTAGCTTCCTGAAGATTTCCCCAAATCCAGGTAAACACCTCCACGAAACCCTCTCAATAACGTCTACTGTGATATCTCGCGGACCCGGTCCCGTGCCCCCGAGAAACACCAAGACCCTAGACTCTGCGCTTCTAAGTGCTTTCAGTATTTCCCTGTAGGAGTTTCTGACAACTACTTTGGAGCTGACGCAAAAGCCCTTAGTAACCAGTACACGTTTTGCGAGCTCTCCACTAATGTCTTCTTGTAAACCCTCTGCAACGCTATCACTCACTACAATAATCTGGAAACAAGGCCTGCTCAACGAAAATCCCTCGAGCAAGTACTCCTACTCGCAGTATTTATCTGCATGTCGCTAAGCGCTGCTAAAAAACGTGACCCGGGCGTAGTTGTTACCCTACTTTTGAACCCCAGCTTTAAAAGGCCGGTTACTCAATCCGCCTTAGCTCGTCGTAGGCGGTGCCAGATCTTATGGCTAGGTCTGCTGCTATTACTTGCCCAAAGGCGAGTCCACCGTCACCCGGTGGGATGCGGCGCGGGAGGAGTGGTACGAGGTCAAGCGCTTTAACAGAATCGGCTAGACCCGCATATATGTACTCGTTTACGGCTGCACCGCCTGAGATTACTACGCCACTTACTTTCGTGCCTTTTATGGCTTCGGCGAGCATCTCGCCTAAGGCATACCCGTACCAGTACAAAAAGCTCCTCGCCAGGGTTTCTTTCTCGTAAAGACTTCTAGACTCCACCACGGCATCTACCATTTCGTCGTAGTCGAGTGTGCGCAGTTCGTTTTCAAGTCTAATTTTATAGTAGTCCAATTGCACTACCCTGCCTCTATATGCTTGCGCTTCTAACCATATCGCGGGCTCCCCTTCATAGCTTCTCGTAATTTCGGGCTCTAGAATTGATGCAATCATATCGAGTAGCCTGCCCGTACTAGAGGCCAGCGTGTACTTGCCCAGTTTCGCGAGCCTGTATGGAGCAACGAGGTTTGCCACGTTAGTACTGTCGACTTGTAGCCGAAGGAACTTTATTATTTCCTCAAACTCAAAGCCCCTCTTCGCGTAGTAAGCAAAAGCTATTCTCAACGGCTGATACGTGTCGGCATCGCTTGTAATTGGCAGTTGCTTTATCGTGCCCGCTCGACGAAATCCATAATCTTCGGTATTGAATAGCAGTATTTCGGCGCCCCATATTGTTCCGTCAAGGCCCCAGCCGACGCCATCAATTGCAAGGCCTGCAACTTCGCCTACGAGCTCATTGTCATAGGCTGCTCCAAGGACGTGTGCATAATGGTGCTGTACCTCGATGTACGGGCATGACTTCGACGCTGCATATTTTAGGCCAACGCTTCTCGCGTATAGTCTCGGATGCATGTCCACGACTACTACAGGCTTGGAAGTCTCACCTATTCTGTAGTTCTTGACGAGGAAATCTACGTACTTAACTAAGTCGCCTTGGGCTTCAAAGCTATCTAAGTCGCCTATGTACTGAGTTAGCACAACCCTATTCTTAAAACCAATGGCGCCCGCTGACGACAGATCCCCGCCGAAGGCGATGTACTCGCCGCTCAGGTCTCTTGGAAGCGTAATCCACGCTGGTGCATAGCCTCTACTTCTCCTCAAGAACACGTAGTGCCCGCCAGTCTTTCTCAAGACGCTGTCGTCAACTCTGTTAACAATCTCTCTGTCGTGGACAAGGAAGTAATCGGCTATGTTAGCTAGCCTTTTCTTAGCACACTCTTCGTCGGCACACATGGGTTCTCCAGAAGCATTGCCACTCGTCATTATGAGGAATTTGTCTCTAGTTTCCATTAGGAGTAGGTAGTGAAGAGGCGTGTAGGCGACGAAAACCCCTTCGTGAGCGAGTTCTGGTGAAACGTACCTCGAAACCGGGCTGTCGGGTTTCTTTGGCAGCAGTAGTATGGGGGCTTGTGGGGAGTTTAGTAATTCCTCGTCCTCCTGAGTCATGTAAACGAGTTTTTTCAAGACTTCTGTGTTCAAGCCCATAATTGCAAAGGGTTTTCGAGGCCTCTTCTTCCTGGTTCTGAGCTTTAGCACAACGTCGTCGTTTGTTGCAAGCGCGGCGAGATGGTAGCCGCCTACGCCTTTAATGGCTACTATGTACCCCTCGTCCACGAGCTTCGCAGCTTCGGCAATAGGGTCTCTGCATTCAACTTTGTTAAAGTCCTTATCTAGGAGCTCTAGTCGTGGCCCGTCTCGAGGACAACTTATTCCCTGCGCGTGGTATCTCCTCACATCGTTTGGATCCGAATATTCGCGCAGGCACTCATCGCATAGCACGTACTTAGACATCGCTGTATTGTCTCGGTCGTATGGCACTTTATAGATCATTGAGAACCTCGGCCCACACCAGGCGCACGAATTAAACGGATACCTATATCTCCTGTTGGAGGGGTCTAAGACTTCACGCAAGCACTCGCTACAAACAGCAAAGTCTGGTGGTATCATGGACTCGGCGTAGCGGTCGTAAGTGCTCTTTTCAATGAAGAAGTCCTGGTAGCCTCGGGGCGTTTCAATAGAGGCGTATATACTCTCTATGAATGCTGGAGGGGGTTTTTCGCTGTAAATAGCGGCTAAGAACTCGCAGACAGAGCCTTCCTCGCCTTCGACCCATACTTCAACTTCACTACCACCAACGTTGCGTACATAGCCCTTTAGCCCTAGTTTAAGCGCAAGTCTACTAATGAATGGCCGGAAACCCACTCCCTGGACAAGCCCATTTATCACTAGCAGTAGCGCTACACTCGAGGATTGTTTCGATCGCTCCACTCAAGTCACCGTGTGCGAGGAGCAGAATTTCTAACACGTTGCCTACTGTTACCGCTCTTTCGGTCGCCTAGGTATGCGGGTTCTATTGCCTATTACCCAGTATTCGCCATTACTCCTCTTCTCGAGCTTGAATATTGGTACTTCTCTTTTCACCCTTTCAAGAACGCTTTCAATACCCCTAATTGCTGCCTCTCGCGACTTGGAAGTTGCGGCTATGATTATAGTAACCTCTCCAGGCTTTAGACCCCCAATTCTATGCCATAGAATAACCGCCTCTAATTCGTGCTTTTCGGCTTCTTCTCTGGCAATTTTCTCCATGTAGTTTAAGGCGACGTCTTCGATTGCCGTGTACTCGAGTTCATGCACAACCGCTCCATCCACAACTCCTTTAACAAATCCAATAAACATCGCTAGTGCACCACTCTCTGGATTTTTCTGGGTGAGCTCGTTCACAATAGCGTTAAAGTCGACCGGTTCCTCTCTTTTCAAGATCTTGACGCTAATGTACCTGTTTCTCGAGGCGCCACCGGAGAAAGGCGGCGCTATGTGTACTAGGACGTCTTTATCGAGTACGTAGTCCTCGCCAACTATAGCATTGTTGACTATCACAATGGGCTTTAACTCACTTGGTATTTGGTACTTCTCTCTGATTAGCAATAGCAGCTCTCCTACCGTTACTGCGCGATCTGTTTCGAGCTCGACCTCGTCACCAAGATAGTCCCTAAACACGGAGTAGGCCTTAATTCTTATTTTCACTGCCGAAATCCCCCTTGACCTTCTCTACAACCCTGACTTCGGATATAGCGGTATACGGGTATTGTCCTGCCTCGTCTTTCTCGTACTTCTTAACCATATCCCATATATTGAGTAGCGCTGCAACTACGCCTACAAGTGCTTCCATTTCAACGCCTGTTTTTGCAGTAGTTTTAACTACTACCTCTACTTTAACACCTTTGCCTTCAACTATTTCGAACTTTACGTCGACACCGGTAATTGGTATGTTGTGTGTTAGTGGCAATATGTACGGCGTCATTTTAACGGCGTTTATGGCAGCAATAGTTGAAACGGCGAAAACGTCTCCTTTTTCTACAAGCTTGTTCTTTATCCGCTCAATGGTCTCTGGGCGTAGCTTTATGAATCCCTCTGCTCGGGCCTCTCTATACGACTCTGCCTTGCTCGTAATATCAATCATTTTCACGCCGTTCAAAGTTCACAGCCCTATATGAAGAAGGGCTTTCTCATCAAAACAGCATCTCTAAAAAGCCTTACAAGCTCTTCTTCGTTTCTCTTTTTAACAGCTTCAGTAATGCACACAGAGGGCTTTTCTACGTATAGGCACGTCTTGAAGCAGCCATCTGGTGTAAGCCTCATGCGCGTACACGCACTACACAAATACCTATTTCCGTACCCAATGACTACTTCAACCTTTATACCGCTCTTCAGGACATAAACCGGCCTATTTTGGAACTCCCTTATGTACTTGCTCGCGCTGATCTTCTCTAAGTATTCGACTATGGGTGAAACGGGGTAATGCTCTCTGGCATATACTTCGGGGGGGACTCCAAGCGGCACTAGCTCAATAATGCTCACGTTCAGTCCTCTCGCTTCTGCGAATTCTAGTATGCGTGGTAAGTCTTCCAAGTTGGACTTCATTAAGAGGTAGTTCAGCTTCACCCTAAGGCCGTAATTCAACGCCTCGTCAATGCCTTTAATGACTCTATCAAGTAGCCCAGAGCCCCCGGTAATGTACTCGTAGGTTTCTCTCCTAAGGGCGTGGAGGCTCACGTTTATTCTGTCAGTTCCTGCTTCTGCGAGTATCTTGGCTTTTTCAAGGAGGAGAGAGCCATTTGTGACTAGAGACACTTCTTCGGCGTAGGGCTTTATTGCAGCAACGATATCGCCAATATCGCTTCTCAGAAGGGGCTCGCCACCAGTCAGCTTGTAGTACTTAACACCATAACGACTCAAAACTCTGGCTATAAAGCCGTAGTCCTCCGCGGTAAAGACGTCTACCTTAGAAATGGGTGTTAATAAGCCCTCGGAGTGGCAAAATATGCACTTGTAGTTACACTTGTAAGTAACGCTGATTCTTAAGCTGTCAACGCGCCTTCCATATCTGTCAATGAAGTAAGGAGTGTTGTTCTTCGACTTAAGCGTGCTATCGTTCATCGTTTACCACGTGAGTTCTGCTAATTTCTATAGCGATATCGCGGTATAAATACTTAGAGGTATGCATTTTGATACTTTAAATAGCTTAGCCAAAAGCGCTATTTGGGATGTTCTGTGAGACCGCAGTTTGAGTGCTTGCGGTGCTTAATGAGCACTAGGCTCAAGGAAATTGAGAATTCGGGCGCTGATGAAGAGTTGAAGCTTGAAGCGGCTAAGAGAATGCTCTCAGCAATCGTCCAAAGCTTCAGTTACGAGACCGAGTTAACAGAGCTTGCCACAAATTTGTACAATACGCTAATTGAGAGCTTGCCGTCTGTAACTGAATACTATAGTCGCGTGAAAAAAGCACTAAATAGCCTGGCTCTCGAGGCTTTGAAAATACATGAGGAGCACGCCCAGAAACTAGAGGGGCTTGCTAGATTCAGGTACTTGGTGAAGTTGTCGGCAATTGGGAACCTAATAGACCTTGGAGTTGCAGGGCACGAATCTGTTAACCCATTGGAGCTGCTCCCGAGCGTTGTCGAGCGTTATGAGTATTGCGTAGACGATACAGAGAAGTTCTACAATTTAGTCCTTAAGGGGGGTAGGAAAGTGCTCTGGCTCTTCGATAATGCTGGTGAGGCCGTGTACGACACGCTATTAATTCGCGAAATCAAGAAACTGGGTAACGCTGTCTACGGGCTTGTCAAGGACGAGCCTGGATTTCAAAACGACGTCACTATTAGCGATGTGCAATACATTGGGCTCGATAAACTATTGGACCACGTTTTAACTTATGGCTGTAAATGCTCAACTATACACTTAAATAAAATAGGCAGCGAGGCCAGAAAAGCCGTTGAAGAGGCCGACTTAATAGTATCTAAGGGAATGAGCCACTACGAGTACCTCTCAGAGCTAGAGCTGGGCAAGCCGGTAATTTTCATATTGATTCCTAAGTGCGTGCCAGTCGCAAAAAACATTAGTAGCCCCGAGTGCCGGGGCAAGATAGTCGTGTTGAGTAGATAGCTGCTTAGCGCGGCGAAGGCGCTTCAGTATGCTAGTTATTGAGAAAAGAGGCGGCAGGATAGTTGTAAGGCTTTCGAAGTACAGGGATTTGTGTCTTGCTGTTTACGTGCTTGTCCAGCTAATTCCACTGGGGCGGGTAACTAGCTATGGTGAAATAGCTCGATTGCTAGGCACGTCGCCGAGGCTTGTCGCAAAGTGCCTCTCGGAAAATAAAGACCTAGTAGTCGTGCCTTGCCACAGGGTTGTTTACTCGACGGGCGACCTGGGCGGTTACAGGGGGCTTGGACCCGAGTTTAAGAAAAAGCTCCTGGCACTAGAAGGGGTCGAGCTTGATGGCAGAGGCAGGGTTTCACGCAACAGCTTTGCTAGCCTTAAATGGCTCTTAGAGTAGTAGGGCTCAGCAAGAGCCTTCTGCAGACATGGCTTGGAAAAGTAGAGTTCTCAACTTCTCGTCTTCGTATATTTTTCTGCAGATGTAGCAGTGGTCGAAGTCGTATCCCCTTGCAATGCTCTCTGCAATTTCATCGAGGAATTTCTTAAGGCCATTTATACTGTCAATTAGCCCGAGGTACTTCGTAGACCTCTTCCCACTTACTGCGTAATTCACGGCTGGCTGCTTTATTCCCAAGATTTTTGCTACCCTGAACTGCGAAAGCCCATACTTGACCACTAATTCACGAGACAAGTAAGCCCTTATTGCGGGCAATAAGTGCCTCACGAAGACCTCGCAGCGCGGTTTCGTAGTAAGTCACCTTGAGATGTTGCGCCTATTACAACACAGCCAAGTAAAGTATAATAACACAGTTATATTTATACCTGGCACCTTCTTCAGACTTCGCAAACCCAGGGTTTCCTAGTTAAAAAAAGCGGCAACTTTAAGCAAGAATTGCGCACCACTATAAGGCCTAGCTTGCATTTTAAAGCAACTACTATCACTAAGTGGCAATGTAAAGCCACGCTTTCGCGAAGAACTGCACAGACTTCTTGTGCTATGTAAAATTATAACAGAGTTATAAGAGTACAGAGGGATCTTATAAACCCAGGCTTGCGTGTACAGTCAAGTGGTGTATTAGTGCTTATGACCGTTCAACGCGTAGAAAGAAGGCGCGATTACAAGGTAATTAGGTATAGCCCATGGCTCATCCACTTTAATACTGGTGCGTGTAATGGCTGCGATATAGAAGTCTTAGCATCCATAACACCGTTGTATGATCCAGAGAGGTTTGGAGTGAAACTCGCGCCTAGTATTAGACACGGAGACATTCTAGTTGTGACAGGCGCCGTGACTAAGAAGGCTGCTGAGAGGCTTAAAAGGCTGTATGAGCAAATGGCATGCCCGAAGTTTGTAATAGCGGTTGGAGCGTGCGCTTGTAGTGGTGGCGTTTTCGCAAAGTCCTACAGCGTACTTGGTGGTGCTGATAAAGTTGTACCAGTAGACGTCTACGTTCCCGGCTGTCCACCGCGTCCCGAAGCAATACTTGATGGCATTATCAAGTTACTGAACATGATAGCGGAGGGGAGGGCGACAAGCCATGGCTGCGAGTAACAAGTACGAAGTGCTGGAGAGCCACGCTCTCGAAAAAGGACTCATTAAGCCAAATAGAAAAGTGTTCGTTGTCAAGCCCGAAGACGTGAAAAAAATATTCAAGGAATTAATTGAAAAATTCGGATACGAAGGCTTCTACCTCTCGACAGTAGTTGGTACAGATTTACCCAGCGAAGGAAAAATAAGGCTCGACTATTACATTGTACTGCTACCCGAGGAGGAAACTGCGGTTTTAAGGACTTACGTACCTAGAGAAAACCCGATAGTTGACAGTATTGTCGATATAGTCCCAGGCGCGCTCTCAGGTGAGTGTGAAACCCACGACTTGCTTGGAGTAGTCTTTAAGGGCAATCCATTCCTGAAGCGAGGCTTCTTCGTACCAATAGACATAGCACAGAGAGGAGTTTACCCGCTTAGAAAAGACAGCGGTGTATAACATGGCAGTTACTAAGGTCGTTGAAGTACCCGTAGTATCAGCCGAGATACCGATAGGCCCTCAACACCCAGCTCTTCACGAGCCCATAATGCTAAAGGTCTATGCAGACGGCGAAGAAGTTGTAAGAGCGGAGATAAATACGGGCTATAACCACAGAGGCATAGAAAAACTCTGCGAAAAGAACACGTATTATAGAGACGTTTTTATCGTAGGACGCGTTTGCGGCATTTGTAATGCCGTTCACGCGAACTGCTACGTGAGGGCACTAGAATATCTGCTCGGCATAGAGCCGCCTAATAGAGCCAAGTACTTGCGGGTACTCGCAATGGAACTTGAAAGGCTTCACAGCCACATGCTCATAAACGCTGTAATGGCTGAAATAATTGGGTTTGAAAACCTGTTCATGCAAATAATGCTAGATAGAGAAAAAGTAATGAAAGCTAAGGAGATACTAACTGGCAACAGGGTTCTTGCAGACTACATGATGGTAGGTGGAGTACGTAGGGATATAGACGAGGTCAAGAGAGATAAACTGAGAGATCTTTTGCTCAAGCTAAGGCCCCGAGTCGAGTACTACAAGAAGGTCTTCGAAGAAGACGAGACAATCACCAAGAGGCTCGTAGACGTAGGCCGTATAAAGTATACTGATGCAACTAGTCACAGCTTAGTAGGACCCGTAGCCAGGGCCTCTGGCGTCAAAATAGACAGCAGGGCAAGTGATAAGTACGACGCATACGGCGAAACCCCCTTCAACGTTGTTGTAAGGTCGGAAGGAGACTCATGGGCTCGAATGATGGTTAGGTGGGATGAAGTACTAGAATCTATTAACATATCGCTCTACGTGCTCGAGAAGCTTCCGTCAGATGGCAACCCTGTTCCAGACGAGAGGAGGTTGCCGCGCGTAGTACCCCCGGGCGAGGCGTACGCCAGGGTTGAAGCGCAAAGAGGCGAGTTGACTTACTACGTCATGAGCGATGGCAAGAGCCAAATGCCCTACAGGGTAAAGATTCGCACGCCCAGCTTTAACAACATAATAAACTCCGCATTCATGTACCTTGGACATAGCCTAGCAGACGTCCCGGTAATACTGACATCGCTAGATCCCTGTATCTCGTGCATGGAGAGAGTAACCGTAATAGACTTGGAGAAGAAACTGAGCTACAAGCTCACGTTCAAGGAACTGGCTGGTGGTAAGGCTTGAGAAGGCCTAGGCTGCTCGGTTTGGCGTTGAGAAACTTGTTTGCAAAGCCGGCAACCGTGCAATTTCCCCGCGAAAAAACGGCGATTGAAGAGGACTCAAGGGGCGTGCAATTCGCAGACTTAAAGAAGTGTACCGGTTGCTCTCTCTGCGCTCTCGAGTGCCCAGCTGACGCCATAAAAATGGTTCCAATACCTCAAGGCTACGAAGTACCCAGCATTAATCCTCGTAAAGTATACCCGCTAATAGACTACTCAAAGTGCGTGTATTGCTATAGGTGTGTTAAGATATGCCCGTTTAACGCCTATATAACGACTAGCAAGTTTGATATAGCTGGAGGCACCAAACCCGACTCGGCAGAATACTCGCTTAGCACGTTGAAAAAGGTGTCGTGAACGTGATTACAGAAATAATGCTGATCACGATAGCAGCTTACTTGATATCAATAACACTGCTCACCTGGATAGCGCTAAAGGGTCCTACAATAGGAGACCAGGTCTTAGCTATTGATACTATAACGTACATTACTGTTGTACTGTTTGTATTATTCTCAATGTACTTGAAAGAACCTCTTCTAGTAGTAGCTGCGATACCACTGGCTCTGTGGGTTTATGCGCTGGACATATACGTTGCCAAGTACCTTGAGCGGGGTGATATGGGTGCTTAGTGCTTTGGTAACGATACTGCGAGTTATAGGATCTGCTCTGCTAATTCTAGGGGCGTTCGCGAGCGTGGTGTCTGCTATAGGCTTTCACAGATTCAAAAACTTCTACTTGAGACTGCACGCGGCAACCGTTGGAACAATATGGGGGGCTGTTTACCCCCTAGTAGGCGCCTCGCTCATTGCAATAACTCTTGAGGACCTCGGAGCGCAGAGGTGGTTCATTGCAGGCGCGAGCTTCGTTGCAGCACTAATAATACTGATCCTAGCTCCAGCGGGTTCGCACGCGCTTGCACGAGGAGTTCACAAGGCTAAAGTAGCGCGCGTGCAACCATGCTTAGCCGATAAGCTAGACCCGGAGTTATGTGGGTGACCGCGGTGATTTCAGGCGAAACCCTAGTCTACTTAGCGATGGCCTTAGCAAGCGTGCTCTCAACCATAGCTACTTACATGGCAGTCAAGGAGAGAGACCTGATTAGAGCAGTAGTATACAGCGCTTTGCAGAGCGGTTTTTACTCCATACTCTACTACCTGCTTGCGGCACCCGACATAGTATTGGTTTACATACCGGTTGCGGTAGGCCTTGTTCCTGGAGTTCTCATAGTACTTATTAGTAAGACTGAGAGGTGGGAGAAGGAATGAGGTCCATTGAGCTCGTAGTAATAACTGTAGTAGTACTCGCACTAGCACTATTAATTGCCGTAGCTTACGAGAACATAATTCCGAGCACGGCAGTCAGGAAGGTTGCAGAGTTCTACCTCTATGCAGCCTACAACCCCTTTGACCTCAGAGAATATACTGCAATGTCGCCAGAAGCCGTCACATCAATAGTGTGGGACTTCAGAGGGCTAGATACGCTATTCGAGACAGCCGTGTTCTTCCTAGCCTTGATAGCAGGCATGGCGCTAGCTCGCGGTCTCTACAGAGAAACTCCACAGTTTAAGAGCGAGGGGCTTTCACTTATAGTAAAGTCCGTTACTAAAATAACGGCCCCCGTTATAATTGCCGTAGGGGTTTCTATAGGACTCCATGGACACCTAACTCCTGGTGGAGGCTTCCAGGGTGGATCTGTAATAGCTGTTGCGCCCATGATCTTCATTGTAATATTTTCGGTGTACTTCGTGCTTGAGCGCGGAGTTGCACCGTCGAAAATGCTCGTCTTGAGAAGCTTAGGTTTAGCTGGTATAGGCCTTACTAGCGTAGTGCTCTTCATGATAGCACTACTACGAGGCAGTTTTGCCTACGTTTTTCAAAACATGATTAAGCCGGGTGCATCTATTAGCATGCCCGCTGAGATAAGTGGCGCCTTGATTAGCGGCACGCTCTGGTTTTTCAATTTCTTTGAAATGCTGGCCGTTGCAGCCGGGTTCTCCATGGCCTTTGTAGTTGTCGTATTAATGAGATTTGGCAAAGGTGAATAATTGTGGAATTCCTAAATACTTACTTACTATCAATAGTTCTCGCGGCCCTCTTCGCGAATATAGCTATAGCACTTTATGGCGTCTTCTTCAAGCCGCACTACATCAAGAAATTGATTGCCTTAACAATATTCTCTGACACAGCAAATACTTTCGCGATATATCTGGGCTACAGGAGGTGGACGGCGCTCGGGTCCCCAAGAGTGCCTGTTCTTGTGGAGCTAGAGAAAGACGCGATTAGGGAGTTTACAGCAAGAGCCGTAGACCCGCTACCTCAAGCACTCGTATTGACAGCAATAGTCATAGGCCTCGCTGTTGTTCTATTCTTGGTATTCCTGGGATACGTACTTTATGGACACTACAAAACGCTTGACATGAGGGAAATAAAGAAGCTTAGAGGCTGATGTACTTGAAGAGTTTAACGAGCTTTTTCTTAGTGGCGGTCTTCGTCTTCATCATGTACATAGTTTATACTGGGAGCATCTCGACATACGACCTAGTAACGGGCGCTCTTGCCGGAATAGTCGTAGCGGCGCTATTTTCAGGTATTACAATTAAAAACCCAGCTAAGGTGCTAAACCCCATAAGGTGGTTTTACGCAACGGCATATGCAGTTAAGTACTTCTTTTACTACGAGACAATGGCGCACGTTGACGTGATTAAGAGGATACTCCACCCAAAGGTACCCGTAATGCCGGCTATAGTTGAAGCACCATACACAGTTACATCAGATTACGCCATTACGGCAGTGGCATGCAGCATCACCAACACTCCCGGAACAGTGGTTGTCGAAGTAGACGAGAAGAGAAAGGTTTTTTACATTCACTGGATCTACGCGGTTACACTGGAACCCATGGAGGCTAAGAAGCACATATTCGAGGACTTCGAGAAGTACGCGAAGAAAATATTCGACTAGGTGGAGAACATGGAGCTTAAAATACTAACCCTGAATGCTATTGGAGCGCTAACCCCTGTGCTCGCCCTCATAGCATTCTTAGTACCTCTCGTTTCGAAATTTGCGAGAAATAGCAAGGCAGCACCCTTCTTAATGGCGCTTGCAGGAAGCCTCTACGCGGCTTTTTCCTCGACGCTGGCATTCTACTACCTCATAGCAGTTGAAAGCAAGCCGCTAGTGTACCTCTATGGTGGGTGGCCACCACACTTCGGCATAGTCTATGAAATAGACGCCTTTAACGCCGTAATAGGCCTCCTCACATCGTTTATCATGGTATCAATTGTGCTTTACTCACACTGGTATAACCATCACTTGGATGACCCTTCATGGTACTACACAATGCTTGTAGGACTTGAAGCAGGGCTTCTAGGCTGCATTTACACGGGCGATGCCTTTAACTTATTCGTAATGATAGAAGTCCTCAGCATCTCGGCTTACGGGCTCGTTGCATACCACCGTGATAAATCAGAGGCCGTTGAAGCAGCAGCCAAGTACGCGTTAATTGGTGCGGTGGCCACAGTCTTCTACTTTATAGGAGTAATCTTGCTTTATGCAGGCTTTGGAACAGTCAACATGGCACTACTCTCAGAGCTCTCGAGAGCCAAGACCGCTCTAGATCTCAGGTACGTTAGCTTACTAGCACTCTCTCTTTCCCTCTGGGTTTTCACGTACAAGTCGGCATTAGTCCCTAACCACTTCTGGCTTCCAGATGCGCACCCCGAAGCGCCCACGCCGATATCGGCGGCACTCTCAGGACTGGTAGTTAATGTTGGTGTTTATGCGTCTGCAAGATTTCTCTACACGCTATTTACGAGTAATAGCATAGCCTCAGGCTACCGCGAAACGGTGCTGGCCGCTCTATTCGCTCTTGGAGCAGTTAGTGGCGTAGTTGGGGCGCTAATGATGATGGCACAAAAAGACATCAAAAGGCTACTCGCGTACAGCACTATAAGCCACATGGGCATAGCATACATGGGGATATCTGCAGGATTCCTAGTGGGCAGTCTTGAGTCAATAAAGCTCGCCATTACGGGAGCGGTAGTGCATATCGTAGCTCACAGCATCGCCAAAGCAACTCTCTTCATGATTAGCGGAGTCTTCATAGATGCCTCGAATTCGAGGGATCTTGATTTAATGCGTGGTGTGGGCAGGCAGTACCCCCTGACAGCGGCTTCTCTTATAATCTGCTTCCTCAGTCTCGCAGGCTTCGTGCCATTCCTAGGCTTCTACTCCAAGCTACTGATAGCGCTCGGATACGTCAATGCAGGCTTTGTACTAGGCCCAGCGCTCATCATAGTTATATCAGCATTATCACTCTTAGGGTACATGAAGGTGATATCGTCTACGGTATTCGGTATAGGGGGTCCCTACAGAAATATCGAAGGTAGGTGGGTAGAAATAATGTTATTCGCTATGGCGACTTCTCTACTAGTACTTGGCGTATTTATGTGGTACTTAACCCCCTTCTTTGAAAAAGCCTCTATAAGCTTGGTAGTAGGCGTCGGTGATTACGTAGAAGCAGCGCTTAGAGAAATACCACCAGAACTAAGGAGGTGGTTGCCGTGAAAGTGAGCCCGTATCAAGCCGTATCAATTTCAGCAGCCCTTTTAGGCTTGGTTCTCCTAGTTGCAGCAGTGCTCTACTATGTGTTCAAGTCTAAGCGGTCCAGGGAAACGCCGGTTTACTTGTCTGGCGAGGGAGAAGACGTTGTTTCTATGATAGTGCCGAGTGTTGCATCGCTGTATTGGGGATTTATGAAAAGATTTGCAAAATCGCTATACAAAGCCCTGATCGAAAAAGTGCACACAGGTAGCCTCCACGATTGGTACAAGTTCATTTCATCATGGTTTGGAGCGCTTTTACTAATATCCATACTCGTGTATCTCATATACGCGTTACCTGCTTTACTTAGGTGAGTAGTTCATGATCGACTTGGTTAAAGCCATAATAAGCGCCCTACTCTTCCCAGGGCTTCTCTTCATCACAGCACTAGCGCTCTTCACTCAATATCTCGTTAGAAAGCTAAGTGCGAGGTATCAGCGGAGAATGGGCCCAAGCTACGTTGGGCCTTTTGGCTTACTACAAACTTTCTACGACTTTTGGAAGCTCCTGAGAGTTAAGGAAGTTGTTATAACCAAGTACAGCATGGTTAGAGCCTCAGAGCTGCTGCTACTGATTGGGCTATCATCAGCTGTAGCATCACTAGTTTTCCTGCCTTTGAGTCCACTTAATATTAGATCGGAGTTTGACGTCTTGGTGTTCTTTTACTTGGCAAGCGTTATGCCACTCGCAATGCTAATAATGGCCTCACTAGCAATGCCAGGTCCTTACACTAGCTTAGGGGTTTCAAGGCTTCTCTCAATGGCCACTATTAGCGAGCCAGCGTTTTTTGCAAGCATACTAGTGCCCGTTTACTTAGCCACGAGAAGCGGCCCGAGGCTTTTTATGAGCATAGCAGAATCGTCTGCTATGGTGCCGGAGCTCTGGTCTAACCCAGTGACAGCTGTAATCATGGCGTTGTGCTTTGTAGCGTACATTGTAAGCCTACAAGCCAGGGCTTTGTACCAGCCTTTTAACATTCCAGAAGCAGAGCAGGAAATCATAGCTGGTTTTGAAACAGAGTTCTCGGGGCCCCTGCTAGCGCTTGCAAGACTGCTTCACGACGTTGACCTCTCAATTTCACTGCTACTCGGTGTCTATGTATTTCTGGGCGGTCCACTACCATTTAGGCACTTGTCGCCATTAGGCGTAGTGATGCTAACAGTAAAGTACTTAGTGCTTGTCGCTATTGTAGCTTACATTAAGAATGTTATGGGCCGCTATAGAATTGAACAAGGCCTAGTACAGGCATTTAAGTATAGTTTAGTGCCAGCCGCTCTTGCAGTAGTATTGGCGATGCTCTTACCTTAATAGTTCAGTTCTTGAAGGACTATATCGGCCTGGAGTAATAAACTGTCACGTCTGGCGTTAAAGCGGCGTGCCTTTGGGTAATACGCGGCACTTAGATGTCCTTGTTTTGCATCTTTAGAGCAGTAACATGTGTTGCAGAATAAGCGCCATGATTGCTAGGACTATTGAGGTCTTCGAAGTTACGAATCCTTGATCTCTCGTTACTACTGCTGGTATTGACGCTACTATTGTACCAGCATAGCCGTATGAAGCTATCACGTGCTTACTTAACTGCGGTATTACTGGTGTTTGATACATCATGTAGTAGCTTATGGCGGCTATGAGCATAACTAGGGCAGAGTATACCAGGAAGTAGCGGGCTCTTTCTCTAACTTGCTTTCTAATTGCACGGACTTCATCAACGTACGACACTATGTGCGCAACGTAAGAATTGCCGATCGAACTACAATTCAGAGTTGAAAGGGCGGATGTAAAAATCCTCTCAGCAAGGCCTTTAATGGCGGCTTTAAGCACGCCCTCGGGCACAGCGCCTTGTAGCAAGCTAAACCACACAAGCCTATACTCAACAAGATTCGTTGACTCTAGAGAACCTATGAAAGCACTGCTGTAAGAGTCTCCCATTAGAACCCGCGAGTAAGTCTCGTAGAGTATTCTAGTTGACTCCTCCTCTAAGAGCCTTGCAAGCCTATAAGCCTTAGACGCGTGTATGTGGAAGATTACTAGCATCGCAATTGAAACAATTGAAGCGTAGTAGTTAATTATTGAGAAGAGGCTTGCGACAAAGAACAAGGCGTCAAGAAGAATCGTGGTCGTAGAAATGGCGTAGTAAAGCTTTTTCACTATTTCGAGAGAGAAGAAGTAACCCACGAAGCCTATAAAGTATATGAGTAAGCCCCCTACAACTTGCGTATACGCCCCTATTGGTAAAGCGGCGATGAAAAGTACACCAAAAACAGCCACGAGCAGTGCTTCGTAAAGCGTCTCCAGCAATCTCAAGGTTTCGTTTATCTTAGTCTTGTACTTTGCGAGTTCTTGCTTTAAGGCAGACTCAACATAAATTCTCGTATCACCGCTAGTAACAAGGACGCTACTGTAACCTCTCAAAAATGAGGAGAGATCAGAATATTTAACGAATTCTGCGAGTTTTCTAAGAGCTATGTGCGGATCCCCTAGGGATCGTTCAAGGACTAGGTAGCTGCTTGCTAGAACGCTGTAGCATTCTCCGAGATGTAATTCCCTGTTGTCAAGGCTTTCAAATAGGTTGTATATTTTTAAGCCACTTGCCTCAAAACCAGCCAAGTATACGAGGAAATCGAGGTAGTGGTTCTCGAGGCATTTATCGGATTTCCTGCTGCTACTGAATATAAATTGGAGTGGCTTTAGCGCCCTCAATCTCGACGTCCCTTGATTGCGTGTAGAACTTGGATATAGCTCTGGAAACCCCCTCGGCTGAGAAGACCCCGCGAGACACGAGCTTCTCTAGAAATAGAGTCCTCTCGAGAAGCTCCTTATAGAGGTCTTCGGCTTCGAAGAGCCGCCTGAGCTTTACAGAAGCATTAACCACGTTCTCGGGTGTGCAGGGCTTTTCAGCGCTACTGACATCTACTAAAGACACGTCTTCGTCGACTTCACTAATGCGGGTTACCTTCCTAGACTTTCCACGCAATTCTATGAGCACTATACTCCAGATATTGTTGAGCAAGTTTCTAGGAATAGATATTGGCGTTGACATAAGCCTCTCGAGAACGGATTGCGGGCTGTCTGCGTGTATAGTGTTGAGAACTCCGTGACCTAGCCTCGAAGCCTGCACCAAGAGCCTTGCTTCGGCGCCTCGCACTTCGCCGATTACTATGTAGTCAGGCCTCCGTCTGAGCGCGAACTTCAAGAGGGCAAAAGCATCTATTTGAGGCGCACTCGAGAACGACTCTGACTTCTCTACTAGGGGGTCCCACAATTCGCTGGAGCTAGCAACTTCGGGAGAGTCTTCGATTGTGACTACTTTCTTATTTGGTGGTATTAAGGAGAGCAGGGACTGCAAGAGCGTGGTCTTTCCAGCACCCACGTGTCCCGCAATGACTATCCAGCCCCTGAGCTCAAGTACGAGCCATAAGTAGGCAGCAGCAATAGAAGATATGACGTTCTCGTTAATTAGCTTTGTAATAGTCCACTGAACTCCGCGCTTCTTTCTAATAACTAGACTGCTGCCAGCTGGAGAAACAGAGTTGCCATATACGAGGCTGACTCTTACATCGCCTCCAAGCGAGCCTTCGGCAATCGGCTGAGCCAGGGACACATGTTTGCCTATACGCCTAGACACAGACATCACGAGCCGATCAACGAGCTCGGGATGAACTCTAATATTAGTCCTTAGCCAGCCAAGCCATGCAAACCCGCTGTGCAAGACGTAGGCTCTGCCAGACAGCTTACTCAGGTGAACATCTTCTACATTAGGGTCTAAGATCAGTGAAGTTAGTGGACCAAATCCGCTGACTACCTTGAAATAGAAATACGTGGCAGGATCTATGGACTTTAGTTTTAGAGCGTCTCTAATGCTCAGTAGTGGGGTTCGATTCACAATGCTAGTTGAGATCTCCTCTACGACATGTTCTAGGAGCTTGTCTGTTAACTTAGGTTCTTTAATCACGTAGTAGAATTCGTCGTTGAGAACGCCTATGGAGACGTCAACTAAGTCCAGGACTCTATACCTCGCGAGTACCTCGTTGAGTGACAAGTCCTCGACATCGTGCTTTTTCAGCAAATCATTAACTAGCGCGTTAACGACCTCTCTTGTAAGGGTTACGTAATGCTTAGACCTGGGGTTTGATTCGCGTGTAAGCAAGGAGGCGTTCTTAAAAAAAGTTTTGATAGATTTGAACAGCATCTCCCACTAGCCTCTACGTTAGCTGATTACCCTAACAGGGTAAGGCTCCGTAGCCCTGTCCTCATCATACTTCACTATGACGTACTTCGGCGTGCTGGTCTCGTTGACTACTACTACTATTGTGACTTCGCTACCTGGATTCACGGAGCGACTTTGACTAAGACTAATTTCGCTGCTAGTACCGTTCATCAATATGATTGTGAAACCGGATATGTTGGTAGCGCTCATTCCAACGTTTTTGATGGTAACGTATAGCTGTTGTGAGGCCGATATGTAGTAAGCGTTTGTTATTGCTATTTCGCTCGAGCTAGTGACGTTGCTTAAGTACCTTGAGACGTACACGTAGAGTAGAACTCCCCCGGCTATTGTTATTGACAGTAGTATGGCTGTCGCAACTATGCCCGAAACGCCCTTCATGTGTGGCCCCCAAGTAGGTAGTGCGCCTTTTTGAATTGCCCGGCTAGTGGAATACATATAAGTGCTACTAGGTGGAGTTAGCCGATAGTATTCTCCTTACTGCTTAAAACCACGTGATTTAGGAATATGTATTCTGGTCTCGGTGCTTATCCATGAGCGGTGTTAGTGAAACCTACAAGGAGATAAGCCCTGCAGAGTTCTTCTACAAGTACAGAGAAATAGCTGGGTTTTCAAACCCTGTCAGGGCCGTTTATCAGACAGTGAGAGAACTCGTAGAAAACGCTCTCGACGCTACAGATGCCTACGGAATATTACCGAACATTAAAATATCTATACTAAAAGCAGACGAAGTACACGACTTCTACAAGATAACTGTAGAGGACAACGGCATAGGAATACCACCCAACATCGTTCCAAGCGCTTTTGGAAAAGTGCTTTTCAGTAGCAAGTATGTCATGAGACAAACGAGGGGAATGTATGGATTAGGCGTTAAAATGGTAGTTCTCTACGCCCAAATGACTACCGGAAGACCTGTAGAAGTTACTACGAGTAGAAAAGGGCTCAAAAGAATTTACCACTTCAAAATACGAATAGATGTTGCTAAAAACGAGCCCATAGTAGTCGAGGCGGGCAGCTGGAAGAAGAGTAGAGAATGGCACGGAACAATAGTCTCAGTGACTATAGAAGGCGACTGGAACCGCGCAAAGCAAAGAGTTTTGGATTATATCCAGAGAACGTCTATAGCGCTTCCATATGCAGATATAGTGTTGACGACGCCGGAAGGAGAGATCTACTATTATCAAAGAGTCATTTCAGACCTGCCAAAACCACCGGTGGAGACCAAGCCGCACCCACTTGGAATAGACTTAGAGCTTCTCTCAAATATACTGAAAATGCACTCAACTGTTATTGAGGCTTTATTAAACGGACTTCAAAGCATGGGTGAAGTAACGGCAACGCGCATACTCAAAGAAGCCGGCATAGACCCGTCAGCAAGACCGGACTCCCTCAGCCAGGATGACCTATTGAGGCTCCTCGATAAGATAAGGTCCTATGACAACTACCGACCCCCCTCGCCTAAGGCCCTCTCGCCACTAGGAGAGGAAGTGATAAAAGCTGGTCTAAAGAAGGCCTTCAAGCCTGAGTTTGTAGAGGCCGTGACGAGAAAACCCAGTTCATACAGCGGACACCCATTCATAGTTGAAGTGGGAATAGCTTATGGTGGCGGAACGCCATTGAGCGAAGACAAGCCCATCGTACTCAGGTATGCAAACAAAATACCACTGCTTTACGATGAAGGATCGGACGTGATAACTCAAGTGGTTAGGGAGGAGGTGAACTGGGAGAACTACCTAGTAACGTTTCCAGCACCCCTCGTCCTAATGGTTCACGTGTGCAGTACTAAAGTGCCATTTAAAGGCGTTGGCAAGGAGAGCATAGCCGACGTTCCAGAACTACACAAGGAAATTAAGGCGGGAGTGATGGAGGTTGCTAGGGCTCTCAAGCTATACTTAGCAAAGAAAGCTAAAGAAGAAGAAGCTTTAAAGAAGGCGGAGGCTATAGCAAAGTACATACCAGAGGTCGCGAGAAGCCTTGCTGTGATAATAAGCAGTAGCGATCATGAGCGCGAGGGGCTTCGCGCAGAAATTCTCAACAAGCTACTATACACCGTATCTAAGAAAACAGGAGTACAGCTAGACGTTATTAAGAAAATAGCCGATTCTGTTGAAGCAGAGACCTAAAGGCGATTAAATGACCTCGTCAAAAATAGACCTAGAGGCTAGGAGCAAAGCTAAAGAATTAATTAGAAAATCGTTTGAAGCATTAGTGAATAGCATTGTTAGTAAGGAGAGGCCCCTCCTCGTTATTCCAAAGCGCACATTATCGAACACTATTTACGATTATAAGCACAAGCTCCTGCTCCTTGGACCCGACGTTCAGAAGAGAACCTTACTGAACATTAACGAGGCAAAAAAATTTACGCAGACATTGCTGATGGCTTCAATTATATACGAGTCTCTGGTTAACAACGAGTACCCAACTATTCGTGACTTATACTACCGCGGAAAGCACACAATATCGTACAGAACACTCGATGGTAAGAGAGTAAGCGAGAATACGTGGGATGAGCAGAGAGAATCGGATGGCGTAATAAGGGATCTCGAAGTCTATCTAGGGGTTCTCAGAGAAGAGCTCCTCATACTTAGCAAAGAAAAAGGCAAGGTCGTGGG
The DNA here is from genome assembly GCA_023269765.1 of Desulfurococcaceae archaeon. The sequence goes on from JAGDWH010000016.1 coordinate 39,747, forward strand.
TAACTTAGTTATTCGTAGCGGCGACGACGTCATAGACCTTAGTAGAATGGGACATGGTGCTTATGCGATAGAGCCGACGCCAGACTTGATAGAGTTTATTGATGTTGACGCCGAGTACGTGCTAGTTGTCGAAAAAGACGCAGTCTTTCAACAGCTCCACCGATACGGGTTCTGGAAAAAGTATAAAGCAATACTAGTAACAAGTGCTGGGCAGCCTGATAGGGCTACAAGGAGATTTGTTAGAAGATTAAGCGACGAGTACAAGTTGCCAGTTTACGTACTAACAGACTCGGATCCTTACGGCTTTTACATTTACAGCGTGTTCAAAGTTGGGAGCATAACGCTTTCATATGAGAGTGAGCGGCTTGCCACACCCAGAGCCAAGTTCATCGGCGTTTCAATGACAGACGTGTTTGGAGACGAGGTCTTTAAGAAAATAGTTTCAGAGTCTTCAGCAAGAAAAGCGCTTGAAGAAGTAGCACCAGGCATTACTGAGCTAGCCCCGAAGAAGCCATACCTCTCCAGTTCTGAGAGAAAGAACTTCGTAATAAAAGCTAAAGCGAGAGATTTGGAGAGAGCGGTTGAGCTGGTGGGCTATAGAGTCGCGGAAGTTTGCACAGAAGACTCTGATGCCAAGTCCAAAATTAAAAGGAAAGCAGGTACTACAGGCTATCCGTGGCTACTAACGCCCGAGTGGGTTAGAGAGCTCTGCATATTCTTCAACACTCTCAGTAAAGTCGAGATTGAGGCCATGGCTGGTAAGGGGTTGAGGTTTCTAGCAGACGAGTACATACCAGCGAAAATAAGTACTGGAGACTACATAGAGTGACAGACTACACACAAGTAGTGTCAGCTGAGACAGGTCTCTTCACAAATACTCCGGTTTAGGGGCTCATCATCCACGTGTTACATACTGTAAACGCCATATATCTTCTTGACCTCTTCACGAACACATTCTGTCGCTGCATGTCTCGAGCTTCAAGGGGTCTCCTATCCTAACCACCAAAAAAGTTTCGTCGCGCTCTTAAGCCTTCAGTAAGCTTAAACAGTGCTACAGTCACCAAAGTAGCCGCAGAAATCGGGTGAGACCAAAATGTGTGTCGCTAATCCGGTGGCAACTCTTCTCTATACTCTAGTATCTCGTGAAACGTGTTTTTTCTGCAATGGGGACAGTAATGGTAGAGTTGCTTGTACTCACGGCTCAGTGGAAAGCTTACAAGCAGGTTCCACGTATTTTTGCATTCTCTGCACTTGAGCACCCAATAACCCATACCTACCCTCTCTGGCTTGATACCCTTTTCTCTGCACTTGGTTTAAAGCCTATGAGACCTTTTTCTGCAAGCATTTTAAGCGCCTTTCTCAGAATTCTCCTTACTATGCGCCTTTTGTTAAGGTCTTTAAAGACGTTTACTGCAGTTTTCCTAATGCTGTTAGTTCTTGTTAAATCCATCAATACGTCGATTTCAAACTCGCTGAGGTCTCTAGAAAGATACCTTAGTGCTAGTCTAGCCGCGTCGGCTGGCTCTAGTCCGAAATAGGGGTCTTCGTGTTTTAACTCGTCAAGCCTCTGCACAACCTCAAACTCTATTATCGTTACGTAGTCATCGTATTTGAGGTCCCCGTACGCCCTCTTGAGATCTCTTAAAAGCTCGTCCACGCTCTCGTAGCCTTCAAGGCGCGCTTCATAATCGCCTAGTTCAGACACCTTCTTATAGTAAACCCTGGTTACTTTGATTTTGGCGATTGGACGCCCGCCAGCGTGTACTATTACTTCAGCGTACTTGGGCTTGACTATGCCTTTTCTAATAGTTGCTTTCTTTTCTCCCTTTAAGAGCTTCTCAGCATAAATACCCTTAAGCATTAAGTGCCTTCCGAGGAACTTCACCTTACGCGTCCTCGGCGCTTTTAATTAACTTCGCTTAGTGAAAAAGTGTAAGACATGTCGCTTAGAACGCTGGTCGTGCACTCAAGCGCACTGGCACAGTCTGCTCTACTTGTGGGAATTCTCCAATATCTCGCTTTACTAGCTCTACCAGTTCTTCGAGCTTCATAACTCTCTGATCATTAGTGTACCTGATCTTGACATTGAGAGTCCCCGTCTCAACTTCTCTCTTTCCTACAACAACTATGTATGGAATCCAGTTTACTCCTGCGTCTCTAATCTTTCTACCAAGTGTTAAATCGCGATCATCAAGCTCTACACGGATTCCACTTGCGAGTAGAGTCTTTGCGATATCTTCTGCGTACTTTAAGAATTCGTTTGATACTGGTATGACCCTAACTTGTATGGGTGCTAACCACGTGGGCACATAGGGGGTTTTTCCATCTTTTTCCATTAAAGCTGCGCTATCGAAAACCATATACAAGTACCTCTCAACACTGCCTATTATTGCCGTGTGGATTATAATTGGATGCTTCTTCTCTCCATGTTCATCAACATAGGTTATTCCAAATCTCCTTCCATTTCCAACATCTATTTGAAAAGTAGCGATTTCACGTGGCCTCTTCAGGTTATCTATGATGTGGTACTCTACGTTTATAACCCAGTAGTATATTCCAGGCGGGAGAACGGATAACAGCACGGGCGCGCCCTCAGCTTTGACGAACTCTACTAGCTTATCTCTATGATTTACTAGGAAGTCCTCAGTCACGTTATAGAGAGCCACGTACCTCCTACTAAGCTTGGCGGCTTCTTCGTGTATTTTCTTCTGAACAAGCTTAGAGATTTCAACAGCCTCTTCTAAATCCCTGGTTAGTATGTGGAGATCTGGCATGTAGAACTTTCTCAGCCTGAAGCAGAGCGATACTTCGCCGCGTTGTTCAAGCCTATAGCTATCGGCTACTTCAAATACTCCGAATGGCAAGTCCTTGTAGCTTATAACCCAGTCTTTTAGCATTGCAAATTGCTGGTGACACGCCGCATATCTGAGCACGTATCTCTCATTATCGACTTCTACTTCATACAGTCTGTCTCCGAAGAGAGCAGCATGTTCGTAGACAGGACGCTCCTTTAAGTTAAACATGTTGGTACCCACAACCTTATAAACCGGTATTCCTAAGCTCCGAGCAACTTGCCATGAGTACTTCATAACGGCTTCCATCATTGCTGCAGCGTATGGCCCGTATCTCATGTGGCCATGATCGCTCATAGGCTCCCATTCAAAACCGAACTTCTTGCAGTAATCATTTACTCTGTTCTCTCCTCCCGTGAACTCTACCCCATACACTTCCTTATCTACCAGTATTTTAAGCTCAGGGTAGCTCGAATAGTCGAACTCTCCTGGATTGTACAGTGAGCCATCTGGAGTCATTATGTAGTACTTCTTCTCGATGCGGGGTTTTTGAACGGCAGTTCTCTTAGTTATAGTTCTCGACAGCTCGCTCAATGGGTGTCCATAACAATATAGCTTAAATGCCTTGTACCAGCCAAACGGCGCTTTATGCACTGGAATGTTAACAAGCTTCGCTACCTCGGCATGAAGGGCCTTCAAGAGCTCTCGCGCTCTACTGGGTGGAGCTAGGTCTTGAGAAAGGTGAGCGTAAGGATAGATGAGTACTTCAGAAGGCCTAACTTGAGCTACGACTTCACTAATGCTTTTTGCAGCATCCACAATCGCGTCTTCGTCATCACCGTTCTCGACAGTAGTAAATACCACCAGTACGTTTTCAAAGACTCTCTTTAAATCACTCAGCAACTCTTCGGGCTCTTTAATAGCAGGCTCCGTTACTTCGTACGAGAACTCCCGCGCATGTATTAACAGTAGCCGCACGAGGTGCGCACCCCTCGCATCAACTTAGACATGTAAGGGAGCTAATAACCGAACTATGCTGCGGAGCCACCGATACGTTAAGCAATGCAAGATATTGATTCAAGATACTAGAGGTTATGGGAATTTGAGTCCCTGTATATTAAACGCTTTATAAACAGATTAGCAAAATAGGGGAAAGCCTTGTCTTCGCAGAAGTCGCAGGAGCAGAAGCACGCTGAAGTAGTTTTCGTGTCGATTAGAGAAGTCCCAGGCGTAAATCCAGCAATAGCTGAAAAGCTGGAAACGGCAGGTTATGTAACGGCGTGGAGCCTCATAGTAGCAAGGGCAGAAGAGCTCGCAGAGAAAACAGGAATACCTGTCGTAACAGCACAGAAAATTATTGAGAACGCGAGAAAACTCTTAGGAATAAAGTTTAAAACAGCACGAGAAGTTAAGCAAGAGAGACTGCTAATAAGAAAAATAACGACTGGTAGCAAGGCGCTGGACGATCTTCTAGGAGGTGGAGTAGAGACTAAGACCATAACGGAGTTCTTTGGCGAGTATGGAACTGGTAAAACTCAGATATGTCACCAATTAAGTGTAAACGTGCAGCTACCATATGAGAGAGGGGGACTTAGTGGAGGGGCCGTTTACATAGACTCCGAAGGTACGTTTAGATGGGAGAGAATAGAAGCAATGGCAAGGGCATTAGGCCTTGACCCAGACAAGGTAATGGACAATATATACTACGTTAGAGCGTACAATAGCGATCACCAAATGTCGCTAGTTGAGGAGCTCTTCTCGTTTGTTCCAAAGAACAACGTTAAGCTCGTAGTAATAGACAGCGTTACAAGCCACTTTAGAGCCGAGTATCCGGGTAGAGAACACCTCGCAGAGAGGCAGCAGAAGCTAAATGCTCACCTACACCAACTAATGAGGCTAGCTGAAGCTTACAATATAGCAGTTGTCGTTACAAACCAGGTAATGGCAAGGCCTGACGTGTTCTACGGAGATCCAACAGTAGCTGTAGGCGGTCACGTGCTTGCGCACGTTCCAGGTGTCAGAGTTCAGTTGAAGAAGGCACGCGGCAACAAGAGAATAGCCAGAGTTGTTGATGCCCCGCACCTGCCAGAAGGCGAGGCGGTTTTCGCAATTACAGATGAGGGAATACGAGATACCGAAGAGTGAAATCAGTTCGAGTCGGGAGCTTAGTTCATGAAAATACTGTGGAATCCGTGGAGATCAGAGTACATAAGGAGGTTTACTGAAAAAACGGAGAGTGAAGAGTGCCTTTTCTGTAGATTGCAAAAGCTTCGGGAAGAAGAGGCATTAATCGTTTACAAAGGCAAGTACACATTCGTAGTTATGAATGCTTATCCTTACAACACAGGTCACTTAATGATAGCTCCCTATAGACACGTGCCAGACTTAACAGAGCTCGAAGAGCCGGAGCTAGAAGAACTGAGTAACTTGGTTAAAAAAGTAGTAAGGGTTCTTAGAGAAGCCTTTAGGCCGGATGGATTCAACATCGGAGCTAATATAGGCCGTGCTGCAGGAGCTGGTGTACCCGACCACTTTCACGTCCACGTAGTTCCAAGATGGGTTGGCGACACGAACTTCATGGCTGTGATATCGGGCACCAAGCCCTTACCTGTGGCGTTAAACGAAGCGTACAGTATCATTAAAACTTACTGGAGCACGGTGTAGTCGAGTCATGGTTGCAAGGAAGGAGCTTAAGGTGATGGAGGTTTATGAACTTTTTGGAGAAAAGAGGTACAGAATTTGTATAGAGGGTACAAACATAGTGCTAAACATAGGTGCTTCTAGCGAAGAAGAAGCTCTTAATAAGGCGCTTGAAATTATGAAGTTAGTTAATCTCGATGCCGAATCGCTTGAGAAAGTCAGGAGCATTCTCAAGGATAAGTCCAAGTGCTAAAGTGCATCAGTCCGCGGTAATTTCTTCATCCCATTATTAAGTCGCATGGGGGCAAGCGTCATCATAAAATTTCTGGAGACGCGCCAATATACTTGTGGTTTGACTGGTTATTAGATTTTCTTCATTCTTAGCTTAGCTTTTTGAGACAAAACCTCTTCGTATTCACTCAAAACTCTCTTCAAGTACCCTCTGATCTCGTCTTGTGGCACTCTCTCGAGCAGGGTTTTAGCAAACTTGGCGAAGCACTTATTGCTGTGAAACTCAAGCACTATTCCTGCAATGTTCATTACTATTCCTTGTCCGTGAGGAAAGGGCCGTCCACAAACCACGCATTTATGGTGCTTAGCGGCACTCATTTAGCTTAGCCTCCCTCAAGGCGCTCTTTAATTTAGATACCTCGAGCGTGTAGAGCCTAATCACAAAAGGCAGCCTCCTACTATGTATTGCAATAAACTTCCTACTTGGATTCGCTTCGTAGCACATATCGTCGGCAAATTCATAAAACCGACCGTCAAGTACAACTCCATCTTTGTGAACAGAGTAAGATCTAGGCATGTATAGTTGTTTCTCCACTTTTGAGACTTTAAGTAGCACTTGCCTTACACCTAGCGAAGCCAGCATAAGTACCGCGTAGAAAATGAAGTACGTTGCAAACTTTGCTATAAACTCGTTATTGATAGTATTTAAAAAGCTGCCTGCCACTACGGGGTTTACGTACTGCCCGTAGAGAGGTACAAGCACGAGTACTAGTAAAAGCGGTACAAGTAAGGCAAAAGTCATTGCTTTAAGCTGCTTCTTGAGGTCACTGATTAGTAGCTCGTCACTAGCCATAGCGGTAGCAGTGCCCTTTTCTTCGAATAAGAGCGGGCTCTTTACTTTATCAACTCTTTTCGCAGTTTTCATTACACTACGTGAGGTAATGAGCATCATTACAACAATGTATAGTATGAAGACTAGAGGAAGATACGCAGGAGGCGTGGCAGCAGATATTAGTGAAAGCGCTACTAGTGACGCAATTTGAATAATAATGGTTTTACCAGACATGCCTATTTGGCACCATACGCGTTTTTCACTCTACTAGAGCCGCTTAAAGGGTTAAAATCTACATACTGCGCTTATAGACGCGACTCTGCGAAATTAGAACAAAGTGTCAAGTTTTAGGAGCAAATGGCACAGCACATCTAAAGGTTATTATGGAGTTATTTAGAGAAATCTGGTATATGGAATGATGAGTCGCTACTTCGCGGAGGAGTGACGAAGGTCCGTGTTGCTGAACTAGTTAGTGCTTTAGAGCCTGCTGTTAAGCGCGATGAAGAGCGATGGGAGGCAGATTAAAGGTGAAGACGTTATCCCTATCTGAGCGCCTTAAGCTAGTGGCAGTAACTTAGACAGTGCAATTATTACTATAACAAAGACTATTGTAAGTAAGATAACTAAGTACGGCTTTAACACGACCTTGGCCTCGCCTTCTTCAAAGAACCTCACTAAGCCGGCAGCCGAAAGCACTGCTGGCGACTCTCGTCTCCTGCCGCTCTTCTTGCTCTTCTCGCTCACACTCCAGCACCACTTTGAGTATTGAATGCCTCGTTTTAGATTTTACAAAACCACTTAAAAACACTCAATTAGTTAAGCACTCACGGTATTGTAGGAAAGGAGGGGGCATTCCCGTGGAAATAAGAGAAGCCCAAAAAATCATAAAGGAGCACTACTATGAGAGAGACGAGTCGAGAGGGCTTTATGCTACTTTTACGTGGCTTGTAGAGGAAATCGGGGAACTCGCAGAAGCCATTCTCAAAATGGATGCACGGCTGCTAGAGGAAGAAATTGCCGACGTTTTCGCGTGGTTGCTGAGTGTTGCAAACCTCCTTGGAGTAGACCTCGAAGAAGCCTTCAAAAAGAAGTACTTGCCTGGGCCTGCGCAGAAGCCTCCTTAATGCCTCTTATTATCCTTTTAGCTGCTTCCAGGTCCCTTTCAACTATTGTCCCAGTTACTATGATGTCTGCACCGGCCTTAACCAGGGACTTGGCTGCCTCGGGTTCTCTAATACCACCACCTACGATTACAATGAGCTTTGCGTGCTTCTTCGCAATCCACGGAAAAGCAGGTGGTACGGGTTCTTTGGCTCCACTACCAGCTTCGATGTAGAAGTACTTTAAGCCAATCATTTCGGCTGCCATAGCGTAGGCGGCCACTAGCTCGGGCCTTTCTCTTGGTATTGGGTGTATGCGTCCTACGTGCGCCACAGCGGTTCCTTCGTCAACTACTAGGTAACCTGTTGGAAGCACTTCGAGCCCGTACTTTGCTATTATGGGTGCTGCGATGACCTGGACTTGCATGAGATAGTAGGGCTCTAGGGTGTTCATTAATAGCATGAACAGCACGGCGTCGGCTTCTTTTGTCAGGCAGTTGATATTTCCAGGGAAGATGATTACTGGAAGTCCATGTTTTTTGAGAATTTTCGCGGTCATGCTGGCTTCTTCGGGAGTCACGCCCAGGCTTCCGCCAATTAGAAATCCATCTGTGCCTATACTTGCCAGGGTACTTGCAATGGCTTCTAGCTTATCTGGCTCACTCACTCTATCAGGGTCTATTAGCGTGAAGTGGAGTTTCTCTCCAGACATTATTTTTGAAAGAACATAGTCGTGTACTCGACCCAAGAAGCCATCAGCCCGTTTTCAGTATTTTTACTCTGGCCGTCCCACTATTGTATAGGTCTACGAATTTAGAGTAAACGTGAACTGTCTCGTAAAAAGCCGGTATGTCCGCAAAGTCTTCGTCATCGACTAATCCACAGTTGCTACAGGTTATCACGGCAGAAGCCCTATCTCCCGACTTCTTAATGGTTATAGACAAGCTCTTTGATGCACAATTAGGGCACTCAAATACTAGTGGAACCTTAAAGACTCTCTTTGGAATTACTCTCCTTCTCTTCCTTCTACGCCCCACTCTGGGACACCCGATGCTAAAGCACTCGACGTAAGTATGCCCCTAATAACTTATCAGCCTTTAGGTTTACTACTATATATAAGTTTCCTCAAGGTCGGCGAAAAGCCCTTGTCGAGAACTTCTTGAACTATTTGCGCCGCGCTTCCCATATCAGTAGAGAATTCGAGGTACTTCCTCTCCTTGATTGCAAGTCTGACTCCAATGAGGTGCTTGCAATATGGTGCGACTTTGCTAATAGCGGTTCTAATTATGAAGTCTTTACAGCTGCAGAAGAAGTCCGGCACTATCAAGTAATCTGAGCTTCTGCCCATGTAAATCCAGAGAGAGTGCTCTGCCCCATATCCTGTAATAGACATTTTCACAAAACGCAGTTCGAAGACGCTAGGTAGTATCACTGAGTGCTTTGAGCTCTCAACAGACTCCAGCTCTTGCTTAGTCCTTTTAATGGACATCGAGTCCACTTGTGGTCACTTAAATTAGAAATGGGCCCGCGGGGATTTGAACCCCGGGTCACGGGGACTTCCGCTAGAGACCCGAACCCCGCATCCTAGCCAGGCTAGACGACGGGCCCGCGAACTCCTGCATTATATAGTAAGTCACGGGCTTTTATGTGAAATCTGCTTAAGATCTATACTTATAAACGCTTTGGCAAACTTTAGTATGGCATTTCTTAAACCAGAGATATCGTCATTGCTTGAAATGCAAGCACGTGTAATGGCCTCTGGAATTAATCCCCGCGCCTCTCTACATGAGGATAGCCAGGCTAATTTGTAAATTACCCTATTTTTAGCACCAGCTCTAGTGTAAATGCAGAGATCATTGTATTTGAGCAGCCGTGGCTCGTCAATGTAAGAGGCAGCCTTTTCTACCCAGACTTCTATGCACAGTATTGACCACCTATCGCGAATTTCTAGCACTTGGTTGAAGAGCTTAAATAGGCGATTCTCGATTTCTTGGTTATTTGCGTTGATTTCCAGCTTTTCCCTTAACCTGACTAGATCATGTGATACAATTTTAACGCGAAAACCCTGCTCTCTTAGTAATTTAGCTAAGCGAGAAGTGCTTCCAAGACTGCAAACAATGTCAAAAAGAACATTTAGAGTAGTTGTAACCATTACTACAACGACCGACTACATGTGCCTTTTAATCCACTCCCAGTTCTCGTCAACGTACTTTTTGACCTCGCTCAGGAACTCTGGCGTTATAGACCTGAATCTGCCTTGCAGCTTGAAGTACTCCTCAATGGGCTTTCTCTTCGAAGAGTCCATGTATGGTCTACTCGGCCCTGACAAGCGTATCTTGCCATCATAGTACTCGTAGAGTATCCACAAGCCAGTTTCAACGGCCAGCTTAGCAACTTTGACGGTGTACTTGGGATCAAATCTCCAGCCTACCGGGCAAGGTGCATGAAGGTGTATGAATCTGAAGCCTTGAATGCTCTTTGCTTTTTGAAGCTTACTGTAGAAATCGTGTGGATAGCCCACGCTTGCAGTTGCTACGTAGGGTACTTGGTGAGCTATCAATATCCTCGCGACGTCCTTCTTGTTTTCCAGCTTACCCAGAATAGGTGTAGTTGTCGTCCATGCTCCTTTGGGCGTTGAAGAGCTTCTTTGAATACCGGTGTTCATGTACGCTTCATTGTCGTACATCACATATATTATGTTCTCGTTTCTCTCAGCCGCGCCGCTCACGGTTGCCATTCCTATATCTGCTGTACCTCCATCACCAGCCCATACTACTACGTGAACGTCGTCGATACCCCTTTCTTTCAGCGAGTTTGCTATGCCAGAGGCGACGGCGGCTGCAGATGCGAAGGGAACGTGGACAACGCTTACTTTGAAGGCCTGGCCCGGATAAGGACCAACTACTATTGAAGTGCAACAAGCTGGTATGACTAGTATGACTTTATCGCCGAGGGCTGCTGTAAGTACTTTCAATCCTATGGGTATTGGGCATCCAGGACACGCCGCGTCTCCTGGGTATAAGTATTTTCTCGCATCGTATGGTAAAGGCGGTCTAGGCCTAGGCACGGCACTCAAGCCCCTCACCTCTTTCTCCTAATTCGCCTCCACTCAAAGCGGCCTCTATTCAGTTCTCCTGTTTCTACTTTATCGATGAATTCCTTTACAATGACGTAGAAGTCCTCGTAAGTCACGTCAACACCAGCTATACCTGCTACTACGTTAGCTATTACCGGCATTTTAGTGGTGTATTGAGAGAGTCCTGCGACTAGGTCGGTGTATATAGGCCCCCATGCACCAAAGCTAATTGCTCTATCAAAGACGAGAACGCCTTTAGCTGTGCTCACATATTTCCACGCGTCTTCTATTGGGAACGGCCTATAGAACCTTATTCGCAAAACTCCTACTGGGTAGCCTTCATCTCTCAACTTAGCAGCAGACTCTATCAAATCTCCGCTCCAAGCCCCCATAGACACAGCAATGTACTTTGCGTTGTCGCAGAAATAGCAGCTCGTTAAACCCCCATACGACCTACCCGTTATTTTGGCGTATTCGGCGTCGACTTCTCTTATTACTTTCTTCGCGTTTTCCATAGCTTCTTGAATACCGTAAAACATGTCTTCTGTATCTTCTGGAAATGCTAGGCTACCAACGCCGAGAGGCTCAGTACCATCTATGACGTATGGCTGTCGCCTCTCGCCAAGCCAGCTGCTTACTAGGTCTTCATCGGGCAGCTCAACAGGCATTGTGGTATGGCCTAGTACAAAGCCCTCTATGCCCACCATTACTGGCAAGTAGACGGCTGGATCCTCGCTTATCTTAAATGCCTGTAAGGTTAAGTCAAACGCTTCCTGGGTGTCCATGGCATACGCCATTATCCAGCCAGCGTCTCGCTGATCAACAAAGTCGCTGTGATCGGGCCAAATGTTCCACGGAGCATTGATAGTCCTTGAAACTATTGCCATTACCATTGGTGCTCGAGCTCTCGAAACCCAGTGAACTACTTCGTGCATGTAGAGCAGCCCCTGGCTACTCGTAGCAGTAAATGTCCGTGCACCCGCAATAGCAGCACCAAAACAAGCAGCAAGAGCCGAGTGCTCTGATTCAACCCTTATCATCGTGGCTTTAAGTTCGCCTGATTCTACCATTTCAGAGAGCTTCTCGACAATAGGAGTTTGCGGGGTTATGGGATAAGCAGCTATTACCTGAGGCTTAGCGTACTTAACTGCATATGCTATTGCATGATTACCCGTTAACGCCACCTTCTTGCCCATAGAACCACCCACGCGGCTATTCACGTTCTGGTACCATTTGAATCGCACCAGTGGGGCACACGTCCGAGCATATACCACAGCCTTTGCAGTATTCGTAGTCTACTATAGCACCGCGCTCGGGCTCTACCACTATGCTCATGGCAGGACAGAAAATTTCGCACTGATAGCACTTAGTACACTTGTTCAAATCTACTACTGGTTTAAGGGCTCTCCACAAGCCAGTCTTCCCGGCAGCGCCTTTAGCCGGCCTGGATAAGGGGAGCTTCCAGCTCATCGGGTTTTCTACCCGCACTTAAATCACCTCGCCAAGATAAGTCGTTTCCTTGTACGCTTCAAGAGCGGCCTCAGCGTTTTTCTTACCTACTTTTTCTCCAAAGTAGTCTATTAGGGCCTTTTCAATACTCTGCATGGATATTATTCTGATAGCACGCGATAAAGCACCAAGTATTGGAGTATTTACTAGAGGCCACCCTGCTAAGACCAGTCCATGCTTTACAGCTATTTTAGTCGCGTCAACGACATAGGCGTGCACGGCCCCCTCAGCGTTTAGCCAGCTTCTCTCTATCGAACTCATGTTAGTATTAACCACAATAGCACCCCCCTTCTTAATCCGGGTCTTTTTCACTTCTCCAAGTTCTAAGAGGCCGTCGTCTAAAACTACTACTACGTCGGCTTCTCTAATTGCGCTGTGCCTGAGTATTGGCTTGTCGCTGAGCCGTGCATAGGCAGTTACTGGAGCCCCCCTTCTCTCTGCTCCAAAGAAGGGAAACCCCTGTCCATACAAGTTCTCGTATATCGCTGCTTGTACTAGTATGTTTGCAGCAGTAACAGCTCCCTGCCCCCCTCTTCCATGAAAGACTATCTCGTAGAGCACTCTAGTAGCACCTTGAATAAGCCATGCTCTCAAGGGCTTATATACGGGTATAGTGAGTTATGATGAGTACATACATGTATACACAACCACTTAGTTGCTGCTTCGCCCCTCCTTACCAGCTTAACCAGGCCTATACGTAGATGTGCAGGTGTACTTGTCAACTTGCTTATAATGCCAAAATGTTGTCTAAGATAGTGGTGTGTAGTTGTGACTATTTACTGGGATAGGTGCGATCTCTGCGGCTTACATAGGCCGGTAAGGAGGTGTACTTTAGTGAGTGACATCCTTGTTGATGCACACTGCTGTATCGCTTGTGTACACTGGATGACGAGTTGCACAAATCCAGCTTGGAAGTTTGAAGTACCAAGGCTTCAGCAAACTACTCGCAGAGGAACAGTTTCTCCTAGTGAAAAGCAAAGGCTCCTAGAAGAACTCGTTTCATTAATTGAGAGTAGTGGCGTAGAGCGAAAGGCCAGAACTACTAAGTAAGGTCACATCCTTGGAACGATCCAGTATACTAGCTTGCCGCCACCAGCGAGCTCGTATTCTATTTTCATAGGCTTGCCCGTATCAAATGATATTAGTACCTGCTTTGATGCCCCAGCAGCCCGGGCAACTGTTATAAGCATGTCGGTGCTGTAAGTAGCCTTAGCGCTACTAGCTATTGATGAGAGGAATGTAAGCGGGTTTCCCTCGCTAAGCTCACACACATACTCCTTGCTCTGCTCGGCGGACTTTATAGTAATCTTTCCATTGGCTAGACTAAGCTCGACTTCGTCTCCAACCAGCTTTACGTCACCAACGATGTTCTTAAAGTCTTGCGAAAGCATGCTAAAGGATACTGAAAGCTCTACGTCAAGCTCTGGTAATGGTTCAGGCGGCCTGGGTATTAAGGGCGCAGCGAACTCTCTCTCGAGACCCGTCTTTTTATCTCGAAGAATCACGCTGAGCTCGCTGGCTTCTTTGCTAAGCGATATGTGTGCTACATCATTTCTAGTAGCTCTCTTAATCACTTTCTTCAACTCACTTGCAGGCACGAGCACTTTCGTCTCCTCTTCGACGCTGTACTCCTCAAAGACTATACTGGGAAGCACAAGGCTAGCCATCATAGTCTTATCTGGTGCAAGAGCCTTTAGCTGTAGCGATTCAAGCGTGACTTCTAATTGAAGCTCATCGCTGATTTTCGAAAGTGCGTGAATAACTTGCTTGAGCTTAGACGCGTTTGGATACCGCACACTAAACACAGCATCACCGAGTATTACTTAGAAAAGCACTCTTGTATATAAGCTTCAAGACCACTTCTAGCATTCAGGCCCTGATGGTAACTCGCTACTTACAAAATTCTCGTTGAAGCCCACTACAAATACGAGTAGTGATTAGCGAATAATAAAGATAGCGGCTTAGTATCTCACTAGGGGTTGTTAGTAAATGCTTTATTGAACAAGGATCTCCGTGTAGACATATAGTGCACAATAAAAAGTAGGCATAGGAGGTCTCGTTGAAGGTAGTAGTGGAGGTAGATCTTGCAAAGTGCATGCACGTGAAGCTTGAGCAGGAAAAAGCCATTGAGCTAATTAATGCGCTGATAAGATCCCATGGCATAGTAAGAGACCTCGAAGAAGCTAAGAGAGTAGTAGAGAACTTCGATGAATATTATAGTATTGCACGAAGAAGATTTGAAAGCTATATAGTAGTTCCAAAAGACGTAACAGACTCTCTGAGAGGAAGAGCTCTCATTCACAAATTAAGACTTATAATTGAAAACGGCAGGAAGCTTGTTGAAATAGTATTTGATAAGAGGGTTCGAGAAGAATTTATAATTGAAATTCTGAAGAGGCTTGGGTACGAAGTTGAAGTCAAGCACGCAACACTTTAGCGTCGTTTAGTTGAAGCCTTTCTCGCACGCTTCTTGCTAGGCTTTTTCGCCCTAGTAGCTGCGGCTTTTTTCTTCCTGGTAGCCTTGCTGGGCGTTTTTGAGAGCGCTACAATAGACTCGATGGACTCTAGTCCTTGTAGCACTCTATGCCACATCCTAGTAACATTAACTAATAGTTTAAGCTGCTCTATTGCGAGCTCCCCTCCCTCTTCTTCCTCTTCGACCTCTTCTACACGTTCTTCAAATTCCTCGACACCTGTAGCTTCGGATTCTTCGAGTAGAAGCATAGTACAGCACCTTGAGTCAAATAGATTTAGCAACTTTAAATTCATTGCACTAGTTGTGCGGCATAATGGTTATTTGGCAAAGAGCTCGCGGCGCTTTGGAGACTCAACAATGTAAACTTTACTTAACCCTGTTATGTGTGCTACGAAGACATGAGGCTCAAGGGTACGAAGTGCTTCAGCAACTGTAGATATCTTTTCTCGCTGCTCAACTCCACTAATTATCCTCGCCGAGATCTCCAGGCTTTCTGGGTCGTTTAGTAGAAAGAAGATTCTAAGTCCAGCATTATTCACGAGGTCTCGCGGTATCCTGCTAATATCCTGAGAGATTACTACTATGGAGAAGCCAAATTTTCTGCTCTCGGCAAATAGCCTATTTAGCATTTCTCTGGTGACGGCCCTTGGCATTAAGCTCCTTGCCTCGTCTATAACTAATTGTATCTTTTTGCCTCTTAGAGTGTACATTTTGCTCAGAAGAAGATACATGAACGTGTCTAAGAACACTGTTCTAGCAAAATCACTACTCATTTTACTGAGATCTATTACGGCATCGCCTTCGAGTAGCTCATCAAAGCTTATAAGTGAGCTTGCATGCAGACTGTCTCTTAACATGACCAAATAAGGCAATATTCGCGAGTACTCCGGGTTTTCAAGGCTCAACTTCTTACACTCTACAACGAGGTCTTCAAGTGTTGGAGGTTCATTACTCCACGTACGGGGGTCTTCTTGCACAATACCTTTTGCTTCATACGCTTTTACAATGGCTTCTTCCATCATACCTCTCTGCAGAAAACCAAGCTTGAATATTGTTGAAATTATGTGTGATAATTGCTGAGCCCTGTCCCTGGGAGAAGAAGCTCCGAGAGCAAGGGGGTTAACGGAGTCTCGTGATGCATCAACTACTTTGAAGCCAAGGCTTTCAGCGACATCTTTGTACTCTCCATGTGGGTCGATAACTATTGTGCTGTACCCATATTTGAGCTTAGACTCTCTTATGACGTGCTTAGCGAGTAGCGTTTTGCCAGTACCCGAAGATCCCACTATCACTATGTGAGGAGTATTAAGCCTATCTAGTTGAACAATTAGGGGATAAAACCTCTTACGCCAAAACCACAGCTCTTTCTGACCCCAAGTACTGCTTTCGAGCTCTGCGATTACATTACCCACGAACACCCCATGCTGGGGCTTACCATAGTCTGTTAAGGCTGTTACTAGAGCTGGGCGACGCTTTCCAAGTATTGCAGCAAGTGGTACCAAGCCGACAAGACTAATTCCTGAGAGAAGGCCCAGAACAGCGCTTTCAACGCGGCTTTGAGACTCTATTGAGACGGAGGCGCTTAGAATCAGCAAGATAACTGGTATAACAACGAGTACTAGCACTAAGTAATAGAAATCGGTAATAGCGCGCTGAATAGGTAAACTTGTAAGAGTGTAGAACACTAAAAGCGATGCTGCAATGCTGTGAGAAGCTAATACAAGCGGCAAGTTTTCATACCAAGCGTCTTTAAGCCCCTTAATGCCCCTAACAACTCTGCTCACCATGAATTCCATTGAAACTAAGACCCCAGTGTGCAGCTTTGAGTGCAATCTATACAAGAAGACACGGAAGACAAGAAAACCTACTACCAGAGTGCCCAGTTCTCTCGCCAACGACAGTACATTGGGGTTTTCATATCCCAGCAGCCACAACTGGGTAACAACTAAGACTCTATTGATGAAAGCTAGAAGCAGGTTTGGTAGGAAAAGCGCTGATAAAATCACGTGAATGATGGAAATAACGTAGTACCATAGAAGAGCACTATTAGCGATATTGAAGGCTCTCAGGAGCTCTGTGAGCGGTGATGTTAGCGATAAACTGCTCCTCGAGTAGAGTGACATGTAATACGCAGACAGAGCATAGACTAGGCCATTCGTTAACCCCATGGCTAGGGCCAGTGCTATGCCTTCAAAGCTCTTGCTCAAGCGATCCATGTTCGCGCCTTCTTGTAGAGCAAGACTAATTAATGCCCACTATTGTACTTTATCTTTATAAACCGGAAATAAGATCTCGGGTAGAATAAGATCACGGATACAGGGAAATGGTGGAGCTCAGCAAGATAGCGGCGTGTCTCAAAGAGCTGGGTTATAAGAGCCTTACAGAACTTCAAAAGAAGAGTCTCAAAGAGATACTGAGCAATGCAGGTTCAATTATTATTATAGCGCCAACAGGTAGTGGAAAAACGGAGGCGGCAGCATTTCCAGTAATGCTCAAAATTGCGGCAGAAAAAGCCGCTCCCGTAGCAGCAATGTACATTACTCCACTGCGAGCACTCAACAGGGATATAGCTAAGAGGCTGGAGAAAATAGGCAAGTGCTTTGGTATAGAGGTCTCAATTAGGCATGGAGACACTCCTCAAAAAGCCAGGAAGCTAATAGCAGAAAACCCTCCACACATCCTTGTAACTACGCCTGAGACATTTAACTATATAGTAATGGACGAAAAGCTCAGAAAGCGCATAGAGAACCTAAAATACATTATAATTGACGAATTTAGAGAAGTTATAGAAAGCAAGAGAGGGCTTCTTCTACTTACCGTAATATACCTGCTTGAAAAGTATCTTGGCAGATCTGTTAGGAAAATAGCACTTACCGCAACGCTTAGTGCGGAAAATGAAGAGATTGCTAAGAAGCTCTTAGAACCTGATGGAAGTGTCGTAGTATTGAGAGATAGTAGTGTAAGGGAACTGGAGCTCGAAGTCGTGTCTCCCGAGTGTAGCCAAGACCTCTGCAAAAAATTAAGCTCGGAACTGAACGATTCCAAGCTCGCGGCACGGATTGCGGCAATATACGACTACGTGAATAGGCACAAGCACGTTCTTCTATTCGTTAACACCAGAAACCTCGCAGAGAAATTAGGAGCCCTTTTGAGCTTATTAGCGGATAAATACGGGCTCGGTTCGAAGTTCGAAGTTCACCACGGTAGCCTATCTAGATTGCACAGAGAGAAAGTCGAGCAAGAGTTCAAGCAGGGTAAACTAAGTGCTCTAGTTGCCACCTCAAGCTTAGAGCTGGGCATCGACATAGGCCACGTCAACTACGTTATTCAATACATGTCGCCAAGACAAGTAGTCAGGCTTGTTCAGAGAGTTGGGAGAAGTAGGCATAGACTTGGAGAACCTGGTAGAGGTTCCATAATATCAACGCGCAACATACTGCACGTTTTAGAGTCAGCAGTTATAGCTCAGAAAGCAAAGACGGGCTTTGTGGAAAAAGAAATAGTACACAAGTCGCCACTAGATGTCTTAGCTTATGCCGTAACCCTTTACACGCTAATAAGTCGTGAAGGAGTCGACGTAAGCGAGCTTTATAGTGAACTCAAAAAACACGTCTTATACTCCGATCTCTCGTTTGAAGACTATGAGAGAGTAATAGAGTACTTAAAGTACGCGAGAATAGTAAAGGAGGCCAGTGGAAAGCTATATCCCACAAGCAAGAGCAGGCTTTACCTATACAAAACATCAATGATACCGTCTACTAAAGAAATAGACGTAATTTCTATGGATAAGGGAGAGAGAGTTGGAACGCTAGACGAAGAATACGTCATCTTGTACTTGAACCCAGGCGACTATGTAGTACTGGCTGGACGCCTTTGGAAAGTAATTGGTTATGACGATGAATACGGCAAACTATATGTCGAGCAAGCAGAGGCAAGCGTCGAACAGGCCGTTGTTCCGCATTGGGAGGGCGAGAATATACCAGTCGAATACGACGTGGCCATGGAAGTCGGTAATGTATTAAAGCAGATTAAAGAGCAAAAAGACATGCCAAGCGACTTTAAGCAGCTCATTAAGTATGTGGAACTACCTAGTCACATTTCGGAGCTCGGCGATAGTAGTGTAATATATGTTGATTACATTTCAAAGTCGCGACTAGTAATAGTGAACGTCTACGGAGGCAGCAGAGTAAACAACTTAATAAAAGACCTACTGAAGTATGTGGTTAGACAAACACAACCTCACTTGAGGTTTCAGATCCACGCAACTCCCTACGCTGTAATTCTAAGGTTTGCCGACCCTGTTTCGCGGGACTTCGTAATGTCTGTAATTTACGAAACTATTAAGCAGTTGCACAAGTATAACGAAGCAGGAATTATTGAAAAAGTCGTTGTTGAAAGCACGGCGCATCTCTGGAGAATATACCAGGTAGCGCAGAGATTTGGTGCCATTACTCCCGAGTCAACAAAGGTTACTAGAAAGCTCTTAGAGGCCTTCACCGATACAGTCATAGGCAAGGAGGCGGTCAAGGAGGTTATTTCGAGAGACTACGATTTGCAATCATTCACTAGGCTTGCAGACTCCATAAAGAGAGGCAAGATCGAAGTAGTCTTTAGAACTTACGAAGAGCTCAAAGAACACCACGCTGCTATATTAGACTACGCCGAGCTCCCCAAGTCTGTGGGTGCTGTTTTCGATATTAACAGCTACTACGAGAGGCTATTAAGTAGACGAGTAACGCTTCTTTGTTTAAAGTGCGGATTTCACAAGGAGGGGCTCGTGAAAGAGTTTATGGGACTGCCCAGCTACTCTTGTCCTCGATGCGGCTACGCTACGCTAACGGTTGTCAAGGGCGATGCAAGCGAGGAGCTAGAGCTCGTGAAAAAGCTCATTAAAGGAGCTAAACTAACCCCCGAAGAGAACAAAAAGCGTGAAGACTTAGTCAAGAGAGCAGTTTTGCTGTACAGGTATGGAGAAAAAGCTCTGCTAGCACTTGCAGGAAGGGGCGTCGGCACGCAAGAAGCCATAAGAATTATTAATAAGTTAGCAGAAGGAGCCGACCTAGTCTCTGAGATAGCGGAGTGTGAGAAGAGGTTTTTAATGATCAAGAGGTATATAGTAGACAAGGAGTAAGGCCGATGTGCGAGGCTACACGTGCCTTCGTGACTTTCTCTTAAATGCTCTATAGTCGTCTAGTATCAGTGATAGCACAACCTTCTCGACGAGCTGATCACTTATAGGACAAACCTCAATATATACTCTGGCTTCGCTTTCGCTCAATGTCTGCCTCGGCGTAGGCCCCTTGCTGGTGAGCATTACAGAGCCCGGCTTTGTCCACAGCACGCAGCTTCCGCAACGCACACACCCCTGCATTCTGTAGATCGTTTTAATGAGGTCTACGCAGTCCTCGAAAGCTTCTGTGGTATAGGTGCTAAGCCGGATTTCGTCATGCCTAATTGCGAACTCAACACCGTTCTTTTCTAGAACGAGTGGGGCCTCATTTACTAGCTTAAATCCTAGCATGGCGGCGTTCTTGATAAAGACGTCCGCGAGTTCGCTGGGCACGAGAGGCTTATTAAACTTGATAACAAAATTGCCATTAGCTTTAATAGCGGTAATAGGCACGAGGCCGCTCCTATTGTGGTTAAGCCTAAGGGAGTACTCCTTTTTCCACTCGTTAACTGCATAGTCTGGTACGTGCCTAGCCACTCTCTTCTTAGCTGTAGCCGGCGAGAGCCAGCGCCACAAGCCGAATTTAATCCAGGAATCGGGCATACCTAGCTTGTTCTTCCACTCAATTAAAACCTTTTCCCACCGCTCCCAAAGCTCTGGGTAGACCTTTCTGATTTCTTCGAACTCTGCGAGGGCGCAGGATGGGCACATAAAGCAGCCCAGTCTATCGAAGCCGTGCATGTAGAGCCTGTTGTAAGGTAACTTGTACTTGAAAACGTAGAGCCAGGTGGATAACTGGCTCCAGTACTGTATTGGGGTAGTGCTTATCATGTGTCTTATCCACTTATTTCTCCAGATGAGCGGGCTTCTCGCTCTGTCAAGCGACTCGTAAGCCCGCTGCCCTACGATGTTAAGCCCGCCACTAGGCCACGCAGCCTTCGCGAGCTTAGCTATTGGAGTTAGCTTTGTTACTTTGCAACACCACCTGTAGTCCTTACCAGGCGGGCCAAAGAGTTCAACGGCTCTCCAAAATATGTCGCCTGCTGAAGCAACATGAAGTTTTATGCCGTAATGATTCGAGACTTCTTCAACGTTTTTGAGTGTTTCAGGCATTTCGAGGCCTGTATCGTTGAAGAGCATTTCTACATTGCCAAACGCTTTAACTGCGAGGTCGAGAGCCACTAAACTGTCTTTACCGCCAGAGTACGAGACTACGCGGCTTAGTCCACTATATCTCCTGCCAAGTCTCTCTAAGAACTTTATGGACTTTTCTTCGAGCGCGTTCAATCCATCTTCGTTATACTTTAAGACATCTGCGATTGTCGAAGGCTTGTTACTAGTTTCCACGGGAAGTGCCTTATCATAAAACGTCTTTACCAATACTACTCCTTCGCCCTCACGTACTTCGCCCAGTCCTCGTATTGACCCCTTCGCGTCAACAACTGCGACGAGCCTACTACTGGTGCTATAGCTTTTACTTACTACTCTGCCACTGTAGTATGGGGGGTCTGCTTTAACTACTTCAACCAAGTTCTCTTGAACAGCCAAGTAGGCTCCTTGAAAAGTTGGTCTAAATCTCCACTTAGACACAAAGGGATCGTAGTACAGCTGCCCTAAAACATTGCCCGAGGCCACTACTTCATACATGACGTCCCAGTGGGGCACTTTGTTCAAGAGTAAAAACCGCCCTTCCATAAACCTTGTGAAGAAGCTTGCGGTGCCAAATTCGTATACCAAAGCAGCTTTCAATTTCTCAATGTCACCGGGAAAAGCCGGTCTAGCGTCTCCCGGTTCGCTTAGTTTAAGCTGGTAAAGCAGGTCGATTTCCTCTTGCTTGGGCTTAATTACCGGTATGTTCCTCCAGGGATCCCAGTATATTTTTGCCGTAATAGGCCACATTTTCTTCTCCACAAAGCGCTCAGTTAACACTTTCGATTCAGTCTCACCTAGTTAAGTCATAAACACCAGAGGGGTGAATAAGTTGGACGTTGTCGAGTTCGTCAGGAACTTAATTACTATTGTGGTAATAGTAGCTTGGTTTGTGTTCCTGCTTGCCTGGGTTGTGGGGTGGCTTATAAAAGGACTACCACTGCCATTTATTAAGGTCAAGAAAATAGGTGGCAAGATAATAGAAGACGCTATTTGGTCGGCTTTCTGGCTCGCAATGGGAACGACTGTATTTGCAATAATAGCCTATATAACGTCGTCTCTGCAGCTCCCCATGCCGCCACCCCCACAAGTTCCATAGCACAGTAAACAGGTGCCACTTCCATTGAGACTGCTAGCTCTAGCGTTTTACTTGTCAGTGTTGTCCTACTGTACGGGGTTGCTTCTAAAGGCGCTGCCACTTCCTTTTCTAAGTATTAAGAGAATTGCAAGAGAACTCGTGTCAGATGGGCTCTTCTCAGCTGTGCTCGTCTTTTCTTACGACATCCTGCTCAGCCTTGTGAATTACATCAGTTCTATTCTTGGTAGCGATTGGGCCGCCTTTAGTACCTGGCTTGCAAATAGATTGACTACACTAACGAATGTCTTGGTCGTATTAAAGGCTATTGGAGTGGCGCTTGAGAGAGTAGGACTAGGCTTCATAGCATCGAATTTCGTGAGCCCCGTGACGAGTCTAATAGTGTCTTGTTTTATGACTCTCCTATCGATCTTCGTGCTGGCAGCTATCTTGCTGAGCTCTTATCAAGTACTAATAGCATTGGGGCTGGTGCTTCACGCCATTCCACTTAAACTCGCTAGAAGTGCTGGTGCAACGATCATCGCGGTTACCATGGTCTTCTTAATTGGAATTCCACTCATGCCTTCGTTCTCGGCTTTGTTAGTAAGTAACGTGCAGCCTCCGTTTTCGTACCGGGAGCCAGTGTGCAGTGCATCGTTCACCTTTGTTGACGCGGTTGGCAACCCAGCGGGCTACGTCATTGTCGAAGGATACGACCCCAGCTCCGGCGAGCTCCTGTACAGGTATCTCTCTGATCATAACGGATATCTCGATGCTCGCAGCAACGCTTTCGGCTTTCCTTGTAGAAGTCACACGATGTTCATAAGCATAGCCGGCTTAAGCTACGTTACTCAAATAGCAGACAAAGGTAGTTACATAAATGAGACAGCAGTGCTACCCGATGTAATAGTGCTGGCTCCTAATAGGCTTGTCAAATTTGGAGCTGATATCCAGGTGGCAGGTTCCGAGAAAAGCGAAGGGGCAACGCACATTTACTTAAACTCCACGGCAGACTCTGAAGTAAGAGTAGTTGTGGAGTCTGGGGACTCATTTAAAGTATACCTAAACAGCGTTGAGCAGTACTATCTCGAAGAACAGCAGCTCGACTGGTACGGCGCAGCTCTCAAAGTTTATGTCTACAGAATTCCGCGTGGTACTCATAACCTTACTGTAGTTCTTGGCTTTTACAAGACGTCAAAACCAAATGTTCAAGTAGAGCCCTTCATCGCCAAGGTCGTGTATGTTGACGTGTACTCGCCAGAGGCCTTAATAATCTATGCTATATACAGCTTCGTGGAACTAGCAATATTACCAGTAGTTTACGTGGTTGTTCTGGCCTCTATATCGGCCGGTGTTGCGAGGATTCTGGGCGGGTTCTCTAGTGCCTTAGCAAGGTTCGCGGTCGGCTACCTATGAAGGTGGGCTCTAGGTTTCTACTGGCAACTATTCTGGTGATATATGGGTTCATGGAGTACCTACGCACAGGCAATAGCATTACCATAGTGCTCACCATAGCACTCTTAGCACTACTGATAGTAGTCAGCAGAAAAGTTGATGCCAATGGTCGTAAGGTCCTTGATTAAAGTCCTCGAGAGGCTCGACCCGCGATACAGCTACGTGCTTGGATCAGCTAAAGTGGAGCTAGACCCTCCTGACGTGGTAGTCGATTTTGGAAGAGGCGCCGTGCTTAGCAGAGTTCTCCTGTGTAAAGGTGTCAATTACGGCGTCGAAGACCTTCCCGAGGGCTCAGCGAGGTCTATTCTTGATGCTTACGCTGCTTTAATAAGAGCGCTGCCCTCAAGAGTCTTCTTGCTGCTCTACAAAGAAGAGCTGGATATGAAGAGCTTTATGCGCACACTCAAAAATAGCATTTTGAACATCCAAGCCGACATAGAGTTGGCCACAAACGAGGCTCAGAAGCTAAAACTAAAGCTAAAGCTCGATAAGCTCAAGTCCCTGTACAATGCCATCCTTGAAGGAAAGCCCTTTATCAGGGTTGCACTTGCAGTAGTAATACGCGTAGAGGCGAAAGACAAAGGCACGGCTAAGAGCATTGCAGACTACTACGAGTCGCTGGTACTATCCGTGTTCAAAAACCACTTTGGCTTAGAGCTCGAAAAACCTAGTCGATTAGAGCTCTTATCGCTTGTCGTTGGTATTTTAGGTATAGATCCGGAACCCAAGTTACCAAGAGTAGAAGCTGAATCAACTCGCTTAGCAGCTCTTCAGCCAATAGACATAGACAGGCCCCTGATTAGCGAGCAAGGGGTTTTAGTAGGTTTCGAGAAGGAGACGCGGCATCCTGTTTCAATACCCCCCGCAGCCCTCTACCAGCACATGGCTATTATAGGTCCAACTGGAAGAGGTAAATCAACTTTCCTCGCATCGCTTATTGAACAAGTAGTTTCTGAGGGCTACATGAACGTGATAGCAATAGACTTTAAAGGCGACTTGAAAAGATACCTGGCTGATGGGCTTCTTCCAGTACTCTCACCCGAGGAAGCACCAATAAGCGCACTAGCACCGCCACCAGGTATAGACGAGCTCAACTGGAGGAGAGTAGTGGTAGAGGCTTTCTCGTACGCGGGCGGGTTAAGCGTAGATGCGGTAGTAAAGGCCTTGGCCACGATAGCAGGCGACCAATCAGCTATTTATAGGGATCCTAGTGCTTCGGTGATCGTGCCATTCGCGGAGTTCATTAATAGCGAGGTCAAATACGAGCGACTGCAAGAGCGCCTTAATGGTAGCCTCCTCGTAGATCTTGAAAACAGAGGCACGGTCTACCAGAATACTTATGCCTCTCTCTTCGTGGGAGTTGTAAGATACATGCTGATGAAAGGTGGCGAAGGACCAGGCCTACTGCTAGTCGTAGACGACGCGTGGAGGCTGCTCAGGCTGAAGATACTACTTGAAATAGTGCGAGAAGGGCGCAGTAAGAAAGTAGGTGTTGTTCTCTCTTCTCAAAACCCTGACGACTACCCAGATGAAATTCTGGAGAACGTATCTAACATCTTAGTGTTCGGGTCTCCAAACGATAACTACCTCGAGAAGGTGAAGAGAATTCTCGGTATAGATGAGCAGCTGGTCTCTACGGCCAAGAAGCTTGGAGTTGGCGAGGCAATATACTTGAACACGCAGTTTAAATATCCTAAAGTCGTGTCTACCTTCAAACCCCTCAAAATGCGCAGTGAAGAGCAGGCGGGCGCTCTTCGCGAAAAGCACAGCCACTAGCGGCTCAGCAACTCTTGCAAATTAAACGCAATTAATAAAAGGCTAGTTAGCGCTTGCAGTAAAGGGGGCTTTGCATGGGTGGTAGGCAAAAAACAACAATATTCATGGTTAAGGAGACGGTGAGAAAAGGAGAGGAGAAGTCTAAGGAAAAAACTAGGGAAAAAGCCAAGCAGCAGAAGGAAAAGGAGGAAAGTGGAAAAGGCAAGTAGAAGAGTAGGTTTTGATTCAGGTGTACGGATAGCTAATGGTGCGGGCAATAGTAAAAGTAGCTCTGCCTACGAGCATTTTGAGCATTGAGCACAGCTTGTTACAAAAATCTATTCGCATACATCAAGTAGCTCGCTGGACCTCGATATTTGGTGTTCGCGAGGTAATCTTCTTCAAAGAACACTCAACGAGTAGTGAAGAGTTTTCAGAGCACAAGTATATAATAGAGGAGCACTGGAGGTACTTCTTCACACCGCCCTATCTTAGGAAGCTGCTAGTGCCCTTATCTCCCGTGCTCAGGCATGTTGGAGTGTTGCCGCCAATAAGGCTAAACATTTTCGACGTTGGCCAAAAGCCCCGAGAGGGAGAAGAGAGACTAGCATATGTTTTCAAAGATGAAAATGGCATTTTGAGAGCATACGTAGGAGAAGTGAAACCGTACTTAGTTAAAGGTCCTTGCGAAAAAACCGGCGAAATAATACTTGTAAAAGTAGTCAGTGCGCGAGAAAGAGTAGTCGAATGCCTTGACAAAGAGGTTTATAGAGGACCTGCGCTGTCCTTCGCGGAGAGCTTGAAAAAAGCTCTTGACGTTCACGGGAAGAGGGCCAATTATGTTGTGGTCACAGACCGCAAAGGAAACATACCGAGAATAGATGATGTCAAAAAGATGCAAGAAAAAAGCATATTGGTACTATTTGGGGGCCCCAAGTACGACTTATTCGAGCTTGCGGAGCAAGAATCATTTAACATAATGGATTACGCGGACTTTGTCTGGAACACCATTCCGGAGCAAAAGGTTGTAACAGTCAGAACAGAAGAAGCGCTGGTGATAACTCTTGGAATACTAAACGTCTTCTTGGCAACTTAAGCTGTAAGCTAAAAAACTTCAACTCCCTCTTGAAAAGCCGTTGCTCCCAGCCCCCGCGTCCTTACCTGCCTACGGGGACTTCTGCGTACTTGTCGACTGCGCGTAATTTGAAGGTGCCTGTTAATTGCGGTGCACGTCAAGATTAAAAAGCATGCGTAGGTGTGTAGAATGGCCTTACTGTTCTACGATTCCCCCTTAAATGCGTACCTCGGGGCGATGTAGCAAGCATGCTACGGATATCAATGAGCATTTGCTAATACCAACTCGGAGGAGTGGGCTTGTTAAAAAGCTTTTTAATCACTCCGAATGTTTCAATCCAGGCACGTGAACTGCCTGGCCCTAAATAGCTTATAAAAGGCTGTTGCACTTAGCAGTATGTTAGTGTGCTTATGCGTAGGTGGTGAAATTGGGACATAGAAAGTTAAGTGCGCCGAGGCATGGAAGCTTAGGAGTAAGGCCTCGCAAGAGAGCTGAAGAACTAACGCCTAGAGTGAAGTCTTGGCCTAGCTTTAGCTGGTTCGACCTCGTAGTTGAAAAGTACGGGACGGAAGCCTCAAAGAGGAACATCACACCTAAACCCGTGCTCTTAGCTTATCCTGCTTACAAGGCGGGCATGACGCACGCAATAATAATAGAGGATAGACCAAATACTCCATTTACTGGTAAGGAAGTTTTCACGCCGATAACTGTGCTCGATTCTCCCCCCATAGTCGTAATAGGGCTAAGAACTTATGCTCGCGATGAAAAGGGCTACTTATACACAGTTGGCGAGGCCTGGGCAAACCCTGTCGATGCAGTGCTAAAAGCTACCGAGGAATTGTACTCAAGCAACCCGCTGTGGAATCTAGGCCCCAAAGAAGTTGTCAGGAAGTATCTGCACGGACTTCGAAAGACAAACCATGGCTTGGTAAAGCCCGATCCAAGTGGTGAATATGGATACAAGTTCGTTGCCGAATCAAGCGAAGAAGAAATAAAGCAGATATTAAGTGGAGATATAGTAGAAGTGCGTGCAATAGTGACGACAATACCGCCTCTATCTGGAATAGGCAAAAAGAAGGTTGAAGTATTAGAAATAAAAATACACGGTAAAAGTATTGACGAAGTTGTCAAGTACGCAGAGTCCATATTTGGCTCTTACTTAACGCCTAAAGACGTCTTCTTAGAAGGACAGCTTGTAGATGTAATCGGAGTAACAAAGGGACATGGTTTTCAAGGCGTAATTAAGAGATTCGGAGTAAAGGAGCTCCCAAGGTGGCATAAGCATAGAAAGGGCAGTAGAAAAGTTGGCTCCAGGAGCCCAGCATTTACGTACTCGATGAGCGAGGTTCCACAAGCAGGTCAAATGGGCTTTCACAGGAGAACGGAGTTCAATAAGAGAATAGTAAAAATAGGGCTGTTTGGACCAGAAGTTGTAGTAAAAGGAGGATTTCTACACTATGGCCTCATCTACGGGCCATATGTATTACTAAAAGGCTCTTGCATAGGTCCGGCTAAGAGGCTTCTAATACTCAGACATCCAATTAGGCCGCTACTGAAGTGGATTCCAACGTCTCCGCCCCAAATAGTACATCTAAGCCTTGAAAGCAAGCAAGGCGCGTAGGGGGGATCTCTATGAAGGTTCTAGTAAGCGTAAAAGATCCGCTACTTAAGGTCGACAAGCTCACGTCCTTCATCTATGGTATTGATGGAAGTGTCGTTGAAGAAATAGAACTACCAGCGCTATTCTACTATCCAATTAGAAAGGACTTGATTAACAGGGCATTTTTATCGGCATTTACAGCCATGTTGCAACCAAAAGGAAGAGACCCCATGGCTGGCAAGAGAACTACAGCGAGATCCTGGGGCGTCGGCTACGGCCTTGCGAGAGTACCCAGATTACCAAATGGTACTGTTAGGTTTGTCCCCTCTGCTAGGAAAGGCCGCTTGGCGTTTCCACCCACGCCTGACCGCAGAATTTACGAAGAAGTAAATAAAAATGAGAGAATAGCAGCGATAGTATCAGCATTAGCAGCCACGTCGAGAGTAGATCTTGTGAGGGAAAGAGGTCACGTGTTCTCAGTAGATAAGTTGCCAGTAATAGTAGTGGACGAAGTCGAAACCACTTATGCCAGGACAAGCGAGTTGAGGGAATTTCTCAACAAGATTGGAGTATGGCCTGATATAGAGAGAAGTCACGACAGAATTAGAATTAGGGCCGGAAAGGGTAAAATGAGAGGAAGAAGGTACGTTGAACCCAGAAGTACCCTTTTTGTGTTGTCAAGCTATAGTGTGCCATTAGCAAAGGCTGTTAGAAATTTGCCGGGCGTAGACGTCGCGACGCCTGATAACTTAAGCATCCTACACTTAGCACCAGGAGGCGTACCCGGGCGCTTAACAGTGTTCTCGCGTAGTGCACTAGACCAGGTAGCTAAAAAATACGAGGTGGTATACATATGAGTACTTCGGAGGACAAAGAAAGGCTTGCTAAAATCGTCATAAGACCTCTTCAGACAGAAAAAGCCTTGTGGCTTATTGATAAGCAGAACACACTGACATTTGTGGTAGACTTAAAGGCAACGAAACACGACGTAAAAAGAGCAATTGAGAGCCTCTTTGGTGTAAAAGTAGAAAGTGTGAGAACGCTTATAACATCAAAGGGCGAGAAGAAAGCGTACGTTAAGCTCAAGCCCGAGTTCAAGGCTTCCGAAGTAGCCTCAAAGCTTGGTATAATGTAGGTGAGCTTGCATGGGTAAGAGAATAGTTGTTCAAAGACGTGGAAGGGGCTCGCCAACTTGGAGAACACCGGATCATATTCATGTAGCACCGGCGAGGTACCCAATGCTAGACTACGACAAGACCTACAGAGGCGTTGTAAAGGACATTATACACGACCCCGGTAGGTGGGTTCCACTGGCTGAAATAGAGTTGGAGAATGGGCAGACATTCTATATCCCAGCTGTTGAGGGAATGTACATAGGCCAAGTCATAGAAATAGGGCTTAACGCCAAAGTAGCGAGTGGCAACATACTACCTGTTGGACAAATACCAGAGGGGACTCAAGTAGCAAATATTGAAAAGAGGTATGGAGATGGAGGCAAGTATGCTAGATCCAGTGGAACTTACGGCATAGTACTAGGCAAGTCTGGTGACAAAGTCAAAATACAGTTGCCAAGTGGAAAGACAATAGAAGTTTCTGCACGTGCGAGAGCGACTATAGGAGTCATTGCAGGTGGTGGAAGGCTTGAAAAACCGCTCTTAAAGGCCGGCGCGGCTTACTACAAGTGGAGTGCTAAGAGCCACTGGTGGCCGAGAGTTAGAGGCTTAGCTATGAACCCTGTATCGCACCCACACGGTGGTGGCAGGCATGTTGGAAGACCAACAACTGTCGCGAGAACAACTCCGCCTGGACGTAAAGTGGGCCATATTGCGGCTAGAAGGACTGGTAGGAGGAGGTAGTGTGAAGCAACCCAACCACGCAGAATCCTCTGCTAGTAGCGCTTTGCTAGAGGCGATTCTATGAGTGGAGGGCGTAGCGCGCAGGTCCCCACTATTCCACCACACTTGAGGGACATGCCACCAGAGTGGAGGAAGTTTAGGTATAGGGGCAAGACGCTAGAAGAACTGCTGAATATGTCGCTAGACGAGTTCATAAAGTTGCTACCTGCAAGGCAGCGTAGAAGTTTAACTCGGGGGTTTACAAACGAGCAAATAAAGCTGCTTGCAAAAGTGAGGAAAGTATCTAGAGATCCAGAGAAGGCAAAAAAAGCTGTTATAAAAACACACGTAAGAGACATGATAATACTTCCAGAAATGGTCGGCTTAACGTTTGCCGTCTATAATGGCAAAGAATACGTCCAGTTCAAGGTAACTCCGGAAATGATTGGACATAGGCTTGGAGAATTTGCTCCAACAGCAAAAGTAGTCAAACACGGTGAACCAGGCTTAAAGGCCACGAAGAGTAGCAGGTTCATAGCCGTCAAGTAGGTAGAGCGCTATGCCTACTTGGCACTACTCAGTTAAACCAGCCAACGAAGCGAAGACCGCCAAAGCCGTGCTTTTCGACATACCAGTATCTGTCAAATATATGCGCGAAATAGCCAATACCATAAAAGGCATGAAACTCTTAGAGGCGATGAACTTCCTCGAAGAAGTCATTAAGCTCAGGCAGCCAGTTCCGTTTAGGAGATACCACGGAAAGCTCAGTCACAAGCGCGGCTTAGCAGATAGGTTCAAGTGGCCTATCGGCCGCTACCCCGTTAAAGGAGCCAAGTACACACTAGAGCTCCTCAAAAACGTCAAGGCGAACGCCGAGAACAAGGGACTAGACGTTGACAAGCTCGTGATAGTCCACATCTCTGCGCATAAGGGCCCCACCATTAAGAGGTACATGCCTCGAGCATTTGGTCGGGCTACTCCAAAGTTTCGCCGAACAACTCACATGGAAGTAGTAGTTGAAGAGGTCAGCTAGAATGGTTGGTATAGGGCCAAAAGTCAAGAGCTACTTCCTTGACTACGGCTTGAAGAAAGTAATGGTAGACGAGTTCCTGGCAAGCTACTTCAAGGATGCCGGGTACGCGGATGTCGAGATATACAAGACGCCTTTAGGACATAGAATTGTAATATACGCCGAGTTCCCAGGGAGGTTCATCGGTAGGGGTGGTTCTATACTAAAGAAAATAGCTGCAGTAATGGAGAAGAGGTTTAATTTAGAAAACGTAAGCATCACGGTATCGCCTGTAGCGGATCCCGACCTCAACGCTAGAGTAGTTGCGTTTAGAATAGCTAGAGCGCTTGAAAAAGGCATACCATTTAGGAGAGCAATGATGTTCATGTTGCGCAGAGTCGTTGAAGCAGGCGCTGTTGGTTGCGAAATAGTTGTTAGTGGAAAATTGCGGGGAGAGCGAGCAACATACGAAAAAGTAAGAGCTGGAAAGGTCTATAAGGCGGGAGAACCGGTGGACTACATTGTTGATAGAGCAGTTGCAAAAGCTATGCTAAAGCCAGGGGTCTACGGAGTAGAAGTCATAATCGTTAAGCCGGGAATTAGGCTACCAGATCAGGTTTCAGTAAAAGAAGTTCCTCCAGGAGAGCTCAATCAAATCAAACAAGAACTCGGCATGGGTGTTAAGAGTGAAGCCGGATGAGATTAGGAATATGAAGCCTGAAGAGAGGCTCAAAAAGCTCGAAGAACTGAGAATGGAGCTTATAAAGCTCAGAATGCAAGCCAAAGTAGGCCTGCTCAAGGATACTGCGAAGATAAGGAACATTAAGAGAGACATCGCGAGGATACTGACAATTATGAATGAAGAGCTGAGAGCAAGTAAAAAAGAGGCTTCCGAGCAATGAGAAGAGCTCCCAAGAACATCCTGTTTCATGAACTGATAGGACTAAGAGTAAAGGTAATCCAGTATACAGATCCTACAGTAGTAGGAGTCGAAGGCATAATAGTAGACGAGACTCAGAAAACCTTTATTATAGAAAAGAGTGATGGTAAGCGTATAAGAGTGTTCAAGGAGAACGGCGTATTTGAATTGAAGATTCCGGGAGCTGGCCCGGTTGTTGTGAGGGGGGAAAAGCTTTTTGGGAGGCCATGGGATAGGCTCAAGAAAGTGCTTACAGTTAGGGGTTGGTCTGCATGAGCGGTAAGCAAGAGGCCAAAGTCAGGAATATTGGAATACCAGGGCTAGCGCCGCCCGAGAAAACGTGCAACGACCCCAAGTGTCCCTGGCATGGGCACTTAAAAGTTAGGGGCGCTATTCTGAGAGGCATTGTAGTAAAGAAGAAGATGCAAAGAGCAGTAGTTGTTAGGCACGAATACTTACATTACGTCAGCAAATACATGAGGTACGAGAGGCGTAGAAAGAACATACACGCAAGGCTGCCGCCATGTATAGACGTCAACGAGGGGGACGAAGTCATAATAGCAGAAACGAGGCCTCTGGCGAAGACTATATCATTTGTAGTAGTGGGCGTTATAAAAAGGCAGCAAAAGAGTTAAAGTGAGAGGTAGTGCTTATGGGCGCTAAGCGAGCCGTAGCAGGCAAGCCGGCCTATTCGAGAAGACGCATAAACACCGGTCTCCAAGTAATGTCCCGAGTTAAAGTAGCAGACAACAGCGGTGCTAAAGAAGTAATGATAATAGGCGTTCCAGGCTACAAAGGAAGACTGCGGAGAGTCCCTCCCGCGGGAGTAGGGGACCTAGTAGTTGTCAGCGTCAAGAAAGGCACTCCAGAAATGAGGAAGAAAATCTTCAAGGCAGTTATAATAAGGCAGAAAAGGCCCTACAGGAGACCCGATGGCACATGGGTCGCGTTCGAAGATAACGCGGTTGTAATATTGACACCTGAGGGCACGCCTAAGGGCACTGAAATAAGGGGGCCTGTAGCACGTGAGGCAGCGGAAAGGTGGCCTCAAATAGCAAATTTGGCTTCCATAATAGTGTAAAGAGTGTAAAGGTCGATTTAAATGCCAATTACCACCTCGTCTAAGCCGAGTAAGCAGAGGAAGGCTCTTTACGCAATGCCTCTACACTTGAGGCACAAACTGCTCACAGCCCCCCTCTCACCGGAGCTTAGAGAAAAGTATGGAGTCAAGAGGTTACCTGTTAGGACAGGCGACGTAGTTAGGGTAATGCGTGGAGACTTCGCAGGACACGAAGGTAAGGTGGTGAAAGTGAATCTTAAGCACGCGAGAATTTTTATCGAGGGTGTTCAGATTAAAAAGGCAGATGGAACCCCCGTTTACTACCCAATACATCCAAGTAAAGTTATGATAGTAAAGCTAGACCTCTCAGATAAGTATAGGCTTAAAATAATTGAAAGACGCAAGGGAGTTCAAGAAGCAGCAACTAGCAAAGTAGAACAAAGCAGTAAAAGTAGTGAAAAGAGTGCTGGGTGATCTTGCTTGGCTAGACACGGGGGTAGTAAGCACTTAAAAGCACTTGCAGCACCAGCTTTTTGGCCTATATTGAGAAAAGAGTACAAGTGGACAGTAAAGCCCAGCGCGGGCCCTCACTCGATTGAAAGGTCGCTGCCACTTTTAATCCTAGTTAGAGACGTCTTGAAGTACGCGAAGACCGGAGCCGAGGCGCGCAAGCTCATAGCTGAAGGAAACTTCAAGATCGATGGGAGAATCAGGAGGAGCTACAAGTTCCCCGTTGGTATAATGGATGTCATTGAAATTCCAAAAACAGGCGAGTACTATAGAGTAATTCCAGTACCCACGAAGGTTCTGGGATTAGTAAAAATACCGCCTGAAGAAGCCGGCATAAAGCCGTGCAGAATAGAAGACAAGACTACGGTTAAGGGAGGACACATACAGCTCAATCTCCATGACGGGAGGAACGTTTTAGTAAAAGTCTCTGATCCGCGAAACCCCGTTGAAGACGTTTACGAGACTCTAGGAACAGTCATTCTATCACTACGAGACAACAAAATACTAGACTACATACCAGCTAAAGAAGGCGTAATAGCCATAGTTTCAGGTGGTAGAAACGTCGGCAGAATCGGCAAAATAGTAGAAATAATTCCGAGCGCCCTAAAGAGGCGCAAGTACATAGTAACGCTCGAGGACAAGCATGGTAATAGGTTCCAGACAAGCTTCGAGTATGTATTCCCAATAGGCGTTGACAAGCCATTGATAACCCTGCCAGAAGGTGCGTGGTAGTATGGCCGTCTTAACACCCGAAGTAGAAGCAGAGATCTTAAGGAAGTGGGAAGAAAACCCGATGATGAAACCTAGGCTAGCCAAGGTTGTAGTAAATACGTGCATAGGGTCAGATATTGAGAGGCTCAAGAAAATAGCAGGCGTCCTAGAGGAAATAACGGGTCAAAGAGCTTCACTAAGAAAAGCCAAAAAGACCATAAGAGAGTTTGGAATAAGAAAGGGCGAGTACATAGCCGCGACAATTACTTTAAGAAAAGAGCGTGCATTAAACTTCCTCAAAAAAGCCCTCGAAGCAGTAAACTACAGAATCAAAGCAAGCAGCTTTGATGATTTCGGCAACGTCTGCTTTGGCATAAAGGAACACATACACATACCAGGTACGAAGTACGATCCAGAAATAGGCATGTTCGGGATGGACGTGTGTATTTCTCTTGAAAGACCGGGCTATAGAGTAATGAGGAGAAAGAGGGCGAAGTCGAATATTCCACGTAGACACAGGATTTCCAAGACCGAGGCAATGGTGTATTTCAAGAAGTTCTTTAACATAGAGATTGTAGAAGAGTGAGGTGTTGCTCGTGGCCAAGCTTAAGCCGCCTAAAATCAGGAGGTACGGGCGCGGAGTGCAAGAGTGCATGAGATGCGGATCTCGCGACGCAGTAATACAGGCTTATGGGCTTTATCTCTGTAGACAGTGTTTCAGAGAAGTTGCTTACGTAATGGGCTTTAGAAAGTACAGCTAGGTGTATGTGAATGGTTGCAATAGACCCTCTCGCAAACACCCTCTCAGCCATATACAACGCCGAGATTAGGGCAAAAAAAGAAGTAGTAACCTGGCCCGCTTCGAAGCTGATACTAAACGTGCTCAAAGTTCTACAAAAAGAAGGCTACATTGGCGAGTTCGAGTATATCGATGACGGCAGATGGGGAAAAATAAGGATTTTGCTACTTGGGAGAATCAATAAGATCGGCGTTATAAAGCCCAGGTACTCGGTAAAGTACAAGGATTTGGTGAA
>JAGDWH010000016.1:74859-83989 GCA_023269765.1 Desulfurococcaceae archaeon
ATAAGATCGGCGTTATAAAGCCCAGGTACTCGGTAAAGTACAAGGATTTGGTGAATCCGCCTGATTGGCTAAAGAAGTACTTGCCAGCGTACAACATAGGGATATTAGTGCTTTCAACTCCTTACGGCGTAATGTCCCACAAAGAGGCAATAGAGAGGAGGATTGGTGGAGTACTACTAGCGTATTGCTACTAAAGGTGAGTACGTTGGCTAAAGACCTCCACGTGGTAGAAAAAGTCAAAATACCGGAGGACGTCACTGTGCAAGTTGATGGAATGAAGATCAAGGTTTCAGGGCCGAAGGGCGAGCTCGTGAAGGACTTCTCGCACGCCCGCCACGTCCTAATAAGTGTTCAAGGCAATGAAGTCGTCGTAGAGGCATTCAATGCGGATAGGAAGTTAAAAGCAGTTGTTGGCACTATAGCGGCTCACGTAAGAAACATGATAATAGGAGTGACGAAAGGCTATAGATACAAGCTAAAGATCGTCTACTCGCACTTCCCAGTAACGGTTCAGGTTGATGAAAAAGAAAGAGTAGTGAGAATCAAGAACTTCCTGGGCGAAAAGGCAGACAGAATTGCAAAGATATACGGCAATGTCAAGGTGCGCGTCGAGGGAAGCGATGTCATTGTCGAAGGCATAGACGTCGAAGAAGTCGGGCTAACAGCCGCCTCCATTGAGAGGGCAACAAGAGTTAAGGACCTAGATAGGAGGATCTTCGTTGATGGCATTTACATATACGAGAAGGGTGTTGCTGAATGAGTAGTGAGAAAGATATTGAGTTCTATCTAAAGCTCAGAGAAAAGATGAAGAGAAAAATGCCAGACTTCTTGAGGCACGAGTGGTGGAAGAAAGCAAAATTTAAGAACGACCCAAAGTGGCGTAAGCCCAAAGGCATTGATAACAAAATGAGACTGCAACTAAAGGGCTATCCACCAATAGTCAAAATAGGCTATGGAAAGCCCGCCATAGTACGTGGGCTTCACCCAGTGGGACTCGAGCCCGTGGTAGTACATAATGCCTCTGACTTAGAGAAGTATGATCCTTCAAAGCACATCGTGTACATAGGCAGCTCTATAGGGGCGAAGAAAGCAGCCGAGATATACAAGATGGCTATTGAAAAAGGCTTTAAAGTAGCAAATCCGCCAAAGCTCATTCAAGTAGCCGAAGAGGGCGCTAGTCGATGAGCGACTTATCTCTCCAGAAAAGACTCGCAGCGGAAGTACTCGGTGTGGGTGTTTCGAGGATAAGAATCGACCCAGCTAGGATAAGCGACGTCGCTCAAGCCATTACTAGAGAAGACGTAAAAAAGCTAATTGAAGAAGGCGCAATATGGGCTGAGCCGAAAAAAAGCAATGCAGGGTATAGCGGCAAGGTAAGGAGAGAGCAGCGAAAGAAGGGACGCAGACGTGGGCCAGGAAAGCGCGAGGGAGAAAAAGGTGCTAGACAAGACCCCAAGAAGGCGTGGATCAATAGAATCAGGAAGATGAGGAGGTTCTTGAAGTACTTGCGCGACAAAGGCGTGCTTGACAAAAGAACTTATAGAAGGCTATACATGCTCGCCAAGGGAGGGTACTTCTCGTCGTTAGCAGCTTTAAAGCTCTATCTCAGAGAGCACGGAATAGTTAAAGACGTCAAGTGATGGGCTATGGCTAGAGGACCAAGGTACAAGGTTCCTAAAAGGAGGAGAAGAGAGGGCAAAACAAACTACTACAAGCGCTACGTAATGGTACTGTCAGGGCATCCCAGGTTCGTGGTTAGAAAGACCAACAAGTATGTGATCGTCCAAGTCGTTGTAGCCAGGCCTATTGGTGACCACACCATTGCGGCAGCGCACTCGAGAGAGCTCGTGACTAAGTTCTCTTGGAAAGGTGGTACAGCAAACACGCCTTCAGCCTACTTAACTGGGTTGCTTGCTGCCTTGAGAGCGCTAAAAAGCGGAATAAAGTACGCTGTTCCAGATATTGGGCTTCACAGAGCGACAAAAGGCGGGCTCGTGTTTGCTGCAATAAAAGCAGCAAATGATGCTGGGCTAAAAGTTCCCGTCAGCGAAGAAGTAGTACCCTCAATTGACAGAATTAGGGGAGTTCACATTGCTAGCTATGCTAAAATGCTCAGAGAGCGAGGCTTGCTCGAGGTGAGGTTTTCTAAGTACCTCGAAAGGGGCCTAAACCCGGAGGACCTACCAGCGCACTTTGATGAAGTAAAGCAAAAAATCTTAGAAAGCTATGGAGTGGAGTTAAGCTCTGGTGGCTGATTATGTCTTACAACCCAATGCCAGCAGTAGATAAAGCAGCGCTCGAGAAGTGGGTTCCACGCACAAAAACCGGGAAGCTCGTACTAGAGGGTAAGATAACGAGCTTAAAGGACGTCTTCGAGCAAAACCTTCCTCTGCTAGAGCCGGAGATAGTCGATTACCTGCTTCCAGACCTCAAGTATGTTAGGATAGACGCTAGAATAGTCCAGAAAATGACGGACGCTGGAAGGAGGTCGAAGTTTCAAGTGGTAGTTGTAGTAGGCAATGAAAACGGCTATGTGGGCATAGGCGTGGGCAAAGCAAGGCAGTACGCTGAAGCCCTAGCAAAAGCCATTAGAGACGCCAAACTCAATACACGCCCCATTAAAAGAGGCTGTGGAAGCTGGGAGTGCAGGTGCTCTGAGCCCCACACAGTACCCTTCGTGGTTTCGGGCAAGAGCGGCAGCATAAGAGTAACGCTAAAACCGGCGCCTCGTGGAACAGGGCTCGTGGCAGGCGACGGGGCAAAAGTGGTCTTGAGGCTCGCAGGTCTAAAAGATGTCTGGACGCAGAGTTTTGGAGAAACTAGGACAACCCTGAATTTTGCAAAAGCTGTTGTAAACGCACTGCACAATACCTACAAGTTTGTCACACCACTCGAGTGGACAAGGGGGTAACTGGTGAAGCCCTCGGCTGGCAAGACGCCTGTGTACGCCATCATAAGAATAAGGGGTCAAGTTGACTGTCCCCACGAAGTCGAGCACACCTTGAAACTATTAAGGCTTCACAAGAAGTTTCACTGCGTCTTGTATCCCGCATCACCTACTCTTGAGGGAATGCTTAAGAAAGTAAAGGATTGGGTTACGTGGGGCGAAATAGACCGCGAAACTTTAATTGAGCTGTTGCGTAAAAGAGGCAGAATACCAGGTGGTAAACCACTAACAGACGAGTACGTAGACAAGCACTTAGCGAAATTCGGCATTACAGGCGGAATACCCGCGCTCGCAGACGCCATTCTAGGAGGTAGAGTAGCTCTTCACAAAATAGATAACACAGTAAAGCCGGTGTTCAGGCTGCACCCGCCGAGGAAGGGCTTTAAGGGGTCCATAAGAAAGCCGTACGGGCATGGAGGAGAACTGGGATACAGAGGACATGCGATAAACGAGCTAATTAGGAAAATGCTGTAAAAGGGGTTGTGCATGGTTGTCCGGAGGGAGAAGAAGTCGAGAAAACTAAGGGGCAGAACCAGGACAATGGGCTGGGGTAGAGTAGGCCAGCACAGAAAGAGCGGGTCAAGGGGCGGAATAGGCGCTGTGGGATTCGACAAGCACAAAGTTATGTGGATGATAAAGTACGCTCCTAACTGGTATGGCAAGCACGGATTTACGAGTGTACAGCAGTTAAAGAAGCAGCCAGCAGTAATAAACGTTGGAGAAGTAAACGAGCTTGCCCTAGAAATGGTAGCAAAAAACACGGCAATTAGGGATGGAGAGCTAATAGTCGTAAACACCGCTGAAATGGGCTACGACAAGGTACTTGGAAAGGGCAGGGTAACTCTCCCAATAAAGCTGATAGCTAAGAGCATTACAGAGTCTGCAAAGAGAAAAATAGAAGAAGCCGGTGGAGTAGTAGTAATACTTGAAGAAGCCCGCCCGGGCTCTTAAAGCACTGAGAGAGATTTAAGGCTATCTAGCTGTACTAAACACGAGTGGTATAGCCAGCACGGTGCAGCTTAATGGGAATTCTCAGTGCAATGGCCAAGGCTGCCGAGTACTTCCCCAGCGCACCTAAACCACAAAAACGCATTGCTCTAGGAGAAAAACTCGCGTGGACTTTTCTCGGACTCGCCGCTTACTTACTAATGGCTCACACACCACTATATGGGATTAGCGAAAGGGCGCCAGAGCAGTTCCTACTAATACAAGTAATATTTGCGGCTCACAGTGGTACTCTAATGGAGCTCGGCATAGGTCCTATAGTCACGGCAGGCTTAATAATGCAGATACTAGTCGGTGCCAAGCTCATAGACCTAGATCTCACAGACCCAGAGCACAGGAAAATATTCACAAACGCCCAGAAGACCTTATCAGTCCTGCTTGCGGCATTTCAAGCCACAATGTTTGTCTTGGCATGTAGGTACTGGCCCTTTGTCGGAAACCCGATATTCAATTGCACGGCTTCGTGGTACGTGAGAGCAATTGTAGCTGTGCAGCTATTCGTGGCATCGCTCTTTGTAATCATGCTTGATGAAATGATTCAAAAAGGCTGGGGCCTAGGTTCGGGCGTCTCCTTATTTATACTTGCTGGTGTAGCCACAACAGTTTTTTGGAGCATTTTTAGCCCATTCAAATCCGGCAACGAATACGTAGGTTTTGTACCCTATTTAGTTGACACTATATCTAAGGGGGACACGCTTTCCACTGTTTTAATCAGGCCTGGTGGTAGAGACTTAGTTGGCTTAATTGCCACTCTTGTAATAGCAGTAATACTTGTGTACTTGAGCAGCGTGAGAGTAGAAATACCAATTACGTCTCCAAGATTGTACACGATCAAGAGCAGAATACCCCTGCAGTTCCTCTACGTAACCAACATTCCAATAATCTTCATAGGTATTCTGTACTCCAATGTCTTGATTTTCGCAACGCTAACCAGGACTTATCTAAGCGGCATAGTACCCACACAAGTAGCAGACCTCTTAGTAAAGTACGACACCGAGGGTAGGGTTATTGGAGGCATTGCCTATTACCTGTCCCTGCCGAGTGGAGTAATTTA
Source organism: Desulfurococcaceae archaeon (assembly GCA_023269765.1). The sequence continues at coordinate 79,866 of JAGDWH010000016.1, forward strand.
CGCTACTGCCGATCCAGCTAGGCTTGTAGTGTATACGGTGCTTGTACTAGTGCTTGCAGTGCTATTTGGCTTGATGTGGGTTGAAGTAGCGGGCTTAAATCCCCAGAACCAAGCAAAGCAGCTCATTGAAAGCGGCTTTGAAGTTCCCGGGCTTAGGAGAAACCCGAGAATACTAGAACAAGTACTCGCCAAGTACATATACCCACTAACCGTGCTCTCGTCAATCATAGTTGCGGTGATAGCAATAATAGCAGACATACTTGGAGCGTATGGTAGTGGCACGGGGCTGTTGCTAGCCATAGGCATACTCCAGCAGTACTACGCGCTCATAGCATACGAGAGGACACTAGAAGCGTACCCGGTGCTGAAGAGGCTTATTGGTAAGTAGCAAACCTGCCTGTAGTAGAGATGAGTACCTTGCTTGCATCACTAATAATTTTGATTGTTGTAGGTCACGTATACCTCTACCTCCTGCTATACTCGTTTATTAAGAAATCAAAGTTCTATGCTAGCTTGCTCAAACTGCATGAACAAGCACGCAAAATTCCCAGTAAGGTTAAGACTAAGAGAGACTTGAGAAGGGCGAGGAAGTACATGCCATATGCAAGAGCTTTTAGAGGCAAGCTAACTAAGCTAATGCTCTTAAACCTAGCGCTCTTTACGGTAGTCTACATTTCAATGCTCTCATCTACGATGTACGTGTCTCGCATACTTGGTCTGGAGTCTGTCGAGACGCCCATCATAATACCATTCTTCACGAAAATAACGCCCGAAGGCAAACTCTACGTACACTTCTTAGTCATAGTGTTGCTTGCTCTACTGCTTTCAGTATACCCGATTTCAAGAGGAACTAAAGTAGCCGACTAGCAAGCTTGTCGAGGAGCCTTCAAGCCCAGGAGCCCAATAGCACTCCTTAACGGGAAAAGGACACCACTCCATGTTCTAACTACTTGTTACTGTGCTGTTGTGCTGCAGGAAAGCGAGGCATTTAAAACACGAGCTCTCGACAAGAGCTTAAAGCTCATGGAGCTATTTAAAAGCAGTTTGAATACTGAGAAGAAGTGATGACGAGCTCTCACAGAAGGGGGCTTACAAATGCCACGCCCAAAGTTTAGAACCAGGAGCTGGAGGAGAATTAAAGTTACAACGCCGGGCGGACGTAGCACTATTCACTACGAGAAGAGGAGGCCTAGTAAGGCTAAGTGTGCTATCTGTGGCTCAGAGCTCCACGGAGTGCCTGCGCTAAGGCCGTACCAGCTGAATAAATTGGCGAAGACGGAGAAAAGACCGGAGAGGCCCTACGGAGGCTATATATGTCCCAGGTGCCTCGCGAGAGGACTTAGAGAAGCGGTAAGAGCGTCTTTGGCAGCCGGCTAACGCCTCTGCGAGTACGCCAGGTGTAGGCAGTTTTGGTGAAAATCGTAATTAGTGGTCCACCGGGAAGCGGCAAGACCACTCAGGCAAAGCTCATAGCAGAGCACTTCAACCTGGAGTACTTCTCAGCAGGGAGAATCTTCAGGGAAATAGCAGAGAAACGCGGTTTCAGCCTTGAAGAGCTGAGTATTCTGGCCTTGAGGGATCCCAGCATAGACGTAGAAGTAGATAGGAGAACTCTTCAAGCAGCTGAAAAAGACAACATCGTAATAGATGGGCACCTGGCAGCATGGATTGTTTCTGACATAGTAGACTTCAGAATATACGTAACGGCACCACTAGCCCTCAGAGTTCTCAGAATAGCTTCAAGAGACAGAGTCCCCGTTGAGAAGGCTCTGCGGGAAACACTCGTGAGGGAGACTAGTCAGAGATGGCGCTTCTTAGAGCAGTACGGAATAGAAATAGATGACCTATCTATTTTTGACCTTGTTATAAATACCAAGCAAGTAGGTATTAGAGAAGCATTCGAAATCATTAAAAAAGCCCTAGAAAATAGGCTCTGAGAGGTGTGCCCGGGGCAGGGGTTTATGCCTGCAATAGAAGTAGGTAGAATATGCGTAAAAGTAGCAGGTAGAGAAGCTGGCAGAAAATGCGTTATTGTAGACATAATTGACGAGAACTTCGTGCTGGTGACAGGCCCTAAGAGCCTGACGGGCATTAAGAGAAGGAGGGCCAACATAAAGCACCTTGAGCCAACGGACAAAGTCGTGAAAATACCCAGGGGGGCCGGCGACGAAGAAGTATTAAAAGCACTCGAAGAAGCCGGTTTAATAGACTACATGAAGGAAAGAGTTAAGCCCAAGCTCTCGCCACTCGCGTAGTAGCATTTTAAGCTCTTGCATGGTTGGTTGCAGAACTCTGTTTTGGTGCCTGGATTTGGGCCTTGTTGAGAAGGGCTTGGAATTCCTTGATAAAATCACGGAGAAAGCTGGCTACAAAAACAACTGGATTACAGTAAGAGAAGCTGATACCAGCCCCGACTATGGGGTACTTCCATACCAGAGGGAGATCAAGAATCACATTAACTTTGGAGTCATAAACTTGGACAAGCCGCCTGGACCTACTAGTCACGAAGTCGTGGCGTGGGTTAAGAAAATATTGGGGGTCGACAAGGCGGGGCATGGGGGCACCCTAGAACCCGCCTCTGCTTGAGTGGGGGCGGGTGGGGAAACCCCAAGGTAACGGGCGTACTGCCCATAGGACTGGCTAATAGCACAAAAGTCATAGGAAGTGTTGTGCATACTGTAAAAGAATACGTAATGGTCGTACAACTACACAAAGCCGTGCAGCTCGGAGAAGTAGAAGAGGCTTTGAAGAACTTCAGAGGCAAAATATACCAAAAACCCCCACTAAGATCGAGCGTCAAGCGCACTATAAGGATAAAGACCATTTATGAAATCGAGATACTGGACTACAGAGACAACTTCTTGCTCCTGAGAGTGCTCTGCGATCCCGGTACTTACATGAGAAAGCTTGCACACGACCTAGGGCTACTGCTTGGTGTGGGGGCTCACATGAGAGAGTTAAGGAGGACGCGGACAGGCCCTTATAAAGAGGATGAGACGCTAGTAACGCTGCAAGAAGTCAGCGAAGCCGTCTACTTGTGGAAAACCAATGGAGACGAGAGGTACTTAAGGAGGGTAATACTGCCGGTTGAAACAAGCATAGCGCACTTGCCAAAAGTGCTAGTATTAGATACGGCGGTGGATGCCATAGCTCACGGAGCTAGCCTAGCTGCCCCCGGCGTTGCTAAGTTGACGAGCGACGTAGAAGCTGGAAAGACTGTCGCAATACTCACTCTGAAAGGAGAGCTCGTCGCGCTCGCCAAGGCGCTGAAAAACGCCGAGGAGATAGCCAAGGCGGACAAGGGCATCGTAGCGGAAGTTCAGAGAGTTGTGATGCCCCGCAATGTGTATCCAAAGTGCTGGAAGACGAGGGGCGCCCAGTAGTTGGCGCACTACTACAAGCCCGGCAGGGGGCCCGGTAAAAGGGTCTTAATACCGCTAGTAGTACGTAACGTATCACTGCAGTTTGTGTCGTACTCCAGCCTCTTCTCGGGAACTAGAGTTGACGAGGGAACTCTACTGCTCCTCGAAAACATGATACTTCCAGATAGCGGGCTTGTACTAGACGTTGGTTGTGGCTACGGAGTAATAGGAGTAACCGCTGCGAAGCTTAATCCGAAATTAAAGGTCTACATGACTGACATTAATCCACTCGCGGTAAAGGTCTCTAAGCTAAATGCCAGGCTCAATGGGGTTGAGGACCGCGTAGTAGTGCTTGAGGGAGACAGGTACGAGCCTGTCAAGGGAGTGCTCTTCAACGCAATATACTCTAACCCGCCCCTCTCGGCTGGAATGAAGGTAGTAGAAGACATAGTACTAGGAGCGCGAGAACACTTGGTTAGAGACGGGTTTGCACAGTTCGTCTTAGCTAAGGGAGGGGAGTACCTGGCTCGGGAAGCTAGAAAAGTATATGGGCACGTCGAATCTATGAGCAAGAAGGGTTATATCCTCCTATATCTTAAACCATAATACCAGGGTAGTGGAGCCGGGGTGCCCGAGCGGCCTAAGGGGCTGGCCTTGAGAGCCAGTGGGGGATACCCCCGCGCGGGTTCAAATCCCGCCCCCGGCGCTGCGCTCGCAAGCCAGCTTCCTCACTAGCCCCTACCAATCCTCTGCCTAAAAACT
>JAGDWH010000004.1 GCA_023269765.1 Desulfurococcaceae archaeon
GAAGACTTAGGCTACGCCGAGCTCGTGGAAGAGAGGAAAGTAGGCAACGACAAAATGGTGTTTGTCGAGGGCTGCAAGAACCCAAGAGCTGTTACAATACTAATCCGCGGAGCCAGCGACATGGTGCTCGACGAAGTCGAGAGGAGCATTAAAGACGCCCTTAACGTCTTGAGAAACGTAATGAGGGTTCCAAAGATAGTTGCTGGTGGAGGGGCCGCGGAAGTCGAGGTAGCAATGAAACTTAGAGAATACGCTGCCAAAATAGGTGGCAAGGAGCAACTGGCTATAGAGGCGTTCGCCTCGGCACTCGAAGAAATACCAATGATACTCGCGACTTCGTGTGGCAAAGACCCGCTGGAGATCTTAATGGAACTGAGAAAGCTACATGCCGAGGGCAAGAAATTCGCTGGAATAGACGTCACTACTAGCGAAATCATAGAAGACATGACAACGCGGAATGTCATTGAGCCCATGCTTGTTAAGGAGGCAATGATAAAGACTGCGGCCGAGGCTGCACTTGCTATACTAAAAATAGACGACATCATTGCAGCAAGTCCGATGAAGAAAGAAAAAGAAAAGAAGGAAGAAAAGAAGGAGGAAGAAGAAGGTAAAGAAGGTAAATTCGAGTTCTAAGCTTTTAAGCGCCTTAAAGCCCTGTTTTTCAAGCCCTGTCCTATCTCTTTTTAAGCCCCTGAACATTTCTCTTCATCTGGCTCTAAAGACTCGTGGTGTTTACTATGACCGAGAACGTTGCAAGAACGTACAGAGAAGTCGTTAGTCAAAGAATTACACGCTTCGAACTCGCCCGCGTTATTGGAGCAAGAGCGCTCCAGCTCGCTATGGGTGCACCTCCGCTAGTAAATGTCGATGAGCTACCATTCAAAGACCCCGTGTACGTCGCGATCATCGAGCTATTAAATGCTACTCTGCCAATGTCTATCTTGAGGTGGAGGAGCGGAGGATACGATGTCATACCAGTATCAAAACTCATTACACCAGAAACTAGGAGATATCTTAGCTCTATTCTCGAGAGCTGGGATATTAGTCGAAGAGTCTAGAATACACCCCTTCTTCGTAGACCTTGTTCTCAGCCGGCCTGTTGAGCCCCGCCTCTTCAAAGATCTATACACACAACTCCTCAGAGAGTATAACGTTGTCTCTTTTCAGCTTAAGGGAGATAAGCCGGTTGTTAGACTAGTTCCGTTTGTAAAAAAGGAGTCCACACTTTACAGGCATAGATGGTTGCTAACAACTACAGCGTTCGTGACGATATTCTTTACTGGTTTAGGAGTAGCTCAGGGCTTAACACTAGTTACTGGTGATCAGGGTCCCCTAATCTTGCTCACTAATGCCGCTCTATACACGCTCTTTTTCTCACTAGCTTTACTCGTGCACGAGTTCGGCCACTTATACGTGAGTAGAAGAGCAGGTCTAATAGTTGAGGGACCCGTGCTCCTGCCAGCACCTCCCATACAACTAGGTTTCTTGGGGACCTTTGGAGCCGTTATATACACGAAGACCCCACCATGTACTAAGAAAGACCTAGCTAAGCTCGGCCTCTCGGGCCCAATCTTTGGACTAGCTGCAGCCACCGTAATAGGAATCGTTGGCACTTATTTATCGCCCGTGATCAGCTACGAGGCGGCTGCCGAGCTCGTCGAGAAAGGTAGTTTAGAGCTCGTGCCTGTTGCAAGCCTAGGGCTTATTCTCATGCAGTACTTGAGGCCTCTAAGCCCCCAGGAAGTGCTCGTAATGCACCCACTGCTCTTTGTCACATACGTTATGTACCTCATAACATTCATCAACCTCTTGCCAATAGGGCAGCTAGATGGGGGCCATGTAGTAAGAAGCGCCATTGGCTTGAGAGAATTCAACTTAGTCAGTAGCCTAGTACCAGCAATTCTAATTGGTACTGGACTTGCTTTAGTGTTCGCAGGTTTCAGTGCTGGAGCCTTTAACTACTATATAGGACTGGGCGTAGTTTCCCTAGTAATGTACTTGCTATTTGGCAGGCGAGGACACCCTGGTACTGCAAACCAATACGATGAGTCTACGTGTCGCTGGTGCTTACTCGGTTATTTACTTGCACTAATTCTAACAGCACCCGTACCCCTCGTCCTTTAACTAGACAACGGGCATAACGTAAGGGGTTAATTGTTGCCTACGCCATTGACGCCGAACAGCTTTATTAACATATGGAGCCTCAAAGGCAGGATCCTCGTTATAGCCGAGAAGCCAAAAGCGTCTAAGAGAATAGCCTACGCGCTCTCAGACAACCCGATTGTCCACAAGTACAAGAAGATCCAGTACTACGAAATAAGAAGCTCTTTTAGCACAATCATAGTAGCAAGCGCCGCTGGCCACTTATACGAACTTCACACAGAGTTGCCAGGGTATCCGGTTTTCACCTACGAGTGGGTGCCTGCCTACTTAGTTAACAGCGAGAAGCAGCACACGAAGGAGTACCTCGAGCTGCTCGAGAAGCTCTCAAAGGGGTGCGACTACTACATTAATGCATGCGACTACGACATCGAAGGTAGCGTAATAGGTTACTTGATCATCAAGCTTCTCGGAAACGAGAAAAGGGCTTACAGGGCAAAGTTCTCAAGCCTTGTGCCTTCCGAGCTCAAAGCAGCATTCAGCAAGCTACTACCACTAGACTACAACATGGTTGAAGCAGGGTTATGTCGCCACGAGCTCGACTGGATATGGGGCATAAACATTAGCAGAGCGCTCATGAAGGCCGTTCAAGGCGCCACGGGGAGCAAAACCGTTCTCAGCGTGGGGCGAGTCCAAACGCCCACTCTCAAGTACGTTGTTGAAAAAACGCTTGAGAGAAAGCTGTTCATACCGCTTCCACAGTATAGCATAACACTCTTACTTAAGAAAAACGGCACTGTTATCACGGCTAGTTACGTGAAAAACCCTGTTTCAAGTAGAGAGGAGGCCGAAAAAGTGGCACAAGTGGTGAGGAAGCATGGCTACCTGGTAGTCAAGGACGTTTCAAAGAGCCTGCTTAAGTACACGCCTCCACCTCCCTTCAACCTGAGCGATCTGCAAGAAGAAGCTGCCAGGATTTACGGGCTCAGCCCCATGGAAACGCAGAACATTGCCGAGCAGCTATACCTAGACGCGCTAATAAGCTACCCAAGAACAAATAGCCAGAAACTGCCACCTAATCTTAACTACAGAGAAATCTTAGCTAGGCTCTCAAGTATCGGTGAGTACTCCAAGCTCGTGTCCGATCTGCTCTCGGAAACAAGGGGGGTTTTGAAGCCTGTTGAAGGCGAGAAAGAAGACCCCGCGCATCCAGCAATATACCCAACTGGTACCTTGCCTAAGTCGCTTACAAAAAAGCAGCGGGCCGTATACGACTTAATTGTGAGGAGGTTTCTTGCCGCGTTCGCGCCCCCTGCTCACGTTGCCTACATAAAAGCTACTCTATCAACCCCGGGCAACGAGTGCGTGTTCGAAGCCTCCGGGCTCTTCATCGAAAGTACCGGCTGGTTTAAATACTATCCATTTCACAGACCGGAGTCTAAGCACCTTCCACCTCTAAGTCGCGGCGAAATACTTAAAGTAGTCAATACTAGGCTGCGGGAGTCCTATACAAAGCCTCCTCCAAGGCTGAAGAAAATAGACGTACTCAGGTGGATGGAGGAAGTCGGTATTGGAACAGAGTCTACGCGGGCGTTAATTATAGAGAAGCTATTTGATCGCAGGTATCTTGTTTCAGCAAAAACAGGCATTAGCGTAACCGATTTAGGCTACGGAGTAATCGAAGTTGTCGACATTTTCTTCCCAGACTTAGCAAGCGTTGAACTAACTCGCACTTTTGAATCAATGATAAACGATGTCATGAAAGGGGTCAGGAGAAGAGAGGAAGTAGTCAATAGCGCCAAGGAAGTAATAAAGAAACTCGTTTCCCGGTTCGACAACCATGCACCCGAAGTAGGCTTGATTCTTGCCAGGAGAATGGGTATATCGAGCAACTACACTAAGTGCTCTATACCCAGTTGTAGAAGAGAAGCCCACGTGGATGGCTTGTGCAAGTACCACTACCAAGCATTAAAGCGCGTGCACGAGGCTTACTCCGAGTGGAAGACTAGAAAACGGGTTTCTTTTGACGAATACGTTTTAACGCTACTGAGGCTTAAGTCGACGGGCGACTACGTCAAGGAAGTCATAACGCACGTTATAAGAAAGGCTTGAACAAGACTAGTGTGCCTACTCGCCTCTAATCATGAGTGCTAAGTGCCCGAGATACGGTACTTTGAATACAAAGTCGTTTACCGATGCGACTTTACCAACAACTCTCCAGTAGGGTACGCCCAGGCCTCTCTCGAAGTGCTGAAAGTCGGGAAACGCGTTGTTGTCGCCTTGAGTTACGTAGTAGTAAGTGCCGTCCTCGCCAACTTTTACACCAACTACTCGGTGAACCACCAGCCTGCCAGTCTGAGTCTTGAAGACTATTACATCGCCTACTCTGATATCTCCCGGCCCGCACTTTAGCACAATGACTATGTCGCCTTCTCTCAGAAGAGGCAGCATGCTACTGCCTTTCACAACGGCAACAGGTATTTCAGCAAGTAACGTACCCGAGAGAGTGGCAACGAGCACGAGTATGAGTGCAATAGTGATCAGCTCTGTTAAGAGCCTCTTTCTTCTAAGACCGGCACTCATCTCAGTCCTACCCAGGCCCCTCTTCAGCTACTCTTCCTTCACTATCTCATCGAGATCTAGTACTATCTCCTTAACCCGCCTCTCCGCAGCTTCTCCCCCAATTACCACTTTGCCCTTCTTTGTTTCGGCCTCGACTCTATCCCCGCCCACCTTCAACTTGCTTACTTTATCGCGCCAGCTATGACCACAAGACTTGCACTTGAAGACCCCCATTACTGTTATCGTTATTCTGCCATGCTCGTCCGGTATTGGCGCAACGAGGTTCCACGTTTTGACAACTTCAACGTCAGTAGAGCCGCACCTTGGGCACTTATTCACGGCAAGCCCACCTCTGCTAATTCTTTGAACACTACTGTGAGTACCTGGGGTAGGGGTATTAAAAATACCGAGTCAGCGCGCTTAAAGCGAGATACTAGTACAAGCAACACTATGGAAACCGCCACTGGGGCGACATATAGAGCACTCGAGGTTTTAAAGTAATAGTAGACGCAGGGCACCGAGTAAAGTGCTAGCGGAAATAGCGCGTAAACCACGAGGCTCTTTATCTTGGCTCTGAGCAACACTGTAACGAGTGTCCAGAGAAAATACGACGCCAAAATATTAACCGCAGTCCAGCTTACACTCAAACCGAATCCCAGAGGTGTATTATATGTCGCTGCTGGATATACTCTGGGAATCCCTAATAATAAGAGATGTCCGCGCGAGAATGGCTCTCGATAGCCGCGGCAATCCCACAGTTCAAGTAAAGGTCGTAACCGAGGGCTATGGCATTGGAGTCGCGTACGCGCCGAGCGGCGCCTCTACTGGTAAGAATGAAGCACTAGAACTACGCGATGGAGGTCGCGAGTACTTAGGGAAAGGGGTTTCTAAAGCAGTTGAAAACGTAAATAAGCTCATAGCCCCAGCAATAATAGGAATGAACTCTGCTCACCAAAGAGAAATTGACTACAAAATGATCGAAATAGATGGTACTGAAAACAAGAGCAGGCTTGGAGCAAACGCGATAGTTGCAACAAGCCTTGCTGTTGCGAAGGCAGCCGCCTCTACGCTAGGGCTTCCCCTCTACATGTACCTAGGAGGAAAGACGGCAGACTTGATGCCGGTGCCCATGCTCAATGTAATAAACGGGGGTGTCCACGCTGGGAACAAGCTGGACTTCCAGGAGTTCATGATCGTTCCAGCAGGCTTTACGAACTTTGCAGACGCCCTTAGGGCATCTGTTGAAGTTTACCACTTCCTAAAGCAGATAATCAGGGAGAAGTACGGTCCACTAGCCGTGAACGTGGGAGACGAGGGCGGCTATGCCCCACCAATAGAGAAAACCAGAGACGCCTTGGATCTGCTAGTCAAAGCCGTAGAAAAAGCCGGCTACGAGCCAGGCGGCCAGGTAGCGTTGGCACTCGATGCTGCAAGCTCCAGGCTTTACAGAGAAGACAGAAAGGTCTACGTCTTTGAAGGCGAAGGCCTCACCATGTCTAGAGAAGAACTAGTGGAGTTCTACGAAAAGCTCGTTGCAGAGTATCCGCTCGTAAGCATAGAAGATCCGCTCTACGAAGAAGACTTCGAGGGGTTTGCCGAAATCACTAAACGCCTCGGCTCAAAGGTACTAATCGTCGGCGATGACCTGTTCACAACGAACATAAAGAGACTTAAGAAGGGAGTGGAACTCGGAAGCGCAAACGCCATACTAGTAAAGGTAAACCAGATTGGCACGCTAACAGAAACCATTGAAGTCGTCGAGCTGGCAAAAGAATCCGGCTACAAGACAATTATAAGCCACAGAAGCGGCGAAACCGAGGACACCGCGATAGCTGATATTGCAGTAGGCCTGTCTGCAGGCCTCATAAAGACGGGTGCTCCAGCGAGAGGCGAGAGAACTTGCAAGTATAATAGGCTTCTCGAAATCTTCGACGAGCTCGAAAAACCACGCTATCCTGGCTTCCGCGTATTTCCCCGAAAGCCCTAGTAACTTGCTTCTAAGAAACCGCTACTCTTATGGAATTAGCAGTCCAGCTATCATTAGCACTAGTGCTAGTACAATTATGAGTTTTACGAACTGCCCAACAGTCAAGTTGGGGATAATCCTGACTAGCGCTACAATGGCCTTCAAAACAAGTGCCGCTACCAGTATTATTATTAGCACAAATCCCACGATGAATAGCCAAATACCTATTCCACTCATTCCAGACAGCAGTTCCATGAACTTTGCTAGCACTTCTTGAACCTTAGCTATAGTTGCAGTGCTCATTTCATTCTCCCGCTACGTAAATTGTTGCTTTTTGTTTTTAAGGGGAGGGTCGCATTGATGTAGTAGGACATAAGTACTGTGATGAGGGTTAAAAGCGCGGAGCCCGCGTGGGCTATGCCGGGAACCAGGCTGCTGAGTCACATTGGCTATCTCTTGCCCCCTACTTTAAAACTAAACCTCTCCACAATAACACCATTGGTGAGTCCGATGTGCAGTGAAGTCGGGAAAATTTCGGAGTGCCTCGGCAAGCCCGTAACAGACCCCTATGGCAGGCGCCTCGGCTACATCGTAGGCTTCTATAGCAATGCCGATGGCAGGGTAGTTTCGCTCGAAGTAAACTTCAACGACATTGAGTACAGAGAAGTGCCTATTGAGAGGTTCAACTTTACGCAAGAGAGCATAATCTTATTGCCCGAGCACGAGTACAAGGCTATTCTCGTCGAAAACAGGCTCAAAATAATAAAGAGTAGGCTGGCGTCTCTCGAAGAACTCTACTCCAAGAAAGAAATACCATCACACGCGTACGAAGCCTTTAAAAAGAGGCTTGAAGTGGAAGTCTCAAATGTTAAGGCGCAGATCAAGGAGGTCAAGGATGCTTTGAGAAAGAGAATCCACGAAGTAGAGGATCAAATCGCGGAGATCGAGAAAGCGCTTGCTGCTGTCAAGACTAGCTACTTAGCTGGCGAAATACCCGAGAAGCCCTACCTCGCGGTACTAGACATTATGAAGAAGAGCCTTGAAATGCTCACAAAGGAGAAAGAGAGCTTAAAGAAGCACCTAGACACTATAGAGTCCCTTGAAGCAATGCCGCTTGCCCCATCAATAACGCTATCAGCTCAAAAAGAAGGAGGGCAACAAAGCACTTCTAAGGAGCCAATACAAGTAGTCTTGCTCGAGTAAAAAAACTAGACCTCTGGTTTTGTTATATTAATGCCTTCCAAGAGCAGGTATGGAGCCCTAGTTGGCGTTCTAACTTCCCACCACCAAATATCGTATCTTTCGCGAGTGGAGCCCTGAATGTTGCTGAGGATTTGTGGAAAGGTAGCTGCTATTCTAACTCTTCCAACATCACCAACTACTTTTCCGTTCTTAACGTAGAGAGCTACGTCTCTCGATACCGTGGAAAACGCGCCCTCGTAGTAATTTTGTAGCCTGGTGTACCAGTTGTTAGTAATAAACAAGCCTTCGCGCAGCTCGCTAATGAGCTCTTCCTCGCTCAACTCGCCACCGGATACTTCGAGGTTCCACGACAATGGATAAATCCAGCCAGCATTGCCTGTAGACTTCGTGCCCATCCTTCCCGCCGTGCCAGAATTGTGTAGCAGCGATTTGAAGAGGCCGTTTTCAATTATGGGCTTGTCGACTGTTTCAATACCCTCGTCGTCAAAACCCGTAGCCCCAGGCAGGGTAGCGTCTCGAGGCTTATCGTAGAGTGAGAATTTTTCATGTGCTACCTTGTCGCCTAGTTTGTACTTTGCAAAAAACGAGAAGCCTGTAAGCACGGATAGCGCTGATGCCATACTACCTACGTAATTCATCAGGTTACCTACAACGAGGGGTGATATTACGACTTTATACTTGCCAGGCGTTATGCTAGTTTTAGATGAGGTGATGGTCGCGTACTTACCCGCTATTCTGCCTACTTTCCTTACCTCCTCGATATTGACTCGGGTTGAGCCATGCGCCCAGTGCCCGCTGAAGTCCCCTCTAAACGCTCTTGCGTAAGCCTCAACGAAGGTCTTAGACTCTCTACACTCATAGCCCCTACTAGTGGCTAGTGTCTTGGTCAATTTACCCAGAGAGATCATTCCAGCGACTCTCTCTGCTCCAGCGCCCAGTGCTTCGTCAATTAGTACTTCAACGAGGCGCGATGGATCTTCAGAGAACTTGTCAATTGCTGGATCATACACGTCGCTGAGAGGTTTACAAACCTGGGCTTCTGGTAGCGGTGAGTAGAGTTCTGATTCCTCTACTTTATCAGCAAGTTCTATGAGTCTTCCAGTGCTCTCAAGTATTTGATCAATGTTGCGAGTTCTAAACCTAAGTATCCACATGCGCTTGTTCTTGGCAAGCCTCAGCATGACTTCCCAGTCAAGCCAGCTCTGCACAACCGAGGGCTCGCTATTCCACAACTTAACCATTGTACGATCTGTTTCGATTAGTAGAACAGCGACTTCATCATAAGTTCTCGAGAGCTCTTTAACTAATTTCTGAGCAAGCTCGTGAGCACTCATTCTAAAACCCCCACTTTCATTTTTGCTAAGCGCACGTTGGGACCACCAAACCAAACTGGAACACCTTGAGAAGGCTCGCCCTTGCCACATGTCCCTGGGTAGAACTCCAAGTTCTTGTCAACACCCACGATGTTGCTGTAGAACCACCCTGTAGTAAATTCGAGAACGGGGTTCGTGACTGGCTCTGCTAATTCTCCGTTTTTAATCAAGTAGGCCTCTAGTCCAACATATCTCTGGTTCCACCGCGCGTCATCAATATTCCACTCCATGTAGGACTTAACATATACTCCTAGCTCTATGTCTTCAATTAGTTCTTCGAATGACATATCGCCTGGGGCGAGGTAGGTATTGCTCATCCTGATAATGGGCTCAGAAGCGTAGTTCATTGAGCGAGCAGCACCGTTGCTCTGTGCCTTGAAAATGCGGGCTGTGTGCCTATTGTGTAGAGGCTCGTAGAGCAAGCCTTCTCTGTAGAGGTAGCGGGGTCTGGCTCTAACGCACTCGTCGTCATAGAGGTAAAAGCCGTAGCTGCCAGGTATTGTGGGGTCTTCTACGACTGTTGCATACTTGTTTCCAACCCTAAATTCCCCGATCATTGATGGCTTAACGTAAGACTCGCCTGCTTGTGCTGCTTCTCTTCCAAGAATCCTATCGGCTTCCATCGGGTGCCCCGCCGATTCGTGAACTATTAAGCCTACTACTTCTTGTCCAAGAACTACGTCTAGTTTTTCTGAAGGTGGCTTAACACCCTTCACTAAGACCTTTTCGAGCCTTGCGAGCTCACTCGACACTTCCTCGGGCACCCTCCACTCATCTACTTTTTCACCACCACCAGAAGCCCCGAATTCTGCATACCTCTGTATAGTGCCACGCTGGTGTAGCAGCGTGCTTCCAATCGACACATACGGTCTTGGGACAACCGACTTCACTAATCCTCCATCTGAGTTCACAATAATCTTCGACTCAATAGCGACTCTGACTCTACCAGTCATTACAGCGAGCTTTGCTTCTTTGACAGTGCTTGCAGCCTGCTTGTAGGTTTCTAGCAGTAAGTTAAGCGCGCTAACTGGGGTCAAGTAGTCTTGAAGGGGCTTCTTCTCGATTACAGAGTACTTCGCCACGCCTAGTCTCTCCTCGGAGAACTCTATGGGCGTTTTCCTTAGCCTACTGGCAGCCCTCGCTCTAGTAACCGCTACTTCAAGTGCTTTAAACAACCCTTCCTTAGTCAAGTCGCTAGTTGCCGCGAAGCCTAATGAGCCGTCCACGATAACCCTCACGCTAACTCCACGCTCTCTCACATACTCTACGCCAAGAACGCGCATGTTCCGCGTACTCACCGAATAACCGTAGTTATCGTGATACCTGGCCTCAACGTAGGATGCTCCGAGGCTCCTTCCTCTATCAACTACTCGATGTAGGACAGTCTCATCCACCTCCTCTAGTTGAGCCACTACTACCCCCGTTTGGTGATGGGCCGCGTTGGGTTAAAAAGTTGAGTTAAGTGGCGACTTTCTGGACGACTCAGTAGCGTCATTGCAACAGATTAGCACTACATGTTACTATGAGCTTGTTTTAACGATGCCACTTTACCGAACATATATATGCGTTGTTTAATGCATACTGGGTATGCGGGGTGAGCCTCGTGGTCTCGAGCAACTTGATTAAATTCTTCCAACCCGAAAGTGTGGCCATCATAGGGGCTACTCCAAAAGAAGGAAAAGTCGGGCGGGTCATACTCGAGAACTTCATAACCAGGTTTAAGGGGCAGATATACCCCGTTAACCCGCACTATAGCGAGATCTTCGGGTTGAAGTGCTACCGCAGCGTGAAGGAAATACCGGAAACACCGGATTTAGGCGTAGTAGCTGTTCCAGCACCTAGCGTACCTGAAGTCATTGAAGAACTCGGAGAAAAGGGAACTAGAGCCGCTATTGTGATTAGCGGTGGATTCAGAGAGACCGGGACTCCCGAAGGCGAGATGCTAGAAGAGAGGCTCGTAGAAGCTGCGAAAAAACACGGCGTGAGAGTTATTGGGCCCAACTGCATAGGAATATACGATAACTGGAGTGGTGTAGACACGTTCTTTACTCCTAAGATGAAAAAACCTCCAAAGGGGCATGTAGCTTTCATTAGTCAAAGTGGCGCGTTTGCGACAGCGCTGATGGACTGGATGGCCTACAATGGAATTGGCGTTTCGAGAGCCATTAGCTATGGCAACAAAGTCGACGTAGATGATGTAGAACTCCTGGAATTCCTCGGTGAAGACGAACACACCAAGGTGATACTAATGTATATCGAAGGACTGAAGACTGCTCGCGGTAAAGCCTTCATTGAGACTGCAAAAAAAGTATCCAAGAAAAAGCCCATAGTGATTTACAAGGCTGGCAAGACAAGTAGAGGAAGTAGAGCGGCTGCAAGCCACACGGCTGCACTAGCAGGCGATTACTCTGTCTATAGGGCTGCTTTTAAGCAGGCTGGAGTCTTAGAGGCCGAGAGCTTTGATGAGATGATGGACTACGTCAGGATACTACTAGATCAGCCAGTAATGAAGGGCAATAGGGTTTACATAGTAACCGACGCTGGTGGAGTTGGAGTAATGTTGACTGACGCGCTGACGAGCGCAGGTTTCGATGTACCCGTAACTCCGCCGGACTTGAGAGAAAAGCTCAGAAGCTTCTTGCCACGTCACTGCATAGTTGAAAACCCCATAGATCTCACAGGCGATACTGATGACGAGAGGTATATCCGAGTACTAGACTTACTGGTAGAGAGAGACGACGTAGATGCAATTGTTGTTGTCGCGCTACCGCAAGTTCCCGGCATAAGGGGGACATTTGTAGACCACATAATTAAGCTTAAGAGAGAGCACAATAAGCCCATAGTAGCGCTCACTATTGGAAGCGACGTATCTGTTGAAACGGCGAAGAAGCTTCAAGAAGGGGGCGTAACTACCTTCGAATCTCCAGAGAGGCTTGCAAAAACGTTAAAGGCTTTATACACTTATAGCCTAATTAAAAGTAAAAGTAGCTGAGGTGCTTTGCGTGACGCCCAGAGAAACCATAAGAAGGGCTATTAGAGAAGGCAGGTTCAAGCTGCTAGAGCACGAGGCTTTTGAGCTAGCAAGGTACTATGGCATTACAACTCCTAAGGCGTATCTCGTGAAAACCCCTGAAGAAGCCTACGAGCTGGCAGATCGCGTTGGCTATCCAATAGCACTTAAAATAGTCTCGCCAGACATAACGCACAAGAGCGATGTTGGCGGTGTAAGGCTATTCCTCGATAACAAGAACAAGGTAGCAGCAGCCGTTAAAGAAATGCTTGAGACCGTGTCTCAGCGCGCCCCAAAGGCCCGAATAGCTGGAGTGCTTATGTATAACATGGCTCCCCCAGGCCTAGAAGTAATAGTGGGTGGTATACGCGACGACATATTTGGTGCTGCCGTAATGTTCGGGCTCGGTGGTATTTTCGTAGAAGTACTCAAAGACGTGTCCTTCAGGATAGCGCCGATCACTCATGAGGAAGCACTTGAAATGATAAACGAGATAAAGTCGGCTAAGATACTTGACGGGTACAGGGGGCAGCCGCCTGTAGACAAGAATGCTATCGCAGACATCATTGTTAAAACAGGGCAGCTGTTGCTGGAAAACCCCGAGGTGGAGTCTATAGACATAAATCCCGTCATAGTCTACGAAAAAGGTGCCATAGCAGTTGACGTTAGAGTAATTCTCAGCAATAAAGTGCAGTGAGAGTGCTAATAGCACATGAGTAGCGACAACAGCAATTTAGAACTCCTTAGGCAAGAAGTTGAGAAAACACTTAGCGAAATTTCGCAAGCAAGAGAAGAACTCAAGAATTTAAGGGAAAGGCAATTAGCACTACAGAATCAGATTAGAGAACTTCGATCACAGAAAAACGCTCTACTCGAGGAAATTAGGCGACTTAAGTCTGAACTCAGAGATCTAAGAGAAAAGAAGAAGGTAGTCGTAAGCCAGCTCAGAGAGGCCGTTAGTGAGAGGAAAAGGATTGCTGGAGAGCTCAGAGCTCTTCGGGAGCTAATTAGCGGAAAGCTGAGCGAGTTGCGTTCTCTTTCGAGCGAAATCAAGCTACCTTTAAGCGTCATTAAAAAGAAGATCGATGAAATAGAGTGGGAAATACAAACAACAGCTTTAACTGTTGAAAGAGAATTTGAGCTCATCGAGAAGCTACGTGCTTACACATCCCTATACAAAAAAGCCCTTGCTGCTTCTAAGAGCAGGGAAGAAGTTTTTGAGCTCAAAAATCTCAGAGACTCCCTAAAACAACAATTGAGTGAACTCAACAAAAAGATCGAGGAACTGAGAAGTAGCATGACTTCTATAAGCATCAATCTCAAAAAATTGAGAAAAGAGCTTGAAGAAAAGGTTCAAAAATACAGCTCGCTCAAGGAAAAGCTGCTTTTAGTGAGAAAAGAGCTCGAGAACTGCAGGAATGCGGAAGTTCTAGTAGCGTCGAAGATAAATGCTCTGCGCCAAAAACACAACAACCTCTTGAAGCAAATTGAAGAAGCACAAAAAGCCCAAATCTTAAGCGCAAAGAGAGAGAAAATAGCTCAAGAGGCCTCTCAGAGGCGAAAGAAGAAGTTCTCGATCGAAGAACTGAAAATATTGCACGGGATTGTGGACGAATAGCGCTCTCCTCCCCGCGGGGTGCGGCGCTTGTGCTTGCTCTAATTAAGCTAGCTAACTACCTACTTAAACCCGTTTACAAAGTCTACGAGAAGTGGCTGTGGATTCAGATAAAGAACGGTCAATTTCCAAGGCACATCGGCATAATACCCGATGGCAATAGAAGGTGGGCTGCTAAAATGGGTCTAGATCCTAAAAGCGGGCACCTATTTGGTTATGAAAAAATGAAGGAAGTGCTCAAGTGGATATGGGAGCTGAAAATACCCTATGTAACTATATTCGCGATGAGCTTCGAGAACTGCCTCTACAGGAGTGAAGAGGAGAGAATGCAGCTCTTTAAACTCGCGAAAGAGGGGCTCGAAGAGCTCCTTTCAATGCCTGAAATTCACAAATATGAAATTAAAGTGCACTTAGTAGGTAGACTCGAGCTAGTGCCAAGTTACGTCAAGGAAGCGGCTGAGAAAGTCGAAAAAACGACTGCGAGCTACAACAACTATACACTGACAATAGCATTGTGCTATGGTGGGCGACAGGAGATAATAGACGCTGTGAAGAAGCTGGCACGCAACGTAGAAGCGGGGTTACTCGCATCTAGTGAAATAACCGAAGAAGTATTTTCGAAGTACTTACAGACAGGAAATATACCCGATGTAGACCTCATTATAAGAACTAGCGGCGAAGAAAGAATAAGCAACTTCCTCCTCTGGCACATACCGTACAGCGAGCTATACTTCTGCGACGTTTTCTGGCCCGAGTTTAGGAAAATAGACTTCTGGAGAGCTATTAGAAGCTACCAGAAGAGGCAACGGCGCTTTGGTCGTTAATACCACTTAAAACTGCTTTTAAGGTCCAATAACACTAACGAAGGAACCTGGTGAAATACGCCGTGTCACACTACCAAGGCAATGACCTCAGAAAGCCCAGTGGCGGATTGAGAGGGAAACACAGGGATAAGCGCAAATACGAGCTCGGGGGACCTCCTACCATGACAAAATTAAGCGAGGAAGAGGGGAGAAGGGTAGATAGGACTTATGGGGGTAATTTCAAAGTCAGGCTCAGAGTAGCATCCTATATCAACGTGGCAACGAAAGATGGCACTGTTAAGAGAGCAAAAATACTCGACATCGTAGAAACGCCGGAGAATCCTCAGTATGCAAGGTTTAAAATCATCTCAAAGGGAAGCATAGTCAAGACAAGCATAGGTTTAGTAAAAGTAACTTCTAGGCCTGGCCAAGACGGCGTCTTAAACGGCATCTTAATAGAAGGCACTTAGCTCCTACTCGGTGCCATAGTTGAGTAGAGAGTACAAGGGCAAGCGCATCGTAATATACCCCATTTACCTGGATTCTACTCTCAGTAGAAAAGAAGGTAGGAAGATCCCACTAAGCCTCGCCATACCTAAACCCACACTCGAGGAAATTGCTGCTGCTTGCGAAAAATTAGGACTAAACCCCGAGATCGAGCCAGATAAAGTACATCCCAAGAGTATTGCGTTGAGAGGCAGAGTTGTCGCAAATAAACTCGAAAGCAAGTTAAGAACCCTCTACGCTGTAGCTAAGACCATAGTAGAAATGCGGAAATTAGTGAGGCAGAAGACCGCATTATAGTAAGTCAAAGGGCTTTAATAGTAAAGGTCTTTAAATAGAGCATGTAGCGTACTCAGCTGTTTACTGCACTTGCCTCAAGCGCTTTAGAAGGCGTGTGAGGCTGCTTCCCACCCGCTACAAGTCAGGCGCCAGGGCAAAATAGTGAGAGCTCCTTTAGTATTATTTTAGTCTTTAAGTGATTATAGTAAAGCCGTCATATATTGCCTCTTTCGAAAATTCGCCACTCTTAAGTGCCCACTTGCTAATAAGTAGTTGAGTAACTTACTGACCTAGGAGCGGTGCGGAGCTTCTAAGAAGGTGGCTATTTTGCGGCTACTTGGCATAGCCGAGACTTATACTTGTAGTGGCTACTTAGTAGTTAAGCCTTACATAAAAAACGTGCTTAGAGCAATATATAGCGAGGTCTTTGATAGCTCTGGCAGAAAAGTTGGAAGAGTTGTAGACGTTATTGGTGGAGTAGACGATCCCCGCCTAGTTGTAAAACTCTTTGACAGGGACTTCGGCGAGCTCCTCGCTTCAAGGCACGAAAGGCTCTACTATCAAATAATGCGCGAAGGCAAAAAGCCCGCTAAGCGGTAGGTGTTCTGCGTGAAGTGCGATTATTGCAACTCAACCAATGTAGTCTACGACTCCTCTCTACACGCCTATGTCTGCAAATCCTGCGGAGTAGTCCTAGATGACCGCCCAATAGAGTACGTTGAGAAATACCCGAGAGAAGACAGCGTTCCACGCTATAGTGGCTTCTTTACTCACAGAGTTCACGACCACGGCGTTGGCGGCACTGAAATTTCAGGCAACTTAGTCCGCCACATACAAGAAGGCAGAACG
The DNA here is from genome assembly GCA_023269765.1 of Desulfurococcaceae archaeon. The sequence continues at coordinate 16,265 of JAGDWH010000004.1, forward strand.
TGGGTTGCTCGAAACGCTGATGCAAAAATAGAGAGAGGAGAAAAGAAGCTCGTAAAGGCGCTCAAAGAGCTTAATAGCTTAGCAAAAGAGCTGGGAGCTCCAAGCGCTGTCGTCGAGACCGCGGGTAAGATATTGCATAGAATATCAGAGAAGCTGAATGTGAAAGAGCAGACCATGAGAAAGATCGTTGCTGCAGCGCTGTACATAGCATACAAGAAGTGCGGATATCCTAAGCCAATAAAGCTCTTTGTGAACGAAGTAGGTATTAGTGAGCGAGACCTCTGGGAGGGAATCAAGAGACTTAGTGAACTGGACACCAAATTAAGGGTCTCAGCTGAGCAGAGCGAGCCGCGTTCCTACATAAGCTACATCGTTGCATCTCTCAAATTACCATCAGAAGCCGCTGTGCTTGCCAACGAGCTCGTTGTAAAAGCCAGAGAACACCCAGCAATAAGCGGCAAGAGCCCAGCAAGCTTGGCTGCCGCCGCTGTGTACCTAGCTAGCATACTGATGAACTGCAGAAAGAACCAACTAGACGTGGGAAGCGTAATAGGACAAACAGATGTTGCAATTAGAAACGCTTACAACGCGCTCATAAAGGCCGTGGATGTCTACGTACTAATGTAGCAACTTCTGCTCTTCCAGTAGCTTAGGCGTCTTAGCGAGGTTAGAACAGCCCCTTCCTCTGCTGGCAAAGCTCATTAGCTTTATGCAATTACGCGTCGCGTGAAGGTTTGCTATCCTGCATTTTAGGGAAGGTATATTACGCTGTTAAACTAAACTTCTAAGCGGGGCTCGCTTACAGCGTGGTGCAGCACCACATGTCACACGTGTTAAGCAGGCGTGACATCGAGATACTGAAATCCCTCTACAAGGCGGAAAACCCGATTTACCAAAGCGAAATACCCTCTCTCTTAGGACTAGACTCTAAAATCGTGTCGAAAACCCTTAGCAAGCTCGAGAAGCTGGGGTTTATCACGAGAGAACAGGTAGTGTACAATAAGAGGCTGACATACCTCATTAGAGTAAACAAGAAAGCTATCCTCGAGGCACTTGAGGAGATAGGGGAGTCGCCGCTGACTCTTCGCGAAATAATCGAAAATGCCACCAATATACCCTGCGTGATCTGCCCTTACATTAACAGGTGCTATGAGGGTGGATTTTACGACCCATTAACGTGTCCTCGGCTATCAGGCTACATAAAGTCTATTTTGTCTAAAGCTAGCTTTGAAGAGCGGGGCCCATAAATTAGTCCCTGTAACTAAAAATAATATTTTGGGATGACTTTCAGCGAACCCCAGTCTGAACTACTTGATGAAACCGGGCGCTATGGACCGCGGGTATATGACACCACTTCTATAGAGCTCTACAATCCTCCACGAAAGTTCTTCTTGCCTAAGCCAATCTCCATAGCCCCTGCCCAGCCCGACTATTCTCGCTAGTTCCTTCTTTACGTGCCACGGAACTACTGCAGGAGTTTTGCAGCCAAGTGGCGAGCCTGGAAGAGGAAGGTAATAGTGTAAGTGAATTCTGCCACCCATTTTTACGACTTTCTTAGCTAGCTCAAGGGTTTCCAGCATATCCTCCAGTGTTTCTCCAGGAAATCCAACTATTATGTCAATATCTGGTGTAAAGCCTTCGCTAATGGCTGCGCTAACCGCGTTAATGACGTCTTCAACGGTGTGACCCCTGCGAATAGCTCTCAATATCCTTTCACTGCCTGACTGGGCCCCCACGATTATTGCTTTATTTGCAACGTACTTTTTCAGCAACTTCGCGGATTCTTTATTTACGTGCTCGGGCCTTACTTCACTTGGAAAAGTGCCGAGAAATACTCTCCCGCCATACTTATCGGCCTTGGACTTCAGTCTCGAGAGCAGTTCTTCTACTTTATCTAGCTCTGGTTCGCGGCTCTGAGTCTTCATGCCGTAAGAGAGTCCGCTTGGTGATATGAACCTGAGGTCTTTGCCGCCATGCTCGAAGAACTTCTCTGCGTAGAATTCCACTTTTTCCACGCTCCTATGTCTGTAGAAATTGCCGTGGATGTAGGACACCTGGCAATAGGAGCAGCCATATGGACACCCTCTTGTTATTTCAATTGGGTTAAAAATGCCTCTCCAGTATGGAAATGGGTGCACTTCGTCCAAGTTCACCGGCTTACGCCTACCTGTATAGTGGAACTTCCCCTCCTCTACGAAGCCCATGCCTTTCACGCTCTTCGGGTCTTCGCTGTTTTCCACTTTTTCAACAAACTCTCTGAAGGACTCTTCGGCCTCTCCTATAAAGACGTAGTCGAATCCAAGTGACGTGAGCGTGCCGATCGGATCACCGGAAGGGTGGGGGCCTCCTGCTACAGCTATTACTCCCAGGCTCCGCAGTGTTGCTAGTACACTCCTGAGTTTTTCGAGAAAGCCGTTTTCAGCGAGCATTGTGGTCAAAAGGCTCATTGCAACGATAACTTTCTCTCCGCTGCTCCTCAGGGTTTTCGAGATCTCTAGAACCTCCTCTAGGCTCCTTGCTAAGTGGATCTTAATGCCTTTGACTAAGTCTATTGAAGCGTATATGGCGTTTATGCTGTATTTAGTCCTCTTGTCATAGTACAAAACAACGTTCGTGGTCATAGTGATACCGCAGAAGTACTTGGTTGCTACTCCTCTATTAGTAATCTTTATATGGAGGTCACCAAATCAGTATTGCCTGTGAAGCCGTCGATTACGGTGCAGAGATGTGAAGAGCTCGAACCTGACGCCGGAAGAAATTCAAGAACTCAGTAAAAGAGTAAAACTCAAAATACTCCACGAAGACAGCGACGTTGTGCTCTTAACCGCTCCAAACGACGAGGAGCTCGTGGAAATAGTAAAAGAGCTCCTGCGGTATAAGCCAATGAACTTGAAGGAGATACATCAGATACTGTCCGGAGTGGCGAGCGAAGATAAAATTAGAAAGGCTCTTACTACACTGCTCAAAAATGGAGAGGTATACTTAAGCGAAGATGGTAGATACATGTCACCCTCTATTTAAAGCTAGTCAAAGAAACCAATATCACTAAGTATTACAAGTACTTCTTTAAAGTTGCTTGCTACTAGCTTAGCTCCTGCCTTCTTCAAGTGCTCAGCCCGTTCTGGAATAGGGGTTAATCCGATGAATGTTCCACCCGCTTTAACACAGCTATAATAGTCTGTCGGAAAGTCGCCAATGCACACAAAGTTGTCGTGCACGCCGTATTTTGTCTTTACATAGCTCACTAAGAACGACTTGTCGAACAGAAACCCCTCTTCACCACCCATTAAGGCCGAGTCCCACAGGGTGTACACGTCATCTATGAACTCGCTAATGCCATGTTTTCTCAGGTCTAGCCAAATGTTTTGTGATGGCGTTTCTCTTCCACTCACTATTACTATTTTCGTGTCGAGACTCTTAGCATATACAAGGAATTCGCTCAAGCCCGCTCTCAGCCAAGAGTACCTTGACTGGTATAGTCTCCTAAACGTCTTCCAAAAGCTTTCTTGATCTACTCTACTTGGAACTTCGCTGTGGAGCTTGTTTTCGCTAAAGAGCGCTAAGAACTTGCTGTACTCTAAACAGCGCGCACCATGCAACTTTAATGCTGCACAATAGGCCTCGTAAAAGTCGAAGGTGTTATCAACAGTTGTTTCATCGTAGTCTAAAACCACGAGCCGCGGCTTGAACACTCCATGCACCTCAGTCTTCGGGAGATACATCACATGTCAGGCTTCGGCAAAGTCATCACAGGCTCTGAAACTCGTAAAAGCATGCAACCTAATATCTACTTCTTAATGCCTCCAGTACATTAATAGATGTTAACGCAATACTGGTTTCAAGGCGGTTTTTATGAGCACTTATGTTAAACTATGTGACCTGAGAGAGAGGCTTCACTGTCGTGAAGCTGGCTTTGAGGTTGTCGACAGCGTAGTAGTAGCTAAAAGCGAGGGCACAACCCCAGTCATGTTCGTGGTTAACATCAATGAATTTGTTGTATGCCCAGGCCTTGGTTTTCAAGTGCATGTCTGGGGCTTAGAAAAAATCGTGTTCTGGATTCTCCCAGAAGGTGTTTCAAAGTGTATTTTGCTGAGAGACGTCTTCGTAGACGAGTGCGGCGAGGGTTTGTACACTATATCACGCACACCTGGTGCTTGCAATAAGCTCGCAGAAAGCGGCTGCTTACCTAGAGCGTTAAGAATCTCGAGCACAAGCAAGATGCCCATATTCGTGTGCGTCGACTTAGACGTGGAAATTCCCGCTGAGAACATAATTGAGTATGAAAACCTCTGTCGTTCTCAGAGTGGGGATTAGCATTGCTTGTTGATGCCCACGTGCACTGCCACGAACTAGAGGAAGTTGAAAAGTACTCGCTACTGCAGAAACTAGTGCTTGTCTGCGTCTCGGATGACCCGGAGTCTAGCTTGACTACTCTAGAGCTCAGCAAAAAATACGCCAACATAGAGCCCTGCATTGGAATACACCCGTGGGTTGCACACGAGTACGGTGGAGGAGAAGCAAGGCACTTAGTTGAGCGTGTCTTGAGAAATCACGATATAAAGTGCCTTGGAGAAGTAGGCTTAGACAAGAAGTTCAAGCCAGAGACCTTCAATAAACAGCTGGAAGTATTTAACGTTTTTCTCACCTATGCAAAGGAGTACGACCTTGTCCTAAACCTCCACGCAGCTGGTGCATGGCGAGAAGTACTCGACTTGCTGATTTCTAGAGATATTCAAAGAGCTTACTTCCACTGGTATACGGGGCCCGTTGAGCTCTTAGAACCCCTTAGTGCGGCTGGTTACTATGTAGGTGCTAACCCGGCGTGGATTATACAGCAGAAACACAGAGAGGTGCTGGAAGTCGCGAGCCTGAATTTCTTACTAACAGAGAGCGATGCACCCTATACCTATAGAGGGCTAAAAATGACCCCCGAGCTCGTCGAAAAAACACTAGAATTCCTAGCTAAAGTGAAGAAGTTCGAAATTGAAGAGGTCATCAACGTGGTTTATAAGAACTACTTAAAGCTATTCAAGAAGAAGCTGTAGCGCTACTTGCTATGCTCGCTACTTCTTCAGCGAGGCCTCTTATCTTCTTTAGGGACTGTATCAGTTCGTTGACCCTGGCTTGTAGGCTTTCCTTCTCGGATACCGCCTTCTGGAGTTCTCTCCTGAGATCTTCCACTTCCTTCTCGCGTGCTTTAATGCTCTCCGTGAGCTTCTCGATTTCTGCCTCCTTAGCTTTCAGCGTATTATTCAACTCTCCGAGCGTGCGTTCTAACTCGCGAAGCTTGGCTTCTAGTGCCTTATTCTGCTCTTTAAGTCTTTCTAGTTCAAGGCGCTGTGCCACGGCTTCTTCTGGGAGAGCCTGTGCTTTAATGAATGGAACTACTAGTACTAGTTCACCTTTTTTCAACTTCTCGTATGTCTCGGCAATGAGTTTGCCGGCCTTTGTCTTTTGGTTTAAGTGGCTCCTAATAGATGCCTCGGACCTTCCAAGTTCCTCCGCGATTTGGGGTACTGTTAACCCTGCTTTACTCCTAGCTAGGGCGGCGGCTGCTACAGCCAAGCTATCAAGCCACGTTGACCTCTCAATGGGGTCTCTTATCAGTTCTAAAACCTCGGGGCGGTAAAGCGTTCCCACAATTAATGCAACTTCTAGTTGCATTATCTCTTTCTTACCAAGGGGTTTGAGCGGTACATTTGAGAGATCTATCACGATTTCTTCAGTAGTAGTTGTTTCTCCACTCACGCGCAACCCCAGGTTGCTCTTACACCACGATATACTTGCCCATAACCTCTAAATAAGTGTTCCATCACACTACGCTTTTACTGCTTCATGGGCGAATTCGTGAGTAGTACTTAGCAAGGCTTGCTCCTACTTACTTCAAGAACGTTTTTAACGAAGAGGCTGAATAGGGGGCTTGGCTGAAGAGGCCTGCTCTTGAACTCTGGGTGCGCCTGAGTGCCCAGGTACATCACTTTGTTGTCTTTAAGCTCGATTATCTCGACATACCCCTCTTCGCTGTACCCTGATACCACGATCCCCGCTTTCTCTAATAGGTCTAAGTACTTGTTGTTAAACCCGTATCTGTGTCTATGCCTCTCGTACACTATGCTTGTACCATAAGCCTTCCAAGCCCATGTGCCTGGGTTGATGATGATCTTTTTTGCACCAAGCCTCATTGTTCCTCCTAAGAGTCCTACATGTCTTTGTTCTTCGAGTAGCTCTATAACGGGGTGAGGCGTATTTGGATCTAGCTCAGTGCTATTGGCCTCTTCTAATCCAATGACGTTTCTGAACACTTCAATAACCATTAACTGCATTCCGAAGCATATTCCAAGGGTGGGCTTTCCCCCTTCGCGTAGTCTTCTCAGTGCGGCTATTTTGCCCTCAGCCCCTCTTTTTCCAAATCCGGGTAGTACTATTGCTCCATCGGCTTCTTCGAGCATTTCCAAGGTCTCTGGTCGGCTTTCAATATCTGTAGACTCTATCCAGACAAGTTCGGGCTTTACACCAATCCACGCCGATGCGTGTTTTAGTGCTTCAATTATGCTCACATAGCTATCTTTGATTTTTGTATACTTGCCTATCATCGCTATTTTAACCCTGATGCTCGCTTGCTTGAGCCTCGAGACAAACTCTCTCCAGCGCCCTAGCTCGGGCTCTCTGTAGTCGAGTCCGAGTTTCTCAGCTATGTACTTTGTAAGTCCCTGCTTGTGGAGGTATAGTGGAACTTCATAGATGTGTTCTAAATCAGGGTCGTCAAAGACTGCTCTTGGAGGCAGGTTACTATAGAGGGCTACCTTACCCCGGGCTTCGTCGTCTAAAGGCCTTGATGACCGCACTACAATAGCGTCAGGCTGAATACCTATTCTCCTTAGTTCTTGGACGCTGTGTTGTATGGGCTTGGTCTTTACTTCGCCACTTGGCAAGACTGGTGCTAACCCCACATGCACATAGAAAGTGTTGCGATCGCCTTCATCAAATCTCATTTGCCTCGCTGCTTCAAGAAATGGTAGTCCCTCGATATCGCCGACAGTTCCGCCAATTTCGACGATCGCCACATCGGCGCCCTCGTCTCTAGCTACCTCTCTTATTCTGGACTTTATTTCGTCCGTTACATGCGGTATTATTTGAACGCAGCGACCTAGGTATTCGCCTTTCCTCTCCTTCATTATGACGCTGTAGTATACCTGGCCTGAGGTTATGTTGTTCTTCTTGCTCAGATTAGTTCCTAGGAACCTCTCGTAGTGGCCTATATCCATATCGGTTTCTCCGCCGTCTTCTGTGACGAAAACCTCGCCGTGGGCGTAAGGGTTCATGGTTCCTGCATCGACATTTAAGTACGGATCTATTTTGATTATTGTAACATTGTATCCTGCCGACTTTAGTAGTAAGCCAATAGAGGCTGCAACAATGCCTTTTCCGAGACCCGAGAGAACGCCGCCAGTAACGAACAAGTACTTTGGCATTCCGTGCCCATCTCTTCTATGTCTTTCTCAATCTTTAAAAACGGCTATCTGAATTACGTCTAAACATGAGTGCGCGAGAGCGTGCACTGAAATATATTAGTTGGAGCGACATTGTCGAGATATCGGCGAAGCTGTCGCACGAGGTCTCAAAAAAGTTTAGACCAGATGTTATCGTCGCAATAGCAAAGGGCGGCTTAATACCAGCTAGAATAGTGCTGGAGTTCCTCGGCGTCGATGAAGTGGGATTCGTCGAAGTCAAGTTTTACAAATCCATTGGAGTAACAGTTGAAAAGCCGTATATAAAGTCCATGTCCGTGCCCCCCATCACGGGCAAAAACGTTCTTGTCGTGGACGATGTTGTCGACTCTGGGAGGACGATGCAACTAGTTGTCCAGGTTCTTTCGGCTCAAAAACCCCTTGAAGTGAAAACCCTAGCGCTCTATGTTAAGCCGTGGTCCACGTTCATACCGGACTTTTACTACGCTGTAGTTAGCGAGTGGATAGTGTTTCCGTGGGAGGTTTGCGAGGCACTTAAAGAGGGTGTTATTGTAGACCACGAAGAGTACAGGAAGTACTCTGCTTACTGTTCACCACGGTAATAGATAGGGGCCTGCCAAGGCTATCGAGTAAACTTGAGCACTTTATCTGGGTAGACTACGATTCCCTTGTCGGTAATCTCGAAGATGTGCCTCTTCATGCTGTGGCTTGTCCCCCTCATTTTCCACACAATTAGGCTTCTCACAAGCTCGCCGTTTACTTCATCTAAGTCGAGGCGTATAATGCCATCGGCTGCGTGCTCAACGCCGGGGCCTCCAAAGCCTCTTTCAGTTACGGATACTTGAGACACGAGTATGCTCGTCGTACCCATACCTGAAAGCACTTTCTTTAGTTGTAGTACAATGCTCCTCGCGACAGAAGGCCTTGTTAAGTATAGCGTTGACACGCTGTCGACGACTACTCTTTGCGCGTTTACATCTCTTATGGCTGCCTTGAGTACGTCTATGAGTTCTTCAACGCTATCGGGATCTCTGACCACGTATTTCTCCCTCTTAGCACTTTCACCTATACCTGCCGTGAACGCGTCGACTATGGCAAACTTGCCTTCTTGCTCGTATGTTTTCACGTCCCATCCAAAGTTTCTCATGTTTACTCTAACTTGAACCGGGTGCTCTTCTAAGGCTACATAGACTCCAGGCTCTCCTAGTTGAAGCCCGCCCCATAGAAACTGCATAGACAGTATGCTCTTCCCTGTTCCCGGGCCGCCACTCAGTAGAACTACGTTCCTCTTGGGAATCCCTCCATTTAGTATTTCATCAAGTCCTGGAACACTCGTTTTAACGCGCTCGACCACTAGCACCACCGGTAGCACCATAACTTTGAAAAGGGCTATTTATAAAGCCCTCGCGCATCAATTGAAAGCCATTCCCGTATATTACCCCATTAGAGATCTAGTAGTAGCAAGGGACCAAGCTAATGACGGACTTCAGAGCAAATGAGAGCAGATCTGAAAGATACGTCAAGCTTAGGGTCGCGGAAGCCAGGGCACGCGACGTAGGACACAAAATAGCGAGGTTGGATAGGGAGACTATGAGGGCACTAGGCGTCGATGTCGGTGACTTCGTCGAAGTTGTAGGACCTAAAGGCCGTGAAATTCTGAAAGTGTGGCCTGCCTATCCAGAAGACGAGGGCACGGGAATCATAAGAATCGATGGGACGGCGAGAAAGAACCTTGGTGTGTCGCCCGGCGACTACGTAACTGTTAAGCCCATTAAAGTCGAGCCCGCAACACGCATCACTATAGCACCCGCTACGAACATGTCCTACATCAGGGCTTCGCCTGAGTACTATGCACAGGCAATTAAGAGGTATTATCACGGAAATCCGGTAAAGAGGGGGGACGTCATAGAAATACCGTTTTATGGCATGTTACTCAGGTTTGTTGTAACCAGCGTACAGCCATCCGCCGTTGTTTATATAACAGATGACACCATAATAGAGGTCCGCATGCAGCCAGTCAGGCCAGAAACCCTGACGGAAGGCATACCTCGAGTTACTTGGGAAGACATAGGCGACCTCGAAGAAGTAAAGCAGAAGATAAGAGAAATCGTGGAGCTGCCCCTGAAGCACCCAGAGCTCTTTGAGAGGCTTGGCATCGAGCCGCCCAAGGGGATACTACTATATGGTCCTCCAGGAACGGGCAAGACCCTTCTAGCAAAAGCACTAGCTAATGAAATAGGCGCGTACTTCATCAGCATTAACGGCCCAGAGATAATGAGCAAGTTCTACGGAGAGTCTGAAGAGAGGTTGCGGAAGATATTTGAAGAAGCCCAGGCAAACGCGCCGGCAGTAATATTTATTGACGAACTCGACAGCATAGCGCCTAAGAGAGAAGAAGTTGTAGGTGAGGTAGAAAAGAGAGTAGTAGCACAGCTACTTGCATTAATGGACGGCTTGAAGGAGCGTGGAAAAGTAATAGTAATTGGCGCGACAAATAGACCTGAAGCACTTGATCCCGCCTTAAGAAGGCCTGGTAGGTTTGACAGGGAGATCGAGATACCACCACCAGATAAGAGGGCTCGTAGAGAAATACTGGCCGTACACACGAGAAACATGCCGCTGAGCGACGACGTAGACTTGAACAAAATAGCCGAAATGACGCACGGCTACACGGGTGCCGACATTGCCGCCTTAGTTAAAGAAGCTGCCATGAACGCCCTTAGGAGGTTTATCCAGCAAGAAAACATAGACTTAAACCAGCCAATACCCGCTGAGAAGCTCGAAAAGCTCAAAGTAACCATGGAGGACTTCCTGGCGGCGATGAAGACTGTTCAGCCCACGCTAATAAGAGAGGTCTTCGTGGAAGTGCCTGAAGTCAGGTGGAGCGATATAGGTGGGCTTGACGACATAAAGCAGGAGCTTAGAGAGAGCATTGAGTGGCCCATGAAGTACCCACAAATATTCGAGAAAATGGGCATTGAGCCCCCGAAGGGCATACTCTTGTTTGGTCCTCCTGGAACGGGCAAGACCCTCTTAGCAAAAGCTGTTGCAACCGAGAGTGGTGCTAACTTCATAGCCGTAAGAGGCCCAGAGGTACTTAGCAAGTGGGTTGGTGAGTCTGAGAAGGCGATTAGGCAGATTTTCAGAAGAGCTCGCATGGTTGCACCCGCTGTTGTCTTCTTCGACGAAATAGATTCGATAGCCGGAATTAGAGGAAGTGACCCCAGCGGCGTTATTGATAGGATAGTAAACCAGCTGCTTACGGAGCTTGATGGTATTCAGCCGCTGAGGCGCGTTGTGGTAATAGGCGCGACAAATAGACCAGACCTGCTTGACCCTGCTCTACTCAGGCCAGGTAGGTTTGACAAACTAGTATACGTTCCGCCACCCGACTTCAAAGCCAGAATTGAGATCTTTAAGGTTCATACGAGGAAGATGCCGCTAGACAGCGACGTAGACCTGGAAGAGCTTGCAAGGCGCACAGAAGGGTACACGGGCGCAGACATAGCTGCTGTCTGCAGAGAGGCGGCGATGATGGCACTTAGAGAAGCGTTTGCCAAGCTCAGCACACTGCAAGCTGTGAAAGTCGGATTGAGACACTTCAACGAAGCCCTCGCAAAAATCCCACCAAGCCTCACGAGAACGGATATTGAAATGTACGAGAGGCTTGCAAGAGAGCTGAAGAAAATGAGTGGAAGCGGTACCTTTAGGAGAGTGCAGTTGACCTATGGTTAGCAGAGTCGAGCAATAACGTCTGCTCGGCCTGGGATCATTATTGAGCTCTCGCAAAAAAACTGCAACTCCTGCACGCTTTTCTCGAATGCTTACAGACCTCGGAAAAATAGCCAAGCACCTAATCGAGGCCAGAGTGAGAGTTCTCTTAGTAATCTCGGGCTCAGAGCCAGAGAAGCTAGGGTTTTTGGCTGCCAGAGTTATCGAATATTACTCTAAGAAGTACGCAAGAAGCGTGAACACCAGAAACAGCAAGCTTAAGGGGCTTTACGTTTACCACGACGAGTTTCCAGAAGCTATTCGAATGCGTGAGGTTTTCGAGGACAGAGTCTCGGCATTAAAGGGAGTAGAGTTCGAGTACGCGGTTTACGAGAAGAGCGAGAAGTACTTGGGCACGACCTTTCAGTTTCTCGTCATGGACTTGACGAAAGACCTTAAGCCTAATGACGTGGGCAGGCTAATTGGAATAGTTGAAGGAGGTGGGCTACTAATATTCCTAACACCACCATGGAGCGAGTGGGATACCTTCAAAACGCTGTTCAAGGAGACCCTCACTGTCCCGCAGTTCCCTGAGCCACGGCACATCTTCATCACGTGGTTTAAAAAGAAGCTTTTGAGTCACGATGGAATAGCCGTTTATGATGCCGACAATGACGAAGTAATTAAAAAACTCGAGTTGAAGCGCGAGCTAAAGCCTTATGGAAGAACCATTAAGATCCCCGAGAAGACCCTTTTCCCCAGAGTAGTCTATGAGCACGCCTTGACAAACGACCAAGTCAACGTAATTAAGATAATCGAAAATATGTACGAGAAGCCGAAGAAAGGCGAGAAGAAAGTTCTGAACTTAATAGCTGATAGGGGGCGCGGCAAGAGCTGTGCTATAGGAATAGGGCTTGCAGGGCTAGCATATCTATTCAAGAAAGTAAAGCCCCGCTTCAGAGCTCTTATAACTGCTCCTTCTCCAAGTAACGTCCAGTCCCTAATGATGCTTGCAATGAAAGTGCTCGACGCATTGGGATTTAAGTACGATGTAGTTAGAAAGGAGGGCTACATCATAGAGCTGCGGGGCGAGAAATTCAGTATCGAGTACTGGGAGCCTATTAGTATTCCAAAGCTAAAGGGCGACATAGTAGTCGTAGACGAGGCAGCAGGCATACACGTGCCACTACTTTACAAAATACTAGACGCTCACAACAGGCTCGTGTTTTCGACAACCATACACGGCTACGAAGGTGCTGGGCGAGGATTTTCTGTAAGGTTCTTAAAGAGGCTAAAGTCAATGGAAAACATAACGCTCTACGAATACGAGATGACAGAGCCCATTCGCTACAGCTATAATGACCCAGTCGAGGAGTGGCAGTTTAAAACCCTCTTACTAGACGCTGAACCAGCCGAACTTGACGAGAAGGACCTCGCTGACATTGAGCAAAAAAGACTAGTGTACGTTAAGTACGACCCACAAAAGCTATTTGAAAACGAAGAAGAGCTGAGGCAGTTATTCGGGATATACGTTCTTGCTCACTACAGAAACGAGCCGGACGATCTTGGAATGCTTGCTGATGCTCCCCACCACTTAGTGAGAGCCGTTAAGACCGCCGGTGGTAAAGTAGTTTGCGCGATTCAAATAGCGCAAGAAGGCCCCGTAGAAGAAAAGCTGGCGAGAGAGCTGCTTAAAGGCGCTAAAATACCCGGCAACATTATTCCCGATAGGTTTCTCAAGCACGCAAGAATCATTGAATTTGCAAGCACTAAAGGGTGGCGAATAGTCAGAATTGCCACTCACCCAGCTGTTCAGGGCAGGGGTGTGGGTAGCTGGGCTCTACAGAAGTTGTTCGAAGAAGCGAGAGAGCTCGGCTTGGACTGGGTTGGCTCGGGCTTTGGAGTAACCGAAGAGCTTCTCCGGTTCTGGCTTAAGAACGGCTTTAGCGTTGTCCACATAAGCCCTGATAGAAACCCGGTTAGCGGTGAATACACAGTCCTAGTGATCAAGCCGCTCAATGCCAAAACCGAGGAGATGGTGAGAATAGCTAAGCTGGAGTTCAAGCTGAAGCTCATTGACAGTTTGGCAATAAATTACAGAGAGTTAGAGCCCGAAACAGCCTACTTGATGCTGAACACGGATCCATATATTTACACGAAAAAACCCTCAGAGCTGCTTTCACCCATAGCCCGCGACCGCTTGTGGACATATTGCACAGGTCCAATGACCTTCGAAGCCGCCGCAGACCTCATGTTTAAGCTCGCCAAGATTTACTGGCTGAGCGCGCCTGAAGCCCGCCCAGCACTAAGCAGGCTTCACGAGTTACTACTAATATCAAAGGCTCTTCAGGGGCTTACGTGGGATGAAGTACAGGAAATCCTGAAGGAGCCTGTTAGAGTACTACAAGAAGAAGGGCATGAAATAGCATGTAAGTACTTCGAGTTTCTCACGGGATTAAAGCCCAGCGATTACGAACCCGGCGTTTCAATTTCAGACCATAGTTACCTCTACTCATACTTTGCTTGAAAGCGGTCTCAGCGTGGGATTTAACGTGACGCTAATACTGAAAACAAACCCCTACTCACCGGATATCGAGGTGCTCAGGAAGGCCGCTCAGATACTCCTCTCAGGCGGTTTAGTGGCGTTTCCCACGGAGACTGTTTACGGGCTTGGTGCCGTGGCTTTTTACGAAAACGCTGCTAGAAGGATTTTTCAAGCTAAAGAGCGGCCTCCAGACAATCCCTTAATAGTGCACATAGCAGAACTCGACATGCTCGAAGACGTGGCTGTGAACATTCCAGAAGATGCCTACAAGCTCATAAGGGTCTTCTGGCCGGGGCCACTTACGCTTATACTTCCAAAACATCCACGCGTGCCGCCTGTTGTGAGCGGGGGGTTAAACACCGTGGCCGTGAGGATGCCTGCGCATCCAGTGGCTCTCGGCTTAATCCGCGAAACAGGCTATCCAATAGCTGCTCCAAGCGCAAACTTGGCGGGGAGGCCCAGCCCTATTTCTGCAGAGCACGTAATTAGAGATCTGTATGGAAGAGTGGACGCCATAATTGATGCGGGAGAAACGCTGTATGGAGTAGAATCGACTATAGTCAATATTCTAGCAAAGCCGCCTGTGCTGCTTCGGCCCGGTGCTTACCCAGTGGAGCAGATAGAAGCTGTTCTTGGAGTTAAGCTGGAAATCCCTGCCTTTGCAAGAGGTTTTGGTGAGGCACCAGTAGCACTAGCACCTGGCACTAAGTACAGGCACTACGCGCCCGAAACGCCAGTTATACTCGTCGAACCTGTTAGCGGGCTCGAAAACATGGTCAACAGAGTCAAGCTAATAGCTGAAGAGCTCTTGAAAGATCACAAGAAAGTGTGCATCGCTGCTTCAAGAGAAACCATGAAAGAGTACTTGGAGTTAGCGAACAAGGGAGTTGTCGTCATAGATATGGGCTCCCGCAGCAACTTGTTTGAAGTAGCGAGAAGGCTCTTTAAAGTGCTCAGGAGCTTTGACGATATTTCGTGTGATGTTTCAATAGTAGAAGGCTTCGAGGAAAAGGGCCTGGGACTAACAATTATGAACAGGTTGAGAAAGGCCTCTACGTCTAAGGTACTAGCTTAAATGGCTGCAAGACCTCGGCTCTTACAACTACTTCGGGCAAGAGGCTTGCGAGTGCTCTCTTAACGGAAGACAGCACGTAATCGTTTACACTTGTTTCATCAGAATACAATCTTAGTGCCGCCTCATTGTAGCCCGGGTACAAGTGAAGGCTTGCTACGATGCGGCCCCTGTACATTATTCTAATGCTATAAGAGTGCCTCTCTGCCCACAGCTCCGCCTTTCTCAGCTCCTCGACAAGTCTATTCATTTTCTTAGCATCAATACCGCGTGGTAGCAACACCCTTAACCTCTAAGACTTCTAATTAAGCCTCCTTTACTCTAGCTTAGTCACTCGCGAAACCCACTTTTATCCTTCCACAAGTACCAGTCTTGCAATAATCGCTTTAGCGAGGACTTATTTACTACTAGTAACCAGTTAGTTAACTAGGATGATAGGGCTCTACAAGGCCTGAACTGTGATGAGCCCGCGCAGGGTTGACTACTCGAGTTCTAGTGCCCGAATTTGCTAATTAAAGTCTACAAAAAGCCCTAACTTCGTGGGCAATCGTTTAAGCGCAGCCGTGAAACTGGTGGAATTTGAATTTTAAGGGCGAAGCCTATATAAAAACCCATGGCTCTCTCGACGAGTAGGTGTTACATAGCAATGAAACCCCGGAGAGAGAGCGCCTACAAGTCCTTTCCCGAAGAACCACATCAACATACCGGAAGACCAAGAGAGGAATTCATTAGAGTCCACGAGCAACGCGTGGCTCCGCAACCCATTGGAGAAAGGTGCAATCCGCTCTGCCCCTTCTTTGCCTGTGGCAAGCACGCCATGTTCGTGGTGAACAGGCCGTTCAAAGGCAGGATGATAAGAGCTGCACAGTGCAGACTAACGGGAGGTGATTGCATTAACGGCGACTGCCAATACGCCTCTTGTAAGCTCAACGCTCTACTACCTGATGGCAGGTGCGCTAAAGCTCTTGAAAAGAAGCGCAGTGTCATTTCCGATGAAGAGCTCTTTAGGCAAATGAGGAAATTCGAGGAATACGATATAAGCGAGATTAGGAGGTAAATGCCCTGCTTTTAGGGTTTCCACCAGTCGAGTAGGCTGTATTTCACATAACCCTTGTCGTAGATAGCGACAACCAGCTTTTTGCGGACAGAATGAAGCAACCTGCCTGCTCTGACGAGCTCTATTGGGTCTACTTTGTCGTCGGCATTATAAACTAGCACGCCAAAGGGTGCGTGGTCAACTCCAGGACCATATCTATAAAGCAGGTAATCACAGCCAAATTTTAGTCCACGCCTAACTACAAATCCGCGCTTCCTTAGGTCTATGTAGACATCGTATAGAGCTTTAAACCTCTCAATTTGAGAAGCCCCCAGCTCGTAAAGATCCTTTGCCGAGAGCTCGGCATTTCCTTTGAAGACGCGCAGTAGGTCTTTTTCAAGCAGATAGAGCGCCTCGATTAGTGATAGTTCAAGCGGGGCTTTGATGTCTTTAGACCTGGGCTTGCTGACTCCGAGAAAATTGCCGTAATATCCATTCCAGTAGAGTGCGTTAGCGCACTCGTAATCAAAAACTACTACCCGGTTGTAGAGCAAGTAAGCTGTACAGGCTTCGCTAGAGGTACTTAGACTTAAGCTGCTATTCTCACGAGTGCTAGATATCGTACTTCTTCACCAGCCAGCTTCATAAAGTCGCTCGCATTTTCAATGTGTTCGAGAACGTCTTTTAGTACGAGTAGCGCAGCTATGTGATTTGAGTGCTTATTGTAGATCTCCAGCAATCCTCTTCTAAAGACCATGTCTATTTCTTCTTCAATTTTGCTGATCATTGTTAGGTCCTCTAGAGAAGTTTTCGGCGCAACTGTGAGCTTTGAGACAGAGTTTTCGAGATGTGTTGCTTGGTCTTTTTCGAATTTAAGTACCTTCTTGAATAGCTCTAATGTCTCGCTATCAATGTCCACCTTGTTTTCTTTTGCAAGGAGGATTCTGTAGGCTGCTCCATCTAATTGCTGAAGGGCTCCTTCCAGGAGCTTGATTATGTTCACGTAGTTCGAGGAGTACATGACTACTTCGTAGCTCTTTACGAGGTACTCCAGTACTCTTACCTTCAGCTCTTCGCCTCTATTTTTAAGGCTTCTAACCCTCTCGTAGAGTCTTGAGATTTCACGTAATCCTCCTATATTGTAGGCATCTAGCATTTCTTCTAAGGCCTCTATTTCGTCTCTTAAGATTCTACTCATGTTAACTATTTCCTCTACAGTCGTCAGTTCTACTAGTGAGCTCCTGCTTTCTTCCATCATTACCACACAGTCTCGGCACGTTAGTGTATGAGGCTAAGAGGTATTAAAAAGCTAGTCAATAACCGAGGGGCGCTGGCTTGAAAATAGCTGTAGTAGACGCGCTGGCAAGGGGTTTCGGCTCGAGGTATGCTACATTCGACGTTGTGGGCGCTGGCCCCAGACATGTTGCCGGGGTAGCAGAGAAGCACGGAGAAACGGTCCTACTACCCTACGAAAAAGCTGTGGCCAATGTTACTAGGCTACGAGAATTCGACGTGGTCATGATTTCGGCCATGAGTGGGGATTTTGGAGCCTTAAGCAGGCTCACATCTAGGCTACGCAAAAGCGGCTTTAAAGGAAACATCGTGGTAGGCGGGCCCATTAGCTTTGAATACACAAAGCTGCTACTAGCACTTGACATTGATTACGTCATTGTCGGTGAAGGGGAAATTCCCGTTGACAAGCTATTGCAAAAGCTGGCTGAGAGGAGCCCAGACCTCACTTCTGTGCCGGCACTAGCTTACAAAAACTCGGAAGGTGCTGTGAAACTTACTTCGAGTCACTTATACACTCCTCGCGAGGTACTAGCACTACTCGAGCCATGGATACGCGTTGACGAGGCGTATGAAAATCCACAAGTTTATAGGTTCTACGTTGAGGTCGTGCGCGGCTGCAGTAACTTCTATAGACCCCTGTTGAAGCATGGTGGTTACGAATGCGTAGAGTGTCATAACTGCAGAAGCGCTGTCTTAACTAAGCGCTTAGGCTGCCCTGCCGGAATTCCGCCGGGGTGCGGTTTTTGCAGCGTGCCCTACATGTTTGGCTACCCGAGGAGCCGCCCCATCAAGTCCATAGTCAGGGAAGTGGAGGGGCTTCTAGCCCATGGAGCGAGGAGAATAGTTCTGAGCGCTCCTGACTTCCTAGACTATATGCGCGAAGAATTCGTAGAGTCCCTTATTCTAACAGATCCGTGTAATCCGCCTCCAAATGTCGATGCTATTGAAGAGCTGCTGAACGCGCTATACTCGCTTGAGTACCTGAGAAGTGGGCGGGCTGTTTTAATGATCGAGAACATCAAGGCATGTCTTGTAAATGAGTCTGTTGGAAAGGTTCTGGGCAGGTACTTGAAGGGGACAACAGTTCACATAGGACTCGAAACTGGGTGTGACTGGTTCAACGAAAGAGTGCTCGGGAAGCCCATATATTTAAGTCACGTATTGAGTGCTTGCAGAATACTCAGAGAAAGTGGACTCAGGCCTTACGTCTACTTAATGTACGACCTGCCTTTTGCAAGCGAAGAAGTCTATGTATGCACAAAGAAGGCTGTTGATCAGCTCAGGGAAGTTGGCGTCGAGAAAATAACGCTTTATAAGTTTGTAAACCTCCCAGCAACGGCATTTGAAAACATTCGGCCTGAAACTGCAAACCGGAAAGTACTAAGTGAACTGAAGAACCTCGTTAACAGATACAACACTGCAATGAAGCGGCGCTTACTTGGTGATAAACTTGAAGTCTACTTAGTCGAGTCTCGTGGCAAACTCTATGGCTACCCCGTGAAGCACGGCCCCGTGGTATTCATCAAAAACAGGCCCGAGTCTGCGAGCAGGCTTGATGGCTGCCGCGCGCTAGTAAAAGTCGTGGATATAGAGCCGAGGTTTGTTAGAGGAGTTGTCACTGAGGTCTTAGAGTGCTAGATGCCTCTTCAAAGTTCCCTGCAATGCTTCTAGCCTCTCCAGCTTTTTCGCCACGACCGTGCTTTTCTAAAATTACGGCAACCTCGCGAAGCACCATCGCTGCATAGGGCATGCTAACCATTACCAACATCCTATAGTACGTGCTGACGTACTTGTAGAGCCTGTCCTCTCGCTGATCATATGCTTCGATGATTCTCTTGGCTTCTCCGAGAACACCCTTAGTTTGAGCAATTACGTTCTTCGAGTGTTCTAGCACTCTCTCGGCTAAATTCACGTCGCGAGTTAGTACTGCGAGCCTGCCATCCCTTATAATGACCTCGCAGTCATCTACAAGCTGCTTTACGCGCTGAAGTACTTCGTGCACACTCATGATGCTGCCCTTCTTATTGTAGCAATGCTGTTATCTGCCACCCCTTGCTTCTCGAGCTCTCCTGGGTAAACCCATACAGTATTTACATCTGGAGAGTCTATTAGCTCTGCTGTAAACCTCGCCTTCTTCTTGCCTGCTACAACAATTTCCACTAGGTCATCTTTTTTAATGCCGAGTTCTTCCGCGAGCTTGGTGGGCACCTTGGCTATAGGCTTGTTGAGGCTTCTATCAAATCTTACTCTAATTCTCTTTTCAGTTAACTGCTTCTGCTTTTTACCCAAGACCTCTGAGGCGGGAGGCACTACTGCGACTAGCTTAGACACGTCTATTTTGGGCTTTTCTTCGGCTTTTTCACTACTCGCCTCAGATGACACTGATAGACCCCATGACCAACTATGAACTCTTCATACTTAAAAGCTAAATTAAAAACGTTGGAAAACTCTCTCTGAACTTCTCAACAAGATACTCGCGGAGATTTTCAATGCGCACTCTGACTTGCTCTGCCGTATCCCTATCTCTAACAGTTACCGTGTCGTCTTCGAGAGACTGGTAATCAACAGTTATAGCGTATGGTACTCCTATTTCGTCTACTCTAGCATACCTTCTTCCAATGCTGCCTTCTTCATCATAGATTACTCTAAACCCGGCACTCAAAAGATCCTTGTAAATTCTCCTCGACAACCCCACGATTTTCTGCTGCTCTGGTTTTTTGCCAGTAACGAGTGGAAAAACTGCTACGTGATAAGGTGCTAAATGACGTGGTAATTTGAGAACGACCTTGCCGTCTCTCTCCGCATAAGCGTACTCTAGTAATACATAGAAGAGCCTTTCTAGCCCAAATGAAGGTTCAACAACGTGTGGCACTATCTTCTTGCCGTGAATCTTAACTTCCTCTTTTTTAATGTAGAAGTGATCGCTGGTCAGCTTAAACCCCTCTACTTCGACATGGCCGTCTCTCGCGAGTTTCTTGTAGAGTTCTTCTGCTGGAATTTCGGCAAGGCTCTTCATGACTTTAGGCAAGACTTCTCTGCCGAGAGTCTTCTCAATTGCCACGGGGTTGGGATATGCCTTCTCCACAATCATTACAACTGGTGTTTCAAACCTCTTGAAGTACGTGAAGTCTGCTTTGCTGAACTCAGCATGTCTCTCTAAGTCGTATGTAGTTCTGTAGGCGTAACCAGCTACTTCGACCCATCCATAGCGAGAAGTGTAGACTTCTTGGTCGAAGGTTTGTGCGGAATAGTGTGCTCTCTCGTGTGGGAGCTTTTCGTAAAACCTGATCTTGTCCTCGGGTATTCCAAGGCTCTTCACGAACTTGTTTCCAACCCCCATCCAGTAAGCAAGCCACGGAGTTCTCACAACGTTCTTTTCAACGAGCTCCACGACGGTGAACTCTGAGGCCTCTTCCTCTCCGGCTCTCCTGGCGGATTCTGTTACAACTCTCACTACCTCGTCTTTAATCATTTCAATTGCACGGTAGGCTTCTTCCAGGTCTTCTGGGTCAAAGAAAAATTCTACCTCCATTATTGTGAATTCTCTAAGCCTTAGAAGCCCTTGTCTAGGCGATATCTCGTTTCTAGCGACTTTACCAACCTGTGCTATTCCAAGAGGTAGCCTGTTTCTAGTTAGCTTGAGAACAAAGGGGAAGTTTATGAACATGCCTTGAGCAAGCTCGGGGCGTAGATAGCCCCGCTCTCCTTTATATGGCCCTATTTCTGATGTAAAGAGAAGCGATGCGTTGAATACTCGAGATAGCTCGCCACCGCACTCTGGGCACTTTAACCCCTTTTCTTTGATTAATCTATTAATGTCATCGATGTTCCAACCCTCGACGTTAATGCCCGTCAGCTCTTTGACTAAGTGATCAGCCCTGTAGATCCTACTACACTTTGTGCACTCTACTACGGGGTCTGTGAAGTGATCTTCGTGGCCGCTCGCCTTGAAGACTATTCTCGGGTTTATTATAGGCGTCTCTATTTCGACAACCCATTCATTGCTGTACGCGAAATACCTGAGCCAGCTCTCTACGAGGTTTCTCTTTATAAGCACGCCAACAGGGCCAAAGTCGTAGAAGCCTGCTACACCTCCGTATATTTCAAAAGAAGTCCAAAATAGCCCACGCCTCTTAGCTAGCTCAGTCACTTTGTCCTGCGAATCTGCCTTGCTCCTTTTTTCACTCAATTTGGAGACCCTGTATTTCTCAGTGCTTATTACTGAAATTGATAGTAACAGAGCCCGGGTATAATAATTAAGCCGTGACTGAAATTGCTTGGTTAAGAGTAAGGTCTGGGTGACGAACCTCGGCGTGGAAGGCTGCTCTGTCAACTCAAGTATTTGCGTGCATTAGGGACGAGGCCTCACCCATAGCAGTCCTAGGGGCTCCACTAGATTCTACTGGAACCTATAGACCTGGAAGTAGATTTGCACCACAGAAAATCCGCGAAGCAGCGTGTAATATAGAGCTCTATAGCCTTCTCGCAGGCGTGTCTCTAGATGATGTGGGCTACAAGGACTATGGGGATGTCGTGCTACCACAGGGAGACGCAGAGAAGTCTATTGAAGTTCTAAGGCTCGTTATTGAAAACTTGAGAAAAGAGCACAGAGGCCTACTGCTTATTTTAGGTGGCGAGCACTTAGTAACGTATCCGGCTGTACTGGCTCTTAAAGACAGCATCGACACGCTCGTAGTTTTTGATGCACATCTCGACGCTAGGCGAGAGTACCTCGGCTCAAAAGTAAATCATGCAACATTTCTGAGGATTCTCCTAGAGAGAGGCATAAGAGTTGTTCACATAGGTTCGAGAGCGTATAGCAAAGAAGAGCTCGAATTCGTTAGAGAAGGGCGTGCAAACCTCGAAGTATACGACGTAACTAGGGTTATGCGTAAAGATTTCGACTTGAAAGATCTAGGCAGGGTCTACATAAGCATAGACTTCGACGTCTTTGACCCCTCACTAGCCCCCGGTGTCTCGAACCCGGAGCCCTTTGGGCTAAGCTTAGCGTCTTTCGGGGAAGTCTTAACACGGATTTACGAGAAAGCCAGCGATGTTGTAGCTATCGACATAGTTGAAGTCAACCCAGTCGTGGACTGTGGAGACGTGACTTCTATTTTGGCTGCAAAAGTAGCCATTGAGTGCGTAGGACTATACTTGAAGAGGAGGGGCTGGATGGGCTTGGCCTAAATAGCTCTCACAATTCTATATGTTTTGGCGACTTTGTAGATAATATCGTAGGTGCAGCGTGGGCACCTAACCTGCTTTCCAAAAGTCCTGATCATTTCTTCGGCATCAAATACATAGCCGCACCTACCGCACTTGTACTTAGCCATAGTGTACCACCCCTCTGCTTTACTCTTTTAAGCCTTTAAATGCCACTTTCAGCTATAAAGTTAGCATGGTGGTATTTAAGAGCATGTCTGGAGCCGAATGCGGTGGGATGCCACTAGAGGTTTGTGAAAGACTAATAACAGAGGCATCATTAATAAAAATAAAGCTCGACGTCAGGAAATTTGGCAAAGCTGTTACCGTTGTTGACGGGCTGCCAAACGACAAGGACATACTGAAGCACATAGCCCGGTACTTGAAGACGAAGCTTGCAGCAGGGGGCACTTTTAGAGAAGAAGAGGGGAGAGTTGAAATACAAGGGGATCACAGGCACAGAATAAAACAGCTGTTTGTCGAGGAGCTCGGCATACCTGAAGAAAACATCATTATAATGAGCTAAACTGCGGCTACAAGCGGCTTAGCTGGTAGGGCGTACTCAAAGTCTACTAAAACTATATTTTTAAATCTTCGATATTCAAGACCTTTGCGAGCTCTCTACATCTGTTCCTAATAGTTACTTCTGTAACGCCTGCTGCGCTCGCTATTTCTCTCTGTGAGACGTCGACGCCCAGCTGTAGGCTGGCGAGGTAGATTGCCGCTGCTGCTGAACCCATTGGATCCTTGCCTCCCAATACACCGGCTTCTCTAGCCTTGTTCAAGATGTCAATTGCAGCCCTGACCACCGTACCAGGCAAGCCGAGGGTATGGGCTATTCTCGGAACGAAGTCTGAAGCCTCTAAAGTCGTTACTCTCAGTCCCAGCTCGCGAACCAGCATTCTGTAGCAGCGTGCTATGTCCTTTCTTTTGACTTTCGTGTAGTCCTGTATTTCATCCAGAGTTCTGGGTAGTTTCCTTATTCTACAGGCGAGGTATACTGCCGCTGCTATAACGCTTTCAATGCTCCTCCCGCGGACAAGTCCCTTCTCAACTGCTTCCCTGTATATCCTCGCTGCTTCTTCTTTGATGTAGGAAGGGAGGTTGAGCGCGCTGGTTAGCCTGTCAAGTTCGTTCATGGCTTGTGCGAGGTTTCTCTCAACGCTCGTAATTATTCTTGTTCTTGCCTGCCACTTCCTCAGCTTGCTCAGCTGGTACTTCTTCTCGAGCAAGACTCTTCCAGAGGCGTCTCTGTCGAGGTAATCTATTGCCGTTGTAAAGCCCATGTCGTGGACTGCGGGAGTTATTGGGCTTCCTGTTCTAGCCCTTCTTTCTCTCTCTTCAGGTGTAAATGCACGCCACTCAGCTCTGTCATCTATAACTCTGTCCTCGATGACTTCACCTGTATCTAAGCAGACGTACTCCGCTTTTGAGACATCGTAAACTATTCTGCCTGGTGGACACTCTTCAAGACTCTTACGTGAAGCCTCCTTTTGAGGAGGACTTTGTGAGCCCTCTTCGACGGCCATGTTGGACTCCGAGAAGAGCACAGGTATCACCGCAGTAGTGTAGGGGTGTTACATCCCCTTATAAATTTAACGCAAGGTTTAAAAACTGTTACCGTGAAAGTGCTTTTAAACCCCCTGCCTGCAACACAGTATTAAAAGCCTCCACCGCCTAACTACTACTTAGGAAGCCGGGTCGTCTAGCGGCCAAGGATGCGGGGCTTTGGCCTCGAGCGGGAGGAAACCCCGTGACCGGGGTTCGAATCCCCGCCCGGCTACTTCTTGTCTAGCCTAAATGGGCTTATGTGGTCGCCCTGTACGCGCCTAGCCTCCTCAAGCCTACGCTTTTGAGCCAGCAATATTTCGAAGAACTTCCTCGGCGTATCCGGTATACCCTCGTATATGCTCCATATTCTCGCAATTTTAGCTAAGTGGTTTTCAACTCTAATTGTAAAGAGCTTTTCGTAGAGCTGCTCGCCAAAATCTTTGCCTAGCTCCTTTTCAAAGAGTGCTCTCAGGTCTTCGTATATTGGAATGTAGCCTGTTGGCGCTTCGAGCGCGTCAACGTCGTTGTTTACTCTCAGCTCCATCCATTTTAGCCAAACTCTCTTATCGACTTTTTCAGTCAGGTATCTGCCTTTTTCGTCGCGGAGGAAGTAATTTACGCTAAAGATCCTGGGCTTCTCTGAGAGCGCTTCGCCAAATCTGAAATGGAGTTCTGTAAAAGCGCCCGGTGATATTGGCAAGAAGTCTAGTATTGCATATGGATTGAACTCCATTACTCCGGCCTCGCCGAGCACGGCTGCTGTTTTTTCTGATTCTAGAGAAGCGCCCTTAGTCGCTATTCCATGATCCCAATCGAAGGCCTCCTCAACTGGAACCCACGTTGCAGGGTCCCTGCCACCAAATATCATGCCTTTTACTGGAACACCATATGGTTCGTTTATTCTGGGGTCTACTTTTTTCAAGTAGAATATGCTCGTGGTAAACCTAGCATTGGGGTGTGATGGCGGTATTTCTCTGCCTCGCTCATCTTTTTTACCAGGCCACCACGCACCAGCATAGTTTATACCCGGCTTTGGTGGAGTAGGCTTACCATTCCACCATACTTCGCCGTCTTCCGTTAAAAGGACATTTGCAAATATGACCTCGGTTGCATTGCTAGTCAGTATTTCGTATATCTCTGGGTCATCCACGGGATTTACGCCGTCGATTATACCAAACATGCCAACCTCAGGATTAATTGCACGGGCCACGCCATTCACGTTCCTAATTATTGCAAGGTCGTCTCCCACAACTGTGTCAGAAACCAAGGCAGTTGACGTTTTGCCACAACCAGCTGGAAAGGCGCCTGTAAAGTAGGTCACTCTATCTCCGGGGCCCTTAATGCCGACTATGAACATGTGCTCGCATAACCAGCCTTCCTTGTATCCCTTACTGATGCAGAGCCTGAGAGACAACTTCTTTAGCCCAACCGTATTGCCCGCGTACTGCGTATTGACGCTGTAAACTAGCATGTCATTTAGGTCTATGTATATCCTCCTCTTCGCGATATCCCTCGACCAGCCGTGCTCGTCGCGTGCTCCCGCGCTGTGTAAGAAGCGCATGTACTCTATGTCTTCTTTCTCCGTGAAGACGTCATAGCATATCCTGTACAGTATGTTGCTGCTATGTATGACGTATGCAGAGTCTGTGACTTGAACGCCGTATAGCGTGAATGGAGAGCCCTTGGGGCCAAAGCAGTACAGCCCTACGTACATCTCCTTGCCTTGCATTATGCCCTTGAAGTACTCCTTTACTTCGGCAAGGCCTTCCATCCTCTCCTTAGTGTTGACCATAGGTATCGACGTTCCTGGTGGCACTAGAATTCTGGTGTTCTCGCGGTCTCTCGCGAGATCTTTTGGGCCATCAAAGTGAACTGTGTGCAGAGGGTTGCGAGATGGATACTCCTCTCTATTTTCCACGGCTTTCTTTCTAATGTAGTCGAGGTCTTCTGCGCTATTAGTCACGACAAATATATTACGGGGTGCTACCAGCTTAGCTACTTCTAAAAGCCACGAGAGTAGGCTCGTGCTCTTAATTCTAGCTAGCTTCTCGAGGTTTTTCTCATCAGCGTACTTAGATAGTTCTAAAAGAACTTCTTCTCGCGTAGTACTATAAGCAGGTTTACTCAAGTACCTCACCTACAAGCGCATCCCATGCTGAATTAGCGCAATTCCTATTAAAAGTATAGGGATTTACGGGTAATACGGAAATGTGCAGAGAGCGGGTAAGCAAGTAGGTTACTCGTAGTACTTATAAATGCTACGCGATATTGCTGAGGCTACCTTATCGGCTATTCTAAGTGGCTCTGGTATGGGGCTGTATATGCAGAGCTTTCTTATGAAGTCTGTGGCGTTGTCCACTGCGATGCCTACCGAGTATACTCGGAGGGTTCTCCAAGGGGTTTCTACGTAGAATGCCTTTTCGTAGACGCTCTTTATAGTAGTAAACCTCTCTTTCCAATCAGCAAAGTGCTTTCTTAGTGCTCTCTCTATTCTACTTAAATTGAGTGGGTGCGTTAGTATGGCGATGACGGCCTTTCCTGTTGAGACATATAGGCGCTCGGGATCTACAACGTCGAAGCCTGCATATGTTACGCCATCGAGGAGTATGACATCGCCGCCGAGAAGGTTGGAGATGTTAATTATGGTCTTCTCGCTAGTATTTGCATCGACTCTCACAAAGCTCCAGGCAAGTTTGACAGCTCTGCTTGGGCTGTCTGCTAAGACCCCCGCTATACTCGTGAACCCCTTTCCGCCCTTATGCGCGCGTGGAAAGTAGCCGTCGTCGTAAGCCTCTATACTACTAGGCCTCAAGATCCTTCAGCGCCTTCTCTGCTACTGCTGCTACTTCTCTCTTAACCCTAATTAGCTTTGTAACGCCGTATCTTCCTCTACTCACAGTTTCGGCGATTAAAAGCCCCATCATGTCAAGCTGTAGCAGTATGTCACTAACGCGCCTCATTGTAAGCGGCTCTAAGCCCTTCTTCTTAGCCTCCTCTACGTACACCTGGTAAACCTCGCCGGTCGTTGCATACCCCTTCTTTAAAGCAGTACTCACAGCGGCCTTGAGAACAATTTTCTGGTGTAGTGGAAGAGACGCTATGGCCTGAAAGACCCTGCCTTCTTCTATTTCAACGAGCGCTTTCTTGACGTGCTCTATAGTGACAACCTCCGCACCCTCTCTTTCTGCTATTTCACCCGAAATCCTCAGCAAATCTAGTGCTCTTCTGGCATCACCATGCTCTCTGGCAGCCAGTGCTGCACAGTAGGAGAGCACGCCATCGTCAATCACACCAGGCTTAAATGCTTTTTCAGCTCTCTGCTTCAATATAGTGTAGAGCTGCTCTGCATTGTAGGGCGTGAATACTATCTCTTCTTCTCCAAGACTCGAGCGAACGCGTGGATCCAGGTTTTCGACGAAGTAGAGGTTGTTGGTTATTCCAACAATCGAGACCTTAGCTTTTGAGAGATCCTCGTTTATTCTCAGAAGCTTGTAGAGCACGTCATCTCCGTTTTTCTTCACGAAGTAGTCTATTTCATCGAGGACCACTATGTGAAGCCCTCCCCAGCTCTCAAGAGCGTTAACATACCTTCTATAAACCTCGCTTAGCGCTAGTCCTGTATGTGGTACTCTTAAACCAATGCTCGAAGCTATTTGAGAAAACACCTTGTATGCTGTGTCCATTTTCCTCGTGTTGACGTACGCGTAGTTGAGTTTTACTCCAAGAGGTGCAGCCTTATCAACTAACTTCTTGACGACGTACTTAGCCACGACAGTTTTACCCGTCCCCGTTAGCCCATATAAGAAAACATTGCTGGGTTTCTCGCCCTTGGCAGATACAACGAGTATCTCTGCCAACTTGGCAATCTCCTTTTCTCTGTGCGGCAGAGTGTCTGGTATATAGTCTGGGTGGAGTATTTCTCTGTTAGCAAATATCTTGGATGCCAGCCCCCGCTTCCTTATTATTTCTTCAATTATGTCGTAGTCCGACATAAGCGCAACCCAAAGCGTTAATGCTCGGACAGCCTCCAGCTAGAGGGCAAGCCTAAAGCCCTCCTAGAGAACTCCGGCTTGGAACCTCTCAGAGGTAGTGCCTCATGAATGGTATAAAAGCAATTTGTTGAAGTACGTAATGTTTATAAACCTAGAAGCTAACTAGCTAGAAGTGAGTGCGGGCCGGTAGCTCAGCCTGGAAGAGCGCCCGGTTGGCAACAACCTGCCAGAATCCGGGAGGTCCCGGGTTCAAATCCCGGCCGGTCCATTCCACTCCTCTCCTCTCTTAGGCGTAAGCAGAGTTGGGTCTAAGATGCCCTTTAAAAGCCACTAAATTGTTTAGTATGCTGGGTAGTGATGCTTAAGGGGGTTGTTGCCGGACTATGTCTAAGCAGGTGAATATCCTGGAACACGAGCTTGTGCCTAAGCACGAAGTCCTGTCACCGGAAGAAGCACTAAAAGTCTTAAAAGAGCTCGGTGTTCAGCCCTGGCAACTACCCTGGATATCTGCTAACGACCCAGTAGTAAAGGCCATAGGGGCTAAGCCTGGAGATATAATAAGAATAATTAGGAAGAGTCCTACTGCGGGCGTATCTGTTGCTTACAGATACGTAGTCGTTGAGGTGACAAAGAGGTCTTGAGCGAGCCCAAGGCTAACCCAAGTAAACTCACACGTGAAGACCTCTGGATAATCGCCGAGAAGTACTTAAGAGAGAAGGGGCTTGTCAGGCAGCACCTAGATAGCTACAACAGATTTATCAACGAAGTGCTTCCATCAATTATTGAAGAATTTGGAGAAATACCCATAGCTGAAAACTGCGTACTCTACATAGAAAAGCCAAAGATAGGAAAGCCTATTTGGATAGAAATCGATGGTACAACACAAGAAAAGACTCCTCTCGAGTGTAGAATTAGAAACCTAACTTACATGGCTCCAGTAAATGTGACTATAAGACTAGACTGCAAAGGCGTTACCGAGGAAGTCGACACCAAGTTAATGTACTTGCCTGTAATGCTTAAATCTGAAATAGACCCCTTGAGCAAGGAAACGCCTGAAAGACTAGTACAACTAGGCGAGGATCCGAAAGACCCTGGTGGGTACTTCATTATAAATGGCAGCGAAAAAGTGCTCGTAGCTCAGGAAGACTTGGCAAGCAACACTATTCTAGTGGATTACGGGCAGGAAGGAACAGGCATAACTCACACAGCAAAAGTAATAAGCGCTACAAAGGGACGTAGGTCGCAACTCATCATAGACCGCAAGAAAGACGGTATATTCTACGCAAACATTAGAGGACACAAAATACCTGCCGTTATACTAATGATAGCTCTAGGGCTTGATACTCGCGAAATACTCTATGCTGTTGGACTAGACCCAGTATACCACGACTACTTGCTTCCGTCAATACTTCAAGCAGAACAAGCCCTACCAAAGCTCGAAATACCGCCCAACACGCCCGAGGACAAGATCAAGGAATACATTGAAGAGCACAAGAAGAAGATCGTCGAAGAAGCCCTCGATTTCATAGGCTCAAAGCTAGCCCCGGGAAGACCTCGT
Source organism: Desulfurococcaceae archaeon (assembly GCA_023269765.1). The sequence goes on from JAGDWH010000004.1 coordinate 45,697, forward strand.
GAAGACAGAATTAACGCGGCAAAGAGGTTCCTCGCCGAGCGCCTGCTGCCACACATAGGCACGGACCTCAGCAAAGAAACCCGGATACTCAAAGCCGTGTTTATAGGCCAGATGATCGCGAGAATCATAGAGCTGATGCTTGGCTATAGGCAGCCAGATGACAAGGACCACTACAGAAATAAGAGGCTCAAGCTAGCAGGCGATCTACTGGCGACGCTCTTGAGAACTTCTCTGACGGCTTTTGCGAGAGAAGTTGCAAAAGACGCGGAAAAGCAGCTGTCTAAGACGGGTAGAATAGACCTAAAGCGAACTCTTAAGCACACTTTGATTACTGATAGAATTATGCACGCCATGGCAACAGGTAACTGGCCCGGTGGAAGAACCGGCGTTAGCCAGCTGCTGGATCGCACAAACTACCTCAGCACGCTTAGTCACTTAAGAAGAGTTGTGTCGCCACTTGCACGTGGACAACCACACTTCGAAGCAAGAGAGCTCCATGGAACACAGTGGGGCAGGATATGCCCCTTTGAAACCCCAGAAGGGGCAAACATAGGCTTAGTCAAAAACCTCGCACTACTAGTCAATGTGAGCGTTGGAATAGACGACAAGAACGTTGAAGAGCTGCTCTACGAGCTAGGCACAATGCCCATTGTTACAAAGAAAGTAAAAGGCAAGCTAGTAAAGGGCTTCCTAGATACCGTGCTCGAGAAGCTGGATAAAGGAGAGTCTGTAGAGGAGTACGCGAGCTGGGCTAGAGTATTCCTAAACGGAAAGCTAATAGGCTACCACCCGAACCCAGAGCAGTTAGTTAAGACCATTAGAACACTGAGAAGAAGGGGGAAGCTAAGCCACGAGGTAAACGTCGCACACTTACAGGTAAAGCACATACACGAAGTAGTAGTCAACACGGATGCAGGGCGCATTAGGAGGCCATTGATAGTAGTGGAAAACGGTGTTCCAAAGCTAACAAAAGAGCACGTAGAAATGCTTAAGGAAGGCAAACTCACGTTCGACGACCTCGTTAGAATGGGGGTAATAGAGTACTTAGACCCCGATGAGGAGGAGAACGCCTACGTAGCTCTCACGCCAGATCAAGTAACTAGTGAGCATACGCACTTGGAGCTGTGGCCTCCCGGAATCTTCGGCATAACCGCCTCGATAATACCCTATCCAGAGCATAACCAAAGCCCGAGAAACATGTACGAAGCGGCCATGGCTAAGCAAGCTCTAGGACTAAGCAGTGCCAACTTCCAGAGAAGGGTTGATACGCGCGGGCACTTCCTCCATTACCCGCAAAAGCCCCTCGTTACGACAAAAGCCATTAAAGCGATAGGATACGAAGAGAGGCCTGCAGGACAGAACTTCGTAGTAGCTGTCTTAACCTACACAGGCTACAACATGGAAGATGCCGTAATATTAAACAAGAGCAGTGTTGATAGAGGTCTTGCCAGATCTACGTTCTTCAGGCTTTACTCAACTGTGGAATATAAGTACCCTGGTGGAATACAAGACGAGATAACAATACCCCCCGCAAGCGTCCGCGGCTATAGAGGACACCAAGCATACGAACTGCTCGAGGATGATGGAATAGTAGCACCAGAGACAGAAGTCCACGGAGGACAAGTACTAGTGGGTAAAGTAAGCCCGCCCAGGTTCTTCAGTGCCCAGGAATATGGTGTTGGAGGACTAACGAGGCAAGACACCAGCGTCGCCGTAAGACATGGCGAGAAGGGCGTTGTAGACGTAGTAGTCATAACATCTGACGACGAGGGCAACAAGCTAATTAAAGTCAGAGTCAGAGACCTGAGAATACCGGAACTAGGCGACAAATTCGCATCTAGACACGGTCAGAAAGGCGTAGTAGGCCTACTAGTACCTCAGTACGACATGCCATTTACTGAAGAAGGCGTAACACCTGATCTCATAATAAATCCACACGCGTTTCCAAGTAGAATGACTGTAGGTCAGCTACTGGAGTCTATAGCCGGTAAGGTTGCTGCGCTGATGGGCGAGTTTGTAGATGCAACAGGGTTCTATGGTGAAAAAGACTTCGACAAGTTGAGAATAGTACTGAAGAAGCATGGCTACTTGCCGAATGGCGACGAAGTCATGTACGATGGTAGAACTGGAGAGAAGCTAGAATCGCCGGTATTTATCGGCGTGGTTTACTACCAAAAGCTGCACCACATGGTTGCAGACAAAATACACGCTAGAGCTAGAGGACCTGTTCAAATACTCACACGACAGCCAACTCAAGGAAGGTCTAGGGCAGGAGGCCTCAGATGGGGAGAAATGGAAGTCGACTGCCTCGTGGGCCACGGAGCCTCGATACTACTCCGCGAAACGATGAGGGAGAGAAGTGATTTAACGAGAATATACGTGTGCGCGGAGTGCGGGCTTATGGGATACTACGACAAAAACAGGGGGGTATTTGTGTGCCCAGTACACAAAGACAAGGCAGAATTTAGAGTAGTTGAAGTCTCGTACGCCTTTAAGTTGCTACTACAAGAGCTCATGAGCTTTGGTATAAGGCCTCGGCTGTATGTCGAAGACTTAAGTAGCGCGAGGTGAGCTCCTTGCTTACTACAAAGGTCTCTAAAATAAAGCTTGGCGTGCTCTCACCCGAAGAAATGCGCAGAATGAGCGTCACGTCAGTTGTAATGACAGACGTTTACGACAACGATGGAATGCCAATAGATGGAGGAATAATGGATAGGAGAATGGGCGCTATTGAGCCAGGAGAAGTATGCCCTATTTGCGGAAACACCAGAGATAGCTGCCCTGGGCACTTTGGCCACATAGAGCTTGCCAAGCCAGTTGTCCACGTAGCCTTTACAAAACACATACTCGCTTATTTAAGAGCCACGTGTGGGGAGTGCGGAAGGCTTAAAATACCTGAAGAAGAGAGACAGGAATACCTTAAGCTAGTGAAAGACCTCGAAGAACTCGGGCTTACGTACCTGAAGAAGAGGTTACACGAGTACATCAAGAGAAAGGCTGCAAGTGCGGCAGCATGTCCTCACTGCGGAGCGCCGGCTCAAAAGATCAAATTAGAAAAGCCGCACACATTCTATCTACAAACAGAATGGGGCCTGAGAAAACTAACTCCTAGCGAAATCAGGGAAAGGCTTGAAAGAATAAGCGATGAGGATGTCCTACTCTTAGGCGGAGATCCCAAGGAAGCTAGACCTGAGTGGATGATTTTAACGGTCCTCCCAGTACCGCCGAGATCTGTAAGACCTTCTGTAACACTAGAGACGGGCATTAGGAGCGAAGATGACTTAACTCACAAGCTAGTCGATATTTTAAGAGTAAACAATAGGCTGAGAGAGCACATTGAAAGCGGTGCGCCAAGTGCCATTATTGAAGAGGAGTGGGAGCTCCTCCAGTACCACGTAACTACGTACTTCGATAACGAAGTCTCCGGGTTACCCGTAGCTAGACACAGGAGTGGTAAGCTGCTGAAAGGCATTGCTCAAAGGCTAAAGGGCAAAGAAGGCAGATTCCGAGGAGACCTGAGAGGGAAGCGCGTAGACTTTTCAGCGAGGACGGTAATAAGCCCTGATCCAAGCCTCAGTATAAACGAAGTGGGGGTCCCCGAGGAAGTAGCTAAAACACTCACTGTTCCCGAGAAGGTTACACCCTGGAACATAGAGTTCCTGAGAAAACTTGTATTGAACGGCCCCGATGTATGGCCCGGCGCGAATTACGTAATCAGACCTGATGGAAGGAAGATTAGCCTAAAATACGTTGACCGCAAAGCGGTAGCCGAGTCGCTGGAACCCGGGTATATTGTTGAGAGGCACTTACTCGATGGAGATATTGTGCTATTCAATAGACAGCCCTCGCTACACAGAATATCAGTAATGGCTCACGTAGTGAGGGTTCTTCCAGGCAAGACCTTTAGGTTAAACCTGCTGGTGTGCCCACCATACAACGCCGACTTCGATGGAGACGAGATGAACCTCCACGTTCCTCAAAGCGAGGAAGCTAGAGCCGAAGCTAGATTGTTGATGCTCGTTGAAAAGCACATCTTGACACCAAGATATGGGGGGCCCATTATAGGGGGGCTTCAGGATTATATTAGTGGTGCTTACCTGCTCACTATAAAGTCGACTCTGCTCAGTAAGGACAAAGCAGCAACAATACTTGCCGCAACTGGGTACTTGGGGGAGCTTCCCGAACCTGCTATTCTCAAGCCCAAAGAGCGCTGGACAGGAAAGCAGCTAATCTCGATATTCCTGCCAAAAGACTTCAGCTACAAGAGAAATGCCAAGATAAGTAGTGCTGCTGTATTGAGATGCCTTGACGAGGACTGCCCGCACGATAGCATTGTAATAATAAAGAGGGGTCTATTGCTTGAAGGGGTTCTAGACAAGGCCACAATCGGCAGGGAAGAGCCCGAGAACATTGTTCACTGGCTGATAAAAGACTATGGAGAGGACTATGGACGCTTCTTCATGGACAAGGTCTACAAGATGTTCATTAAGATGTGCGAAATAAATGGCTTTACAATGGGATACTACCACTTAACGTTGAGCGCCGAAGCAAAAGAAGCCGTAAGTAAACTAGTGGAAGAGGGCCTGCATAATACTGAAGAGCTCATAGTTATGTATAGAAGGGGCGAGCTCACTCCTAGACCAGGTAAGACGCTAGAAGAAAGCTTAGAAGATGACATTATAGACGTGCTTTCAAAGAGGCTCTTAGATAAAGTAGCAGACGTCATCACAAGTCACTTCAAGCTTAACAACCCAGTTGTTATAATGGCTCGTACTGGTGCAAGGGGCAACCCCATTAACTTAACTCAGATGAGCGGCCTACTAGGACAGCAGACAGTGAGAGGAAAGAGGCTTAGCAGAGGGTATGCAGGGAGAATGCTGCCTCACTTTAAACCCGAAGATATAAGCGCTAATGCTAGGGGGTTTGTGAAGTCAGGCTTTGTCGACGGCTTAAGCCCCATAGAACTATTCTTCCACGCAGCAGCGGGTAGAGAGGGCTTAATCGATACTGCCGTGAGAACAAGCCAATCCGGTTACATGCAGAGAAGGCTTATCAATGCCTTACAGGATCTCAGGGTCTTCTATGACGGAACGGTCAGGACTGCTGCTGGCGAAATCATACAGTTCTTGTACGGAGACGACGGCGTAGACCCAATGAAGAGCGACCATGGAAAGGCCGTCAACATTGATAGAATAATAGAGAAGCACGTAGGGTGGAGAAAATGAACAGGGCTGCTACTGAGGAGGATCTACTAGTTGTGCTCAGCAAGTTTAAAGACAGGCTACCTCAATCCGTGTATAACGAGCTAGAACAAAAGCTCAAGAAAGCCGTTGAAAAATACAAGCTAACGGTTGACGAGATTGAGCGTATAGTCGATGATGTTTACAAGAGCTACTGTAGTGCCTTAATAGACCCAGGCGAAGCCGTTGGCACTATTACTGCGCAGAGCCTAGGAGAGCCCTCAACTCAAATGACGCTCAGAGTGTTCCACTATGCCGGTGTTAGGGAGTATAACGTAACTCTAGGATTACCAAGGCTCATAGAAATTGTTGATGCCAAAAAGCGCCCAGAGACCCCAATAATGGAGATTTACTTAGTAGAAGAGTACAGGAGAAACCTCGAAAAAGTAAGAGAAATCGCCAGAGCCATAGAGGCTACATACGTCGAGAACGTTGCAAGCGAGCTGAGTATCGACTACGCAGAAGGCACTGCAACCGTCATGCTAGACTCAAGCATGCTGGCAGATAAGGGACTAACCACAGAGCAGGTCGCCGAAGCGCTCAGAGGCGCTGACGTAGGTGAAGTACTTATTTCGCCCGACAACCCACTCGAAATAAGAATAATTCTCAGTAGCGACTACTTAGACCCAGCGAAGATAGAGAAACTTAGAGCAAAAATACTTAACACGATGATAAAGGGCATAAAGGGGATAAGGAAGACCATCATTCAAAGAAGAGGCGATGAATACGTGATAATAGCTGAGGGAAGCAATCTCGAAGAAGTCATGAGGTTGCCGGGAGTCGAGTGGAGGAGAGTCTACACAAATGACATACACGAAATCGAGAAAGTGCTGGGCATCGAAGCCGCTAGAATGGCTATTATAAGAGAAATCAAGAACACCTTAGACGACCAGGGCCTCGACGTCAACATACGCCACATAATGCTCTTAGCTGATGCAATGACGTGGACTGGCCACATAAGACAAGTTGGCAGAATGGGTATTGCGGGTGAAAAGCCAAGCGTTTTTGCAAGAGCTACTTTCGAAACAACTGTTCAAAAACTCGTAGAAGGTGCTGCATCAGGCGAGGAAGACTTGCTACAGGGAGTAACAGAAAACGTTATAATAGGCCAGATAGTACCTGTAGGTACTGGCATAGTCCAGCTGTTTATGGCTTCACCTGCAGTTAAGCGTAAAGAGCACGAAGGTGAGGGCAGTGAGTAGTTTGCTTAAGCCAGATCTCGTTAAAGCCCTCCAAGTAGCGGCAAGAACGGGCCAAGTGGTTTATGGAACTAGAAGAGTTGCAAAGCTACTACTACATGGAAAGGCGAAACTAGTAGTTATGGCCGCTAATACCCCGCCCGAAGTAAAGCGTGACCTAGTGTACTACGCTAAGTTGAGCAAAATACCCGTAGTGATTTTTGAGGGCACTAACATGGAGCTTGGAACTATTATTGGGCGCCCCCACAGCGTAGCTGCTCTTGCAATTATCGAGCCCGGTCAATCCAACATACTCGAACTAGCCAGGGAGGCTGAGACCAGTGAGTAAAAGCAGCGTTAAAATAACTGCCGAAGAGTTCAGGTATATGGCTTTATTCAGTGAAATAACAGGCGTTACTGTGAGGGACTGCATAATTGATAATGAAAACAACCGCGTGATATTTCTAGTAAACCCCGACGAGGTGGGAAGGGCCATAGGTTCGCGGGGCTTCTTTGTTCAAAAGCTAAGTAAAATACTTGGCAAGACTATCGAAGTAGTAGGCTATAGTGATAAGCTCGAAGAGCAAGTTAAGTACGCCTTAGCCCCCGCGAGAGTCACAGATGTGAGAGTTGTTGAGAGGCCTAATGGCGTTAAAATAGTCTATGTAGCCGTCAACCCTGCCGACAAGGCAATAGCTATTGGCAAAAACGGAAGAAATGTCCAGAGGGCAAGACTTGTTTTAAAGAGGCACTTTGGCATAGACTCCATCATAATAGCTTAAAAAGCTCGTTTAAATGAAGTATGTGGGGTGCTTATCGGTGCCAGGAAAGAAGTCTCCGAGTGGAATGTACGCAGCGCGTAAGCTAATCGAAAAGAGGAAAAAGCTTAGGTGGTACCAGCGCGAGTATAGAAACCGCGTACTGAGAAAGCAGGGACTGATAAAAGACCCCCTCGAAGGAGCCCCAATGGCACGGGGCATTGTACTCGAAAAAGTTGGAGTAGAGTCACGTAAACCAAACTCTGCTATGAGGAAGTGCGTGAGGGTTCAGCTCGTCAAAAATGGAAAAGTTGTGACTGCCTTCGTGCCCTACGATGGCGGCATAAATTACATAGACGAGCACGACGAAGTAATTATAGAGGGCATTGGCGGCACTCTCGGAGGCTCCATGGGCGACATTCCGGGTGTCAAGTACAGGGTAGTCATGGTCAATGGCGTGTCTCTAAAGGCTCTTTGGCTGGGTAAGAAGCAGAAACCAGTGAGGTAGCTTGGTGATTTCGTGAGCGGGCAGGTAGTAAAGCTTGAAATAAGCGAGCCTAAGCTCTTTGGTAAGTGGAGCTATGACTTTATTGAAGTTAGAGACCCGAGTCTCAAGAGGTACATATGCTTAAAGCCAGTGCGGTTGCCTCACACAGGAGGCAGGCACGAGCACAGAAAGTTTGGAAAATCCAAAGTACCCATTGTCGAGAGGCTGATAAACAAGCTCATGTATCCAGGTAGAAATACTGGTAAAAAGCACTTGGCTTACAACATCGTGAAGAAAGCCCTCGACATAATATACTTAAAAACAGGCGAAAACCCCATACAAGTGCTCATTAGAGCAATTGAGAACGCTGCGCCTCGTGAAGACACTACTAGAATAATGTATGGTGGCATAACATACCACGTATCAGTAGATGTCTCACCTCAGAGACGCGTCGATACGGCCCTAAAGCACATAGCTGAAGGTGCGCGTCTTAAGGCATTCAACAATCCACTACCAATAGAAGAAGCCCTCGCTGATGAAATAATTCTCGCTGCCAGCAACGATCCAAAAAGCTACGCAATACAAAAGAAAGAAGAAATAGAGAGAATAGCATTAAGTAGCAGGTAGTCATTTTTCTTTTCGTCTTAACCTCGCCTACTCTAAAGCCTAAACTTGCCATCTAGGGTTCTCGAATACTTTTAAGGGTACTATAAGCTTTATAAGCCAATACAGGGTATGAGTGAGATACCGGACTTGGTGATAGTAGTCATGAGCGTACCACAGAAACCGCACTTGAACCTAATAATAATAGGGCACGTAGACCACGGCAAGAGCACTATGACAGGGCAGCTACTGTATCGTCTAGGGTATTTCGATGAAAAAACGCTAAGAGAACTTGAAGAGCTTGCAAAGAAAACGGGTAAAGAAAGCTTTAAGTACGCGTGGCTACTCGACAGGCTAAAGGAAGAAAGAGAGCGTGGTCTGACAATAGCGCTTTCATACATGAAGTTCGAAACAAAGAAGTACTTCTTCACAATAATTGATGCACCAGGGCACAGAGACTTTGTCAAGAACATGATTACCGGTGCCAGCCAGGCAGACGCTGCAATACTTGTTGTCAGTGCCAGAAAAGGCGAGTTCGAGGCTGGCATGAGTGCTGAGGGTCAAACAAGAGAGCACGCAATATTAGCTAGGACCATGGGCATAAACCAGCTAATTGTAGCAGTAAACAAAATGGATGCCACCGAGCCTCCATATAGTGAAAAGAGGTATAAGGAGATAGTTGAAATACTCTCTAAGTTCCTTAAGAGCATTGGCTACGATCCAAGCAAAATACCCTTCATACCAATATCTGCGTGGACAGGCGAAAACTTGATTGAGAGATCGCCTAATATGCCGTGGTACACCGGGCCCGTTCTTGTCGAAGCACTGGACACGCTGCAAGTGCCTCCAAAGCCTATTGACAAGCCTTTGAGAATACCAGTACAGGACGTTTACTTGATATCTGGAGTGGGTACTGTTGCTGTGGGAAGAGTAGAAACCGGTGTCTTAAAGACGGGCGATAGAGTAGTAGTAATGCCACCTGCACTACCCGCTGAAGTAAAGTCTATTGAGACGCACCACGTGAGAATAGAAAAGGCCGAGCCTGGAGACAACATCGGATTCAACCTCAAGGGCGTTGAGAAAAAGGACGTTAGACGAGGAGACGTTGTTGGACACCCAACGAACCCGCCAACAGTAGCAGACGAGTTTACAGCGAGAGTGATGATCGTTTGGCACCCAACCGCCATAGCAGTAGGCTACACTCCTGTAATACACATACACACAGCAAGCGTTGCTTGCAGAATTACAGAAATAGTTGCGAAGATAGACCCGAGAACGGGTAAAGAACTCGAAAAGAACCCGCAGTTCATTAAGCAAGGCGATATTGCAATAGTCAAGTTCAAGCCCATTAAGCCACTAGTAGTTGAAAAGTACGCGGAGTTCCCAGGACTTGGAAGATTTGCAATGAGAGATATGGGCAAGACCGTTGGCATAGGCCAAGTACTCGACGTGAAGCCAGCTCAAGTAACAATAAAGAAGTAGGAGAGCACAATAATCCCTGAAGCACAGCAAAGTAAAGAGCTTTTTATAGTGTTTAGCAGCAACTAGTTTGTGCTTATGGAACTGCTTAACGCGGTGCACACCATGTCTGCTGTGAGAATGGTTAAGATCAAAATGTGGAGCACTAATGTACGCGTCTTAGAAGACTTCATATCTAAGATAGTGGATATTGCAAAGAAAAGCGGAGTTAAGGTCAGTGGTCCAGTACCACTGCCAACTAAGAGGCTTACAATTAGAACACTAAAACTCCCACATGGTGAAGGCAAGAAGAAGTATGAAAAATGGGAAATGAGAATTCACAAGAGGCTTCTCTACATAGCCGAAGACGAGAGAGTAATGAAGCAGCTAATTAGGCTGAGAGTGCCGCCAGAACTATGGATAGAAATGGAGCTCTGAAAACAAGAACTAGGCTTAAATTCCTAACTACAACTAAAACTATTTTTGAAGCCGGGGTGCCCGAGCGGCCTAAGGGGCTGGCCTGGAGAGCCAGTGGGGGTGGCCCCCGCGCGGGTTCGAATCCCGCCCCCGGCGCTCTGCTTTCTAAGCATACTACTCTTTGAACGGTATGGGAGTTTACATCTGCTCTGAAGGCGCGTAATTGCTAACCTTTAAAAGCAACTTACGTCTTTTAGTTTGTCCAGGTTGTAGGCTGTACCACAAAATTGCTTACTATGCGGTGCATGAAATGTCGAGAGCGTTCAGAGGAATAATAAGAGTGCTTGATACGGACGTAGATGGAGAGCTTCCATTAATTTATGGCTTAGCGTCAGTTAAGGGCGTAGGCTACAATTTCGCACTAGCCGTATGCAGAGCCCTTAACTTAGATCCACAAATGAAAATTGGCTTCTTAACAGACGAGGAAATTAAGGTAATTGAGCGCGTTGTCAAAAACCCAAATGAATATGGCATTCCCGCGTGGATGTATAACCGCAGAAAAGACTGTGCAACAGGCCTAGACATGCACCTCTATGGTGCTCAGCTAATTTACTACGTGAGAGAAGACATCGAGCGCTTAAAGAGGATTAAGAGCTGGCATGGCATAAGGCATGCACTCGGTCTTAAGGTAAGAGGCCAGAGGACTAGAACCACAGGTAGAGTTGGAGTTACAGTTGGTGTCAGGAGGAAGAAGACGGCACCAACGGGTGGCTCTGGGAAGTAGAGGGCTGATTAAGCATGGGCGACCCTAAGAAGTCTAGAAGAACCTGGGAAGGGCCGAGGCATCCCTGGCGTAAAGATAGACTAATAGAAGAGTCGCAGCTCCTCGGGCTTTATGGTTTGAGAAACAAGAGAGAGCTTTGGAAGGCCTTATCCATAATTAGGCGCTTTAGGCATAGGGCAAGGTCCCTTCTCGCAGCACCGCCTGAGGTCAGAGAGGCTGGAGGGATGGCGCTGATAAGTAGGCTCGTTAAACTCGGATTGCTCAAGGAAGGTGCTAAGCTCGATGATGTTCTGAATCTGCGCGTTGAAGACTTGCTCGAGAGGAGGCTTCAAACAATAGTCTATAGGAAGGGGCTTGCTAAATCTATTTACGAAGCAAGACAGCTCATCGTGCACGGCCACATAGCAATTGGTGGCAGGAGAATTAGGTCTCCCGGCTACCTGGTCCCCATAGACGAGGAGCCACTCATCAACTACTACTACAAGAGCACACGGGTCGAGGCTTTACAAGAGTCTCAGAGTGGCGCTTAACGAGGTGATACCGAGTGGCATTTTCGCTTAGAGAGCTCAAGTGGGGAGTGGCGCACATCTACAGTAGTTCTAACAACACGATAATACACATAACAGACCTCTCAGGCGCGGAAACCGTGAGCTTTTGGAGTGGAGGTAGAGTCGTCAAGGCCGACCGCGAGAAACCAAGCCCCTATGCAGCCATGCTAGCTGCATCTAAAGCCTCAATAGAAGCCATGGAAAAAGGCATTACTGCTCTACACATTAAAGTAAGAGCCCCTGGGGGTCATGGGCCAAAAACGCCAGGACCCGGAGCTCAGGCCGCCATTAGAGCCCTCGCGAGATCGGGCTTTATAATTGGGAGAATAGAAGATGTGACGCCAATACCACACGACACCACGAGAAGGCCTGGTGGCAGGAGGGGTAGAAGGCTCTAGAGCAGCGTGAGACCTTGAAAATAAGAGTAGAAGTACTAGAGCGCGCGCCACTAAGGCTTAAAATGCTAATTAAGGGGTTGCCGTTACACGTCGTGAACTCCGTTAGGAGGGCTGCGATGAGCGAGGTCAGCACAATGGCCATAGACTACGTGATATTTGTTGAAAACTCGAGCGTCTTTTACGACGAGTACATTGCCCATAGACTGGGCTTAATACCGCTAACTAGCGAAAATGCGCACCTAAAGTACAAGCCGCCGGAAGAGTGCGCAGAAGCAGGAGCTAGGAAGGTCTTTTCTCCAGATTGCTTTGCAAAGTTCGATTTAGAGGCCGAAGGCCCCGAGAGCGGTGTCCTGACTATTTACAGCGGAGACCTCATTCCAAGTGATCCCGACGTGGTCCCAGTATACAAGAACATTCCAATACTCAAGTTAATTAAGGGACAGAGAGTAAAACTCGAAGCCCTCGCGAGACTGGGAAGAGGTAAAGAGCACTTTAAGTGGAGTCCTGTCAGCATTGCTGCTCACAAGTACGTTCCCACAATAACCATTAGAGAGGAACTGTGCACTAAGTGCTACAAGTGCGTTGATGCGTGTCCAAGATCTGTTTTCAAGGTATTATCTAACGATAAGGTTGTAGTTGACGAGTCTAGGCTTCTCGAGTGTAGCTTGTGCAAGCTCTGCGAAGATGTGTGCGAACATAAAGCTATTAAAGTCGAGCACAAAGATGACGAGTTCATCTTGTTGCTTGAACCCACCGGAGCGCTTAGTGCAAAAAGAGTTCTTACAGAGGCCGCAGATATTCTGGTAAAGAAATTGGATGAATTGAAAGAGAAACTAGTGAAAGCAGGTGTTGTATTGTGACCATCGAATTGGGTAAGAAGACAAATCTCACGCTCAGGCTACTCATAGAGACTCTACTAGACTACTACAGGAAATATAATGCAAGTGCGTGGAGGGCTATTGCAGAAGAACTGGCAAAATCCTCTAGGAGGAGAAGAGCAGTAAACGTGAGCAAGATCAATAGGCACACAAAACCCGGAGACTACGTAGTAGTGCCTGGAAAGGTACTGAGCGCGGGCGAATTAGACCACCCCGTGGTGGTTGCTGCCTTGGGCTTTTCAAAGGCTGCGATCGAGAAAATACAGCGGGCTGGTGGCAGGGCCATAAGTATATTTGAGCTACTCAAAGAAAACCCTGAAGGGCGCGGTATCAAGATTATAGGGTGATGCCCATGAGTAGCGTTGTTCACGAAAAAGTGCTCTACGTAGATGCCAGCGGCATGATTCTGGGTAGGCTAGCAAGTATTGTAGCGAAGAAGCTACTATCGGGGTATAGAGTTTACGTCGTGAACATTGAAAAGGCTGTTTTGAGCGGAGATAAGCAGAGAGTAGTTAACGGATATAAATTGCTGTTTAAAGTCAAGACGCACGTAAACCCGGAGAAGTCAGGGATTCGGAGGCCTAGAAGTCCAGTAAGTATCTTCAAGAGAGCTGTAAGAGGAATGCTGCCCGTGGATAAGCCTCGTGGAAGAGAGGCCATTAAGAGATTAAGAGTTTTCGTGGGCGTTCCAAAAGAGCTTCAAAATAAGAGTTTTGTCACGTTTCCAGAAGCTGCTTATACTAGGCTTAGTGGAGAATTCATAACAGTTGAAGAGCTCGCACGTGCAATGGGATGGAGGGGGTGCGTGAAGTGAGTCAGCAAGCCGAATCCACGCATACATATAAGATCGTCGTTGCAACAGGGAAGAGAAAAACCAGCATAGCTAGGGCTGTAATAAAGCCCGGAGAAGGCAGAGTGTGGATAAACAACGTACCACTAGAAGTATACCCAATTGAAATGGCAAGGGAGAAGGTTGCCGAGCCGCTGTACTTAGCGGGCAACTTGGTAAAGATGATTGACATAAAAGTCAATGTAAAAGGCGGCGGTGTCATGAGCCAGGCTGATGCGTGCAGAATGGCTATTGCGAGGGGGTTAGTTGAGTACTTCAGCGAGTACAGTGAAGAGCTGAAGAAGATCTTCAAAGAATATGACAGAACAATGCTCAGCGGAGATCCTAGGCAGACAGAGCCGGAGAAGTGGGGCAGGTATAGCGCTAGAAGGAGATGGCAGAAGAGCTATAGGTGATTGGCGTGCTTTTCCCTGTCAGGTGCTTTACTTGTGGAGCCCCCATAGGGCACTTGTGGGAGGAGTACATCAAGAGAGTCAAGCAAGGAGAGCACCCGAGCAAAGTTCTAGACTCTCTTGGCGTGAAGAGGTATTGTTGCAGAAGAATGTTCTTATCTCACGTGGAGATTGCGGACGAAATCTTGTACTTCCCGAAAATCTCGTAATAGAGGTGATTTGAGTGAGTGAAGAAGCAGAAGTAGGGGTAATAGAGCTCCTCGTTCCAATAGACAAGTACCTCTCAGCAGGAGTTCACATAGGCACTCACATATGTACTAAGTTCATGGAGCCCTTTGTGTACAAAGTGAGATCCGATGGAGTGTACATACTAGATGTGAAGAAAATCGATGAAAGGCTGAGAATTGCAGGTAAGTTTCTTGCAAGATTTGACCCAACGAAAATAGCTGCTGTTTCTGTGAGGCTTTATGGACGTAAACCTGTTCAAAAAATGTGCCAATACTTACAGTGCAAGGCTTTTACAGGGCGCTTCCTCCCAGGGACATTTACAAACCCAAGCCTTAAGTGGTACTTCGAGCCCGAAGTAGTAGTGCTAACAGACCCCAGAGCAGATGTTCAAGCACTCGAAGAAGCGGCAAAAATGGGCATACCCGTAGTGGCCTTCGCGGACACAGATAACAAAACAGAGTACGTAGACCTGGTTATACCAGCAAATAACAAGGGCAGGAGGAGCCTGGCCCTGCTTTACTGGATTTTAACAAGACAAGTACTTAGAGAGAGGGGCATTATACCTAAGGACGTTGAGCTACCAGAGCCCCCCAGCGCATTCGAGACTGAAGTATAACAAAACAGTAGCTCAATACTCTGAGGGCTCACTCGCGTATTTCTCTCGCAAGATCGCAACTAGGTCTTACAAAATCAGTACCTCATTAATGTTGCTGTTAATTAAGCACGACATCAAATCTTAACTCTAGAACAGGGGTTAGAGGCGATCTTCGTGAGAATTAGAAACCCCGTGGTGGCGGGGTATTTCTACCCACGCGAAGAAAAGAAGCTCGTGGAGATAATCGAGTGGGCCTTTAAACACAGGCTAGGGCCGGGTACCTTACCGCAGACTTCTCTAGTGAGGGACAAGTCTGTTATAGGCTACGTGGTTCCTCACGCCGGCTATACATATAGCGGTCCTGTAGCTGCTCACGCTTACCATGACATGGCGTTAAGGGGTGCTCCAGAAACCATCGTAATACTTGGTACGAACCATACCGGCTATGGGAGGCCCATATCCGTGTACCCAGGAGGTGCTTGGAAGACCCCGCTTGGATTGCTCGAAGTAGATTCGGAGCTAGGCAAGAAAATCGTTGAAAACAGCGAGCTCGCGGATTTAGACACCTATGCCCACCTCGAAGAGCACTCCGTAGAAGTGCAATTGCCTTTCATTCAGTACATCTTCAAAGACAGGCCACCCAAAATTCTGCCAATTGTAGTAGGCGTACACACACCAGAAGCCGCTGCAGACCTTGCTAAGTCC